>NZ_JBBNLN010000001.1:0-383428 GCF_040092445.1 Collinsella sp. CLA-ER-H11 | reverse complement strand
CGTGTCTCAGTCCCAATCTGGCCGGTCGGTCTCTCAACCCGGCTACCCGTTGTCGGCACGGTGGGCCGTCACCCCGCCGTCTACCTGATGGGCCGCGGAGCCATCCCCTCCCGTCGGGGCTTTAGCCGGGGTGCCATGCGGCACCCCGGGGTATCCGGTATTACCCGTCCTTTCGGGCGGCTATCCCGGGGGAGGGGGCAGGTTCTCCACGTGTTACTCAGCCGTTCGCCACTCGCTTCTATCCGAAGATAGGTGCCGTTCGACTTGCATGTGTTAGGCGCGCCGCCAGCGTTCATCCTGAGCCAGGATCGAACTCTCCGTCCAAAATATATGGGCTTCGAGCCCGTCCGGTCCTCACAACTATTAGCTGATCGGTTCCGTTCGATTCATATGGTTCTATTAGATAGGAAAAGGAATTTCTCGGGGCCGCCTCTCGGCGGCCTTGCGAAAAACAAATCCAAGTTAGACCATTTCAAATGGTTCGATGTCTGCCCGGATGCGACACTGAAGTTAGTGTCCATCCTCGCAGTATCCGGTTCTCAAGGTGCACGCCCCGCGGCTGATCCGGTCCGACCGGGCCGCGCGGCAAGGAGATATATTGCCAGACCGGAGGGGCGCCGTGGGCGGGAATCCCGCACTCCATATTTTATTCACAAATAAATAGAACCCTCAGTTGCTTCGCTGAGGCCGTATTCGAAGCAGCAGCTTCTGATATTGGCGATGACCAGCTGGTTTATAGGTGTTAAGGCATCGGTCATCTCTGGAGCGCAACTTTACTCCAAAAGCGTCAGCTATTTGTTTCCCGTCGGTAAAAGGCAGGTTTTGTTCGCCAAGCGTTCTTATATATAGAGAAGTTCGGGTTCGAACCCGTGCACCGGCAACAAAAAAGACGGCCAACCGAAGTTGACCGTCTCAACAATCTTTGGGTGGGCCGTCAGGGGTTCAGCCTGCTTCGCAGGCGGCCGCTGCGGCGCTTTCGCGCCTTGCGCGCTGCGCTGGCAAACGCTCACGCGTTTACTCAGCTCCGCGCCCTTTCGGGTTCGAACCCGTGCCGCGGTAACAAAAAAGCGGCCGGCATCCGCCAGTCGCTTTTCTATTCTATGGTGGGCCGTCAGGGGTTCGAACCCTGGACCTTGGGATTAAAAGTCCCCTGCTCTGCCAGCTGAGCTAACGGCCCGCGGGTGGCATTGTACCACGGTCTGGGACTATTCCCAACTCCATTGGCCGTTCTGGAAAATCACAACTTCACGTCCATCAGGCGTAATGCCCGCAATATCGATGTCGTCCGTGCCGATCATAAAATCGACGTGCGTGCTCGAGACGTTAACGCCATGCTCCAGGAGCTCCTCCTTGGACATGTCATACCCACCCTCGATGCATTCGGGGAAACCGACACCTAGCGCGAGATGGCAGCTAGCGTTCTCGTCATAGAGCGTATCGTAGAACAGAACACCACTTTCGCGGATCGGCGTGTTCTTGGAAATGAGCGCGACCTCTCCCAGGTGAGCAGCGCCCTCGTCAGTATCGATGATACTTGCGAGCGTTGACTTGCCCACGCGGGCGTCGTAGTCCACCACGCGGCCGCCCTCGAACTTAATCCAAAAATCGTCGACTTTATTGCCGTGGTGGATGAGCGGCATGGCCGAGTACACGATACCGTCGGCGCGCATGCGATCGGGCGAAGTGAAGACTTCCTCGGTGGGAATGTTGGGGAAGAAGGGGTGTCCATCGGGCGTCTTACCCTTGCCGCCGGCCCACTCGTGACCCTTCGTCATGCCAATCGTCAGATCGGTTCCATTTGCTGCGGTGTAATGCAGGCAGTCGAAACGATTGTCGTTCAGGAAACGCAGGTTCTTTTCGAATGCGGCGTCATGGAGCTCCCAGTCGCTCTCCGGGTCCTGGCCATCGGCACGAGCGGTGTGCAGAATCGCATTCCACAGCTTATAGATTGCAACCTCATCGGCGTCTCCCGGGAACACCTCGCGCGCCCAAGCCACGACCGGCGCGCCGGCGATGCACCACGGGTTGATGTTGTAGTCCAGTCCACGGCGGAAGACCTTGCACTGCGTGTTCCTCGCCTTGGATGCCGCGGCCGGCTTGGCGGGATCGATACCCTTGAGAGCCGCAGGATCCGCACCCTCGATAAAGATAAAGCAGGCACCGTCCTGGGCCAAGGAATCAAGCTGCAGGCGCTTCCACTCGGGCGTCTGCTCAAAATAGCTTTTATCGACATGCTCGTACGTGAGCCTCGTCACGGCATCATCGGCCCAAATGACCGTCACATGGCCAGCGCCGGCGACATAAGCCTCCGCGACCACCAAGCGGGCAAAAGGCGCGCACTCGACCGGAGACTGAACGACAACCTCCTGGCCGGGCTTGACGTTTACGCCCTTGCGGACAACCAGACGCGCATAGTTTTTAATCTTGGGCTCCAGGGCCTTCATACCCTCCAGGGCCTCTTCGACCGTCAGGGCAGCTCGAATCATGTGCCACTCCATCTATCTATAGAACAGTAAAAAGGCGCGCCACAAAAACGACGCGCCTTATATCTTAGCGATAAGTATGTATGCAAACGCTACTTCTTCTTGGAGTCCTTCTTGTCCTCCTCGGCAGCTGCGCGCTCGATAAGAGCGTTGAGCTTGTTCTCGGACATGCCCTCGGCCTGCGCGCGGTACATGTTGCGCAAGGGACGAATACGAGCGAAGTCGTAGATAAAGTCACCTAAGATGATGACATAGGACAAAACAATGCCGACCATCTGGACGGGACTGGACACCGTGCCGCCGGGAGCGAAGTAGAGCGAAGCCCAAATTGCCACGACGAGTACCATGCCAATGGCGAGCACAATCCACCAGATGCGACGGCGCTTGGTGTAGTCCTCGTCCTGCTTGAGGAGGATATTCGACACCGTATAGATGCGGTCCTCCTTGGCGCGCTGCTTAGCCTTGCGGGCGCGCTTCTCCTCTTTAGAGAGGCCCTCGAGGTTCTCGCCCTTCTCGAGCTCTTTGCGGCGTGCCTTAGACGAAGCCGGCACGACGCGAACGGAGCTCGCTGCTTGGCGGGCGGGCTTAGCAGATGCGGCAGACTTGCGCGCAACCCCGGTAACTTCGTGGGATTGCGTGCGCTTGTTCGTGGCGCTACGGGTACTCACTTATGCGTTCTCCTTCATGCTTGTGAACTGGGAGCCCGTGATGATCTGGAAGGCCTCGCGATAGCGCTCGGACGTGCCATCGATGACCTCGGCGGGCAGGTGCGGGGTCTCCCCCGTCATATCCCAGTTGGCCTTGAGCCAATTGCGGACGAATTGCTTGTCGTAGCTAGGCTGGATCTTGCCCTCCTCGTAGCTGGCAGCAGGCCAGAAACGGCTGGAGTCGGGCGTGAGGCACTCGTCGATCAGCGTGACCTTGCCATCGATGACACCAAACTCGAACTTGGTGTCGGCAATGATGATGCCACGGGTCGCGGCGTACTCGGCAGCGGCCTTGTAGATCTTGAGGGAAAGGTCGCGAATCTGCGCGGCGATGTCCTCACCCACGATCTCGCAGCAACGCTCGAACGAAATGTTCTCGTCGTGGTCGCCGATCTCGGCCTTCGTGGACGGCGTGAACAGCGGCTCGGGAAGCTTGGAGGCCTCGGTCAGACCCTCGGGCAGCTGAATGCCGCAGACGGTGCCGTTCTCGTCATAGGTCTTCTTGCCCGAACCGGTCAGATAGCCGCGGACGATGCACTCGATAGGAATCGTCTGGGCCTTCTTAACCAGCATGGCGCGGCCAGCGAGGTAGTCACGATACTCAGCAAACTCCTCGGGGAAATCCGCCGGGTCGATGGAAACGAGATGGTTGGGGACGATGTCGGCAAACTTATCGAACCAGAATGCCGAGATGCGATTGAGCACCTCTCCCTTAAACGGAATCTCGTCGGGAAGAATGAAGTCGAACGCAGAAATGCGGTCGGTGGCGACCATCAGCAGGTTTTCACCGGCATCGTAGATATCACGAACCTTGCCACGGGAATCCGGACGACGCTCCATCGTTGTCACGTGAGTCACTCCTTACCTAAATACGACAGAAATGCGGGTTCTTTCCCGCATGTTTTCGCAAACTCGGAGCGGCAGGGACGCGGCCCCTCCTTCACCGAATAGCGAAAAGCTAGTGCTCCATTGTAGTAGATGCCGCGTCCGCCGTGTGCTCGCGGGGCAGATGAATTGTAAAAGTCGTACCCTTTCCAAGCTCCGACTCCACGGATATGTAGCCATGGTGACGCTCGACGATCTGCTTGGTCACGGCGAGGCCGACGCCCAGGCCGCCAGCTTCGCGGGCGCGGCTGGCATCGGCGCGCCAAAACCGCCCGAAAATGCGCGACAGATCGTCCTTGGCAATACCGATGCCGGTATCAGAAACGGCAATGCTGACGTGCCTGCGGTCACTGAGCACCGACACCACGACCCAACCGCCCTCGGGGGTGTAGCGCATGGCGTTGCTCATGAGGTTGATAACACATTGCGTGATCATGTCGGGATCGGCTTCGACGACATCGTCGTGACCCTGGGTCTCGTCCGCAAAACGCAGGCGCAGATCGCGGTCGGCAAACAGACGCTCCTGGCCGTTCACAATCGATCGCACGAAAGGAACCATGTCCACCGGCTCAAGGTTGAGCGGAGCCGTGCTGTTTTCCATGCGCGACAGGTCGAGCATCTGCTGCACCAGACGAGCCAGGCGACGCGTCTCGGAAGCAACGGTCTCCAAATGCTCATCGTCGGTGGGATACACGCCGTCCTGCATGGCCTCGACCGTCGCAAGCATCGCCATAAGCGGCGTGCGCAGCTCGTGTGCGACATCCGAGGTCAGGCGCTTCTCGTGTTTCATATCCTTCTCGAGCGAGGTGGCCATCTCATCGAAGGTCTCACCCAGCTGATCGATCTCGTCATCACCGCGCAGCCCCGTGCGAGCCGACAGGTCGCCGTCACGGATTTGCTTTGCGGTACTGGTGATGCGATGAATCGGTTTGGTGAGCATGCGCGACACGAGCGATCCGATAACGACCGAAATGCAGATTGCAACAACCGCGGCGAGGGCCATGGCGTTAAAGGTCTTCTCCCTAAACGCAGAGTCCGCCTTGGTGAGCAGAGCGTCGGAGCCGATGGCCCACAGCTTTACCTGTCCGACATGCTCGCCGGAAGACATTACAATCTCGACGTTAGCAACGCTATCGGAGTCGGTTGGAGCAGACGAGACCGGGCTATGCGATGCCCTCTTGCCGCTCGTGTCGTCGGTCGTAGCCTGGTTTTCGCGTACATCGGCGGTGGCGCTTGCCGAGGGCCAGGAATCGTCATAAACGATCACACCCTTTTTATTGACGACCTGCATGCCCAGATCGTCGGAAACCAAACTCGACGTTGCGACCGTGCGCAGTTCTCCCGCGGTCCAAGAGCCGTTTTCCTCATATGAGGTCGCCAACTTCTCGGCAGCGGAATTTGCGATTTCGACGATATTGGAGCGTGTGTAATCCGAAAAGACCGTGCCCCACACAACAGAGACAACGCCCACCAGCACCAATACCGTCATGAGCGATGTCAGAGCAAAGGCAAGTGCCATGCGCGAGGGATAGCTCATCGTTGGCCGTGAATCGGAACGAGGCGTGTTCCAACTAGCCTTGGAACCCGCCTCGCTCTCCTGCTTGTGCTTTTGTCCGATTTCAAAGCGCGCAGGTGTCATATGTGATTTCCCTATTTCTCGTCCGACTTATCGGTCTTGGCCGGAGCCTCGAAGCGATAGCCGACACCATGGACGGTGTAGAGCCACTTGGGCTTCTTGGGATCATCGCCCAGCTTGGCGCGAAGATTCTTCACGTGGCTATCGATGGTGCGCTCATAGCCCTCAAAGTCATACCCGAGCACTTTCTCGACCAGCTCCATGCGGTTATACACACGGCCGGGATGACGGGCAAGTGTGGTGAGCAGCTTGAACTCGGAAGCCGTCAGATCGACTTCCTTGCCCTCGACCAAGATCTTGTGGCCCGAGATATCGATGACCAGATCGCCGAAGTCGAGTACCTCGACGGCGGGCTCGTCGGCCTGATGGGCACGGCGGAACAGAGCGCGAACGCGGGCGACGAGCTCGCGCGGCGAGAACGGCTTAATCAGATAGTCGTCGGCGCCGAGCTCAAGACCGATAATACGGTCCTCGATCTCGCCCTTAGCCGTCAGCATGATGATGGGGACATCCGAGGTATCGCGAATGGTGCGGCAAACGCGCTCGCCGGGGATCTTGGGGAGCATAAGGTCGAGCACGACCAGGTCGAACTGATGCTTCTCGAACTCCTCGATCGCGGACTGGCCGTCGCCGACGCCCACAACCCAGTAGCCTTCGCGCTCGAGATAGGCAGCGACGGCGTCACGGATTGCCTTCTCATCCTCGACCAGCAGAATCTTTTTTGCATCTGAAGCCATAACACGGCCCCCCTGTCTCAATTAGCTAAGAACAAGCCCATTTTAACGCACCTGAGCCCGCCAGATGCCGCTATGACGCGGCAGCTCGGCGGGCGGTACTCACAATTACAACGCGTTTATTCCCCTGTTGGCGCCTTTTTAACCCCTCTAAGCTTAAAGAGAGAATAGGCGTGCAGTGACCGTCTCTGGTATACCCTGGCTGTTGCGCACCGTGGCGTACGTAAGGAATGAGTCCGATTTTCCCGCCGTAGCTGGATAATCGCCATACTCCAAAGCGCGGTCGGGCGACAGCAGCGAGCCATAGGTCTTGGCAGAGGTGTCGATCAGGAAATGCGACGCCTGTACCTTAACAAGGTATTTATTCTTCTTGCCAGCCGCACATGCGAGCGGCTCGCGTGACAGGAAGAGGTACGGCCCTCCTTCATTACCGATATACGTGCCCATATTGCCCAGGCTGCCCACGCCACTATAGGCCGCCTCGATAGAAAACACGAAGGTATCGCCCATATATACGGCCTCGAAAGGCAAAACTGACGAAGGAAGGACCAACTGGGCACGCTTGGTGTTGTTGCCGTCGGTCAGATCGATTGCCGTTATGCCGTAGTAGACGCCCTCGTCGTTGCGGACACGCGGCGAGATGGTCAAAATGCCGTCGCTCGCGCGCGGGGCCGATGCAAAGCGGCCCGTCGATTTCCAAATTACCTCGGCCTTGGATTCATCAAGTGAGCGACGATAGCAAAACGAATCGCTACTCGTTTTATTGCCACCTGCCGAGGGCATTTTATACCAGATGACTGATGACCCGAACGCCGTAAACAGCGGCGGATCATAGTCCTTGCCACCTCGATCGAGCTCAACCACGTCGCCAGAGAGCGAAGCGCCCGACAGATTTTGACCGTAGAGCTTCCACGATGAATTGGCAAAGTTCATCTCAACCCACGCGAATACGCTGTCGCCGGCACGGACATCGTAGAATGCATATCCCGTGCCCTCGATAGGATCCTCGATTAATGTGGTAAGCGAGCCATCGCCCAGGTTGAGCACACCGAGTGTGTTGGCGTGCAGTGCCGATGCGGGCGCCATCATCGCCGCGGCGTAATCGCCGTCGCAGTAGTACAGCAGCGTACCCAGAGGCAGCGTCCATGACGCCGCCGGCTCAAGATCGATGTCGACTGCCTCGTACTCATCCGTAATCGAGATGATTTTGGAATCATCCTTGATAACCTGCGGCTCGCCGGCGGCATCATCGCTGGTGCCCGTTTTTTTCGAGCATCCGGCAAGCACCGTGGCAGCGCCCGCGGCAGCCCCACCGAGTACAAAGCCGCGACGCGATATTCCGTTCTTGATGTGATCGGCGATACCCATTAGGCGATCTCGGTGCGAGCGGCCTCGATAGCGCGTGTAAGCTGGTCGGCGCAGGAGGTCTTTTTCATACCGCAGGTATTACCGGCGAGAACCTCGATTACGCGATCGGCAGGAGCGCCCTCGACCAGCTTGGAGATAGCCTTGAGATTGCCGTCGCAGCCGCCGGTAAACTCAACGCCCATCACCTTGTTGCCGTCATCGGAAAGATCAAGGTGAATATTGCGAGCACACACGCCCTGAGGCTTGTAATCAAACGAAATCATGCGATCCCCTCTCAGAATGTTATTCGAGACGACTATTATCCCCGTCTTTCCCTAAATGCAACGAGGCGCTTTGCCGGCAACACACATTACCAGCAAAGCGCCCTAAAAAGCTAACGTTATGCCCGAACCTACTCGAAGCTCAGCTGCTCCAGACGATCAAAGACCGTGTCGATACGGGTGAGGAAGTCCCACGGATCAAAGATCTCGTCGAGCTTCTCCTGACTGACGGTGCAGCGCGGGTCGGCCTCGAGACGCTCCTTAAAGGTGGGGCCGGAGACACAATCCTGTACCTCGTGCCAGGTTGCCATAGCGTTCTCCTGCACAATGGCGTACGCGTCCTCGCGGGTGATGCCCGTGTCGACGAGGGCGAGCAGTACCTTGGAAGAGAAGATGAGGCCGCGGGTCTTATTGAGGTTGGCCATCATGCGGGCGGGATACAGCTGCAGGCCGTCGATAACGCGGATGAGGCACTGGAACATGTGGTCGAGGGCGATGAAGCTATCGGCCTGGGCGACGCGCTCGGCAGAGGAGTGCGAAATGTCACGCTCGTGCCACAGGGCGACGTTATCGAAGGCAACCTGGGCGTTGGACTTCACGACGCGCGACAGACCGCAGACTTTCTCCATGGTGATGGGGTTGCGCTTGTGCGGCATGGCTGAGCTGCCCTTTTGGCCCTTACGGAACGGCTCCTCGGCCTCGAGCGTATCAGTCTTCTGCAGATTGCGGACCTCGGTAGCGATGCGCTCACAGGTGGCCGCTGTAGTGGCAAGCACGCCGGCAAGGTAGGCATGGTGATCGCGGCTGATGACCTGCGTGGACAGAGGATCGTGGACCAGGCCCAGGTGCTCGCAGACGTACTCCTCGACGAACGGCTCGATGGAGCTGTACGTGCCGACAGCGCCCGAGATGGCACCGAAGGCAACATTCTTGCGGGCGTCCTCAAGACGATCCAGATCGCGCTTGAGCTCCCAGGCCCAAGAGCCAAACTTCATGCCGAAGGTCATCGGCTCGGCGTGGATGCCATGAGTGCGGCCGGCACAGAGCGTGTTGCGCTCCTCAAAGGCGCGACGCTTGCAAATCTCGCCGAGCTTCTTGACGTCCTCGATGATCAGGTCGCAGGCCTGGGTGAGCTGGTAGCACAGGGCCGTGTCGCCCAGATCCGAGCTGGTCATGCCATAGTGAACCCAGCGGCTGGGCTTGGGGTCGCCCTCGGGAACATCGGCATCGATGTATTCCTTCATGTTGGTCAGGAAGGCAATGACGTCGTGGCGCGTGACTTCCTCGATCTCATCGACCTTCGCCTTCTCAAAGTTGGCATGGTCGCGGATCCACTGGGCCTCGTCTTTGGAAATACCGATCTTGCCGAGCTCCGCCTGGGCCTCGCAGGCCAGAACCTCGATCTCCTGCCAAATGGCGTACTTGTTCTCGAGGGAGAAGATGTGTCCCATCTCCGGGCGGGTATAGCGATCGATCATAGCGGCTCCTTTTTGGTTATTGGCACGTTGGTCGTAACCCAACCATTGTACCGTGCGCAGGTGCAAGTATGGGCAGCAGGCATTAACCTAACATTTTGGAATTGGAGCGGGCAACGGGACGTCTGCGTTATTTGCTTCGCAAATCCGCACCGGCTGCGGTCGATCCCCTCGGATTCACGGTGACGATGGGGAAGACTTTGTTGAATTGGCCGTCCCGAGGTCTTCTGTGCTCCATGGAGCGGACAACGGGACGTCCGCGTATTTGCTTCGCAAATCCGCACCGGCTTCAGGCGCCTGTCGGCGCCTTCGCCTGCTCGCTACAAACGCTTCGCGTTTGCTTAACGCTCGCACCCTGGCGGGTTCGAGTCCCGGCGCTTAGTAGTAAAAAGCACGGCAACGTAACGCTGTCGTGCTTGTGCTTTTTACTGGAGCGGGCAACGGGACTCGAACCCGCGAGTGTCAGCTTGGGAAGCTGATGCCTTACCACTTGGCGATGCCCGCATATGTGGGGGATAGTATAACGCGGTTGTCTTGTTCGATACAAGGGTGTCGATGCTTGTTTTAGCTGTGGAGAATCGTTTGAAAATCGCGCCAATTGTGGAGATGAGGACCTTTATCTTTCTTTTCTTACCATCTTCTACCTGCACTTTTATCTGATTGTTGTATTTGAGCTCGATTTGTCAGAAATCGGGCAAGCTTTTGGTCAGGCTCCGGTACTTACCCGCATGAACCTCGGGGGTAGCCTCATCCTACGCGTCGCAACCTCCCCATGCGGCGCACGAGGGATAAGGAGCAGCCATGTCCAACGCACCCACGCACTCTGTCCACAGCGCAATCGCAACAGGTCCGCTGCTCCTGCTCCTCTTCCTGCTTTTCGGCTGCCTGGCACCAGGAGCCGCATTTGCCGTCGATGGCTACGACCAGCTCGGCTTCCGCACTATTAGCGATGATTGTGGGCCCTTCTTCATCGGCAAGTATGAAGCTCAAGACACCTCGATTGCCTACTGCATGAACCAGGAGCGCCCCGGCCCCACCAAACCGGGCGGCCCATGGCTCAACTTTGATCAAGGCTGGGTGTGGCTCGACGACGAGTTCGCGGCAATCGTTTGTCACGGATATCCCACCACCACGTCGTTTGGCGGTTACCATCTTTCACCCGATCGCGCCCGCGCCGCCACCCAGCTTGCCGTATGGATGCTCAACGGCACTACCCATGTCGACGGCACCTACTCCTACACGACCGCTCAGGGTAAAACCAAGAGCGGACACTTTACCGCCGACAATGAAGTCGTGGCGGCTGCGCGGTGGCTCCACGACAGCGCAAAATCAGGAAGCATCAAAGCCGCTCCGCACCGCGCGCGACGCTATCTAGGGGCCGTATCGGGCGGCAGCAAACGTCAAGACATGCTCTATGTACTGCCGGCGGTCTCTGTTTCCTTCCAAAAGCAGTCTGCTAACACCGTTATTACCAGCGGAAACAATACCTATCAGTTTACCGGGGCAACATTCGATATTTTTGAGAGCGCCAGCGGCGCGCGTGTCGGCACCATCAAGATGGACAGCAACGGTCGAGCGCAAGCAACACTTCTGCCCAACACGGCATACTACCTAGTTGAAACGAAGGCGCCGGCCGGCTATGTCCCCCGCCACGATCGTATTGCCTTTACCACGGGGAATGACGGCGGGCGGGCCGCCATTGATGAACAGCCCGGCACCATCAATCTGCGTATCGTAAAACTCGATGCCGCGACGAATGCCGGCCCCCAGGTGGGATCTTCACTCGCAGGAGCAGAGTTCACGTGTGTGTCGCAATCAACCCCTGGATGGGCACAAATCCTCACGACCGACGAAAGCGGTCGGGCCACCCTCGCCGATGTCCCCTTAGGAACCTTTACCATCTACGAATCAAAAGCCCCCGAGGGCTACCTGCCATCCAACGACAGCTGGACCTATACCGTTGGAGCCGACCAACTCGGCGATTCAGGCGTGGTCGAGATCGAATCTCGCGTTTCCGATATCCCCATTGCGTTTAACCTTGAGATTTCCAAATTCAAGGATTACGGCAATAGCGACCAATCCGGCCTGGAGCAGCCGGCGGGTGGTGTTGTCTTTGAGGTTGTCAGCAACAGCTCTCAGCAGGTTGTTGGCACACTGACCACAAACATCTATGGCTTTGCCTCCACCAAAGATCAGCCCGAAGCATGGTTCGGCACAGGCAAGCGACCCGCCGGTGTCCACGGAGCCGTCCCATACGACCGTGCCGGCTACACGGTTCGCGAGGTTCCGGAAACCGTCCCCGAGGGTTTTAAACGTGCAGGGGAATGGACCGTCGGGGCCAATCAGATTTCCGACGGCGCCGAGCTTCAATATATCGTAGACAACCACGCTCTGTCGACGCATCTCCAGATTGTAAAACGCGATGCCCAAACAGGCGCTTCTGTTCCCCTAGCCGGATTCACCTTCCAACTCCTCGACAGCAATCACGAACCTGTCTCACAAACTTGCTGGTATCCAGCACATAACGTAATGGACACCTTTACGACTGACGCGACCGGGACCGTCACACTGCCCGAATCGCTCGTGCCGGGCACCTATTATGTACGCGAAACCTCGGCCAAAGAGCCCTATCTTGTCGGCGAAGAGATCGAGGTAAACATACCCACCGACATGAACCTAACGCCCGTTGCAATCGCCTCGTATTATGACCACGCCGCGACCGGAAACATCAGAATCGTTAAAACCGATGCCATAGACGGGAGCAGCCTCGCGGGCGCCGTCTTTGAGATCCGTGCCTCGGGTGATATCGTGCGCCCCGACGGTAGCATTGCCGCGCTCGACGGTGAGACTGTCGCGACCGTCACGACGGATGAAACTGGAGAAGCACGCGCGGACAACCTCCCACTGGGATCTGACACCGCACGCTACGAGGTTGTCGAGACTCAAGCGCCGGCAGGCTTCTTGCTCGATCAGACAACCCATATTGTCGACCTTACTTATGCCGACCAGAAAACACCCGTTGTAGAAGCACGGCTTAACGTATCCGACGATTACACCAAGGTTGATATCTCCAAGGTCGATGCAAGCGGTGAGCAGGAAGTGGAAGGCGCACAGCTCACCTTATATGGTCCCGATAAAACCGAAATAGACTCCTGGACCTCATCCGACAAGCCACACCGCGTCGAACATCTTGCACCCGGCACCTACTCGTTGCGCGAAATGATGTCTCCGCGGACCTATGACCTTGCCGAGGAGATAACGTTTGAAATAAAGGATACGGGAGAAGTCCAATCCGTCGCGATGAAGGATGCGCCCATCGAAATCAAGGGGCAGGTCGACAAGCGTCAGGAACTTGTCCAACCTATCGAAAAGGGCCTGTTGGCTAACGGCGATGGTAAAAACCGTGCCGCGATGCAAACCAATACGGATGGGCTTTTCTCCTATACCATCGACGCTCGAAACAATTCAACTACCTGGGTTGATGAGTTCACACTTACCGATGATCTTGAGTGTGCCGAGGACGATACAGCGAGATTCGTCTCAATCGAAACCCCCGTCGCCATCGGCGACCTCAATGGTCTGTGCAACGTGTGGTATCGCACGACGCCGTTGGACTCGACAGACGTCGATGAGCCGGCAAACGCGACACTTGACGATGGGCACGAAAATCCTTGGCTTGAGTCCGACGAAGTAAGGGAAAGTCTGGGTGAGGATTGCCGCCTCGTCGATTACGACGGTTGGCACCTCTGGAAGGCGGATATCTCGACCACGGAATCCACCACACTCGAGGCGAAAGAACTCGACCTTGCATCCAATACCGTCGTAACGGGCATTCGAATTGAATACGGTGCGGTAGCCGCCGACTTTACGACTCGAAGCGATGCGGATTCTTGGAACCGCGATGATCTCAAAGATGAGCACGACGATCTTGACGATGCCAAAGCAATCCTTGGCACAGACGCTCGGGGCGCAATCGTGCACATGCAGGCGACGTCGGCTTATACGCCCCAAACCGCACTCACCAACAGCGCACACGTCGATCTTTGCCGCAACGGCGGCGGCGATAAACTTGAGTCACATGACGATGACCGTGTCATTCAACGCTGTACCCTACCGCAGGACCTACCGGCAACAGGATCAGCTCCCATCGCCGCTTGCATCACCGCGCTCCTGACCTCGGGTGCCGCAGCCCTATGGTTCGCTCGCCTTAGGTCGATCCCAAAGAAGCGCTAGCGCGATGAAAAAGCGGGCGAGCCAGTCCCCTGGCTCGCCCGCTTTCAATCATGTAAATCGCCGTATCTACTCTGCAGACGAAGATCCACCATCAACGATTGCCTGCTCGGACTCAGGAATCCCATCGGCACCCGTACTCTGTTCTTGCTCCACCTCTTCGCTGATTGCGGAGGCGGGGGTCGAGCCCTTTGCACCCACGATGTAGGCAGCCCCAAATCCTAACGCAATGGCAATCAAGGTCAAAATCACGTAGACAGGCCAATGGCGCTTAATATACGAAAACACGTTGACTCCTTAGAGCTCCGTCTACGAACGGCGGATAACCTCGGTCACGACCTCGGATACCGTGGCAATGTTCGTCGGGTTGACATTGTGGGGCAGGTCGTCCTCGGTACGAGCGCAAGCCAGACGCGTGCCGTCCACGCCGGCGATGGTGAGGGCTCGGCGGCTCGCCTCGAGCGCGGCATAGGCATCGGTCTTGGCATAGGGCATCTCGAGCGCGCCACAATCGACATGGAACGACTTGCACACCTTGCTGACCAGGTTCATGATGCGGCGATCGCCCTTGAGCAGCTGCTGTTCGCCCTCGACCGTCACCACCGAAAGCCTACCGGCGCCGACGGATTCAAGATTGATAAAGAATACGCCGCGGAGCTTATCGCGATGCGAAGCCAAGAAGGCCTTCATGCCGGCGCCATCACAATCCGAGGCGCCCGTTGCCACAAACCAGATATCGTGACCGAGCAGCTCATCATCGCCCATAGAGGCGACAGCCGAGAGCATATCTTCGGAAGAAG
Source organism: Collinsella sp. CLA-ER-H11 (assembly GCF_040092445.1). Classification (NCBI taxonomy): domain Bacteria; kingdom Bacillati; phylum Actinomycetota; class Coriobacteriia; order Coriobacteriales; family Coriobacteriaceae; genus Collinsella; species Collinsella sp. CLA-ER-H11. The sequence goes on along the minus strand of NZ_JBBNLN010000001.1, from coordinate 368,850 downwards.
CGCCATCGGAAGACGTAGCGCCGCCCTTCCAGCCATCGTTATCGTCCTCGAAGTTATCCCACGAACCGATACCGCGACCGGACTTCTTGGCATCGTAATCGTCTTCGACGCCCAGCCAGTCACTCATGCTGTCCTGCTCGTTTTTCTTTTTACGGCCGAACAGACCACCCAGGCCGCGCTTACGAGACTTGGGTGCCGCCGGGGCGGGAGCCGAAATGGTCTCGATCGGCTGTGCGCCCGACGCAACGGGCATAGGAGGCGCAACGGGTGCCGATGTGGGTTCGGGGCCCTGGGCAGTAGCAAAGGGATCGTTGACCTGTGCGGAGGGGTCGGGAAGGTCGAACAGCGACGTGCGAGACGCAACGTTTGCCTGCTTCATAGACGGCAGCGACGGATCGGGGACCGAAGCCAGCGGAGACGAGGAAGGTGCAGGCGACGGTGCCGACGCCGGATCGGGAACATTCATCTGCGGGCGCGGCGATGCCTGGGAGGAAATCTGGGCCATAAGGGAATCGACCGTTTCGTCCTGGGTGGGAGCGACATTGGCAACCGTGGCACCGGAACCACTCGGGGTCGGCATGGTGAAAATCTGCGTGGAATAAGGCCTCGACTCATCCGTCTCGGGAGTCTCGGAAACCGCAGGCACTTCCTCCTGCTCGACCTCGGTCGAATCATCTTGCTCGGCTGCCGCGTATTGCTCTTCGTCAGAGTTGGCCTCGACGGGCTCGTCCTCGGCGGCATCTTGGATTTCGGCAGCATCAACAGGCTCGTCATCGTCTGCCACGTCGCCCTGCTCATCGGAAACAGGAAGGGGCTCGGCAATCGCGGTGCTCTGTTTTTCAAACGTTATCGTGGAATCGAACTGCGCGGCATCAAACGACATGGTGCTATCGACGTGCTGCTGAGCCTCGAAAGACGTCGTCGCTTCAACAACATCCGCGGACGCCGGTTGCTGGGACTCAAAGGACGTTGTAGCTTCGGCGGCTTCGACGGGCGCGGACTGCATAGCCTCGTTCTGCTCGAACTCTTGCGCCGCGAGCTCACGTGCCGCCTCGGCTGCCTGCTGCTGAGCGATAGCCTCCTGCTCGGCAGCCTCGCGTGCGGCAGCGCGCTTCTCCTCGAAATCGTCGACAAATTTCTTGCCCTTTGCAAACGCACCCTTAAAGAAGTTGGAAGCGCTGGCGCCAATCGACGAGAACGCGGATGCAATGTCGGCATGCGGCGTTGCCGCGGGAATCTCGGCCGAGAAATCAGTATCGCTCTCGTAAGACACGCGCCTCGGCTGTTCAACGTAATCGTCGTCAGACTCGTCCGCAACGTCTTGCGCCGGCGCGGCGGGAGCCAAAATGTCCAGTCCTGCCGCGGGATCGAACGCGGACACCGCCTCGGGATCGGCAACGGCAGCGGTAACCGCGGCAGACTCATCATCCGCAGCGACAACGGGCGCAGGCGCAGCCACGACGGGGGCAGGCTCGGGCTCAAACGTTGGCTCCTCGCCCTCCTCGTAATCGAGCGTGCAGGACTCGGGAAGCATTCCGAGCGCACGGATGGCATCCGAACCAAAGCGGATGTTGCCGGCGGCGTTGCGATAGAGCTTGGGCTCGGGCTCGGCAGACTCCTCCGCCGGCTCGGCAGCGGGAACCTCGTCATTGAACTCTTCGGCTTGGGCAGCCTGATTCTGATCCTCGGGCACGATAGCGCCGATCAGCGTCTCGTCGGCAGACGCACCCTCAAAGCCCTCGATTTGCTCGTCGAAAGCCTCACCCTGTTCGGGCTCGGTCTGAGCGTCGGGAGCAATCGGCTGACCGAATTCGTCCTCGGCGTAGGTAGGCTCTTCATACTCGATGGTGTTGCCGTAGTCGTTTTGCTGCTGGGCCGCGGCATATTCCGCCGCTGCGCGCGCCATTTCCTCGGCACGACGCTTCTGCTCCCCAAAATAGGTATCGAACGGAACATCGTCGGGAAACTCGTTTTCGCCCTGGAAGGGAGCAACGTTGTCCATAACGCCGAGCATAGCGGCGACAGAAGACTTGTTGCACACCGCGCCAGACGTATAGGGAAGAATGTGGCGGTTAGAGATGATGTTTACCGCGTTGGCGAGTGCAACGAGGGAAGCGAGGATCGCGACAATCCACAGCAGAACCTTGAGCGCGCCGGGGAGCGGCAGAATACGCAGGATGGCAACGGCAGCGGGGGCAACCGTGGCAACGGGCAACAGCTTGGCGATGAGCGCACGATACGAAGCATAAGGCTCGCGGGCGAGCAGCTCAGCACGGGGAGAGTCGTAGTGTGCGACAACGACCACCGGGCGGTTACGCGGGGACGCGAGCGGGCCCGAGGCCTTGTGGTAGGCGATGACATTTTGGCTCACGCCCGTCTTGCCCAGGCGCGAAACCACGGGGTGGCCCGTGCGCTCGAGCACGTAAAGAACGGCGCCGACAATGGCCAGCAAGGTGCCGACCAAGCCGATACCGCCGCCGATGCCCATCAGCAGGGCGCCGGCAAACGCAAGAATACCGGTAACGGCAAATGCCAATCTACTGGGCGCCGGGGCATTGAACTCCTGAACCTCGGGATCAAAGCCGTGGTTGCGGAAGATCTGAGCGATATCCTCGGCAGCCAAGCGCTCTTCTTCGCTGCATGCCGGCGTAATGCCGGTGTTCTGCAGCAGGTGGTTAATATAGTTCTGGGTGTTCGCCATGTGCGCTCCACATCCATAATCCGACAAATAGGCCCAATGCATGCACATTAGAACCGTATATAGTCGAAAGTATACCCCGAGCGAGCGCAAACGACCGAATTCGGGCCATCTTAACGCCCCGAGCGGACAAGGATATAGCCTAATCTCCATATCGGACTAAAATCATGGCAGCAAACCACCTTCTCATGCGAGGACTCTATGACGGCAAGCGACACGACCGAGACAATTAAAAAGGGGAATTCGGAGCCCGGTTTCGATAAAACGGCTCAGCGCATCCTCAATCTTTTCTTTGTGCTCAACAGCTCCCCCGAACCGCTGACGACCGAGCAGATCGTCTTGGATTCTGACCTGGGATATGGCTCGGGCAACATCGACTCGGATAAGCGCAAGTTTCGGCGCGATCGTGACAAACTGCTCGAGCGTGGCATCTTAATCAAGGAGGTTCGCCCCGCCGGTGCGCAGGAGACCGAGGAAAGCTCGTGGACAATCGACCGCGAGCACACGTTTGCTGCAGGCGGCCTCATCACCGCAGACGACGCCGATATCCTACTCAACGCCATCGACCAGACGCTAGCGGCCGGCTCTTCCACCTTTGCCGCGCCGCTTGCCGATATTCGCTCCAAAATTGCCTACCTCACCGGCATGTCGGCGGTGGACGAAGTACCGATCCGCCGCTCTCCCACCGTCGATGCGGTATGGAGCGCCTTTGCCGAGCGATGCGCGCTGCGATTTTTATATCAGAACGGACGCGGCGAGCAGAAAGAACGTACCGTCTGTGTCTACGGCATGTTCGAACGCGAGGGCGTGGCGTACTTCTGCGGCCTCGACAATGTCACCGACGACATCAGGACATTCCGCTGCGACCGTATCGTTCGCGCATGGCGTCCTTCGAAGGCCTACGCCATCCCTGCGGACTTCAATCTCAACGACTATCTGTTCTTTGAATTCGATTTCGCCGACCGACCGCCCGTTGCAGCCACGTTCTCGTTCGCCCCTCAGACGCAGATCGATATGATCAACGGCCTCACGCGCGGGCGAGGTGAGCTCGCACACACCGATGCGGGATGGATCTGGACCGTTGACGTGCGCGACCTTGAAGCCGCCGCCTCATTTTGCATGGTCCACGCCATGGACGGCATGAGGCCCATGGCCCCCAAATCGCTCAAGCAGGCGTGGAACCACCTCATTGAAAGGACGGTGCACGAGCATGCCCGTGCGTAAACTCACCAGCGAGCAGAGACTCTCGCGCGCCATCGACATCATGGAGGCCCTCTACGCCGCCGGCGAGAGCGGCATGACACGAACCGAAATTTGCGACCGCTTTGACATCACGGGAGTATCGCTCGACGAGATTCTCGAGATCGTCTCGACGCTCGCGGACCGAGAATCGGGTGCGCGCATCATCTGCGAATGCCACGGCGAGCGTGTGGTCCTCACCGGTGACGCCGGACGTGTGCTACCGCTGCGTCTGAGTGCCGCCGAAGGCGCTGTGCTCAACCACGAACTTGAATCGTTGGGGATCGAGCCGCAGACGGCAGCTCGGATTCGACATGCCCTTCTGCCCGAAGAGCTCGGCTATAACCAGCGCGTCTTTGACACCGTCAACCACGGGTCACACTGGCAGCAGCTGAGCTGCGCCATTCAGGACGGCGTTCGCTGCCGCATCTCGTATCGCTCGATGGACGATGCACGGCCACGCGAGCGTCTGGTCGACCCCTTGCGCATTACGGTAAACGGCGACCAAACATACCTGATTGCCTGGGACATCGCGGTCGATGAGCAGCGCACCTATCGCATGGATAAAATCGAGGGACTCACCTTGACGGAAGACTCCGTCGTGCCTCACACACCGGGCGTCGCATCCCTCCACGATTCCCTTGCCCGGACGCAGCGTAGCGCAAAGCTCTTGATGCCATTCGATATGGCGGAGCATCTGGACTGGGCCGGCATCACCCTAATCGAGCGCAGCGGGCGGAGCCATCCGCATCTTGGATGACCCCGCCCTGTCAAAGCGTCTGTGCGATATGGCAAAAACCCTCGTCTGTCCGCTTTAGCGCCGCCGCTCGTGGTGTGCGCGCCACAGTTGCAGATAGTGACCGATCTGCGCCGATTCGATGCGCTGGTAGGAGCTCGTGGGCAGCGACGTTAAGAACTTCTTCCCGTAGCCCTTCGTCACCAGGCGCGGGTCGGCCAGAATCAGCACGCCGCAATCGGTCGACGAGCGGATAAGGCGGCCGGCCGCCTGCTTAACCTCGAGCACCGCCTCGGGCAGCGAATAGCGCGCCCAAGCGCGGTCTTCGCGCAGGTTGCGCTCGCACGAGAGCGGGTCCGTGGGGCTCGAGAACGGCAGCTTGGGAATGATGACGCAACGCAGCGTCTCGCCGCTGGCGTCAAACCCCTCCCAGAAGGCCTTAAGCGCAAAAAGCGACGAGGTCGGCTCGTTGATAAACCGGTCGCGCAGGCGACGAGGAGATGAGTTGCGCTGCTGGCAGTTGAGCTCCAGACCCGCACGGGCCATCTTGGGCTCAACGCGGGCGTACAGGTCTTCCATGTCGCGCCGATTGGTGAACAACGTGAGCACCGATCCGCCCATGGCAAGATGGGCGTCGACCAGCACGCGCTCGAGCGCCGTAAGATAGCTCTCACGATCGCGCGGATCGGGGATATCGCCCGCAACGACTACAGCCATGTTCGAATCGAAGTCGTAGCTCGAGTCCAAGTGCAGCGATGAGGATGTTGAAGCACCGATGCGATCGAGGCCGACCGCATGGTTAAAGTGTTCAAAGCTTTTGGACACCGTCATGGTCGCCGAGGCAAAGATAGCCGTGTGAACCTCGGGCAGCCACTCGGTTGCCAAGGCCTCGCCAATGTCGATGCGCTCTGCGGTCATCGACTCTCCGCCGGCACGCAACCTGCGATTGACCTGCAGCGAATACACGTAGTGTTCATCGGTGCCATCAATGATGAGTTTGAGGTTCTCGGCCAGCTCGTGCAGGCGGCGTGAGATATCGCCCAGGTCGACAACAACCTCGGGCTTGTCGGCGGCGACGGCTTGCACCAGCGCGTCGACTCTCTTGTCAGCCTGTTCCAATGCGTCGATGGCAGTGTAGGCCGACTGTAAGAAATCATGCCAGTCGTCAGATTCGCGCAACTCGGGGCCAATCCATAGATTGGCATTGTCATAACCCCCACGGGCACGGCGACCGAGCTCGCGAACGCCATCGAACACGTCGGCGATTGCCATGCTCGCGCGCGCAACCGTCGACGTTGCCTTGGCAGTAAGGCCCAGATAGAGCGTAGAGCCCTCGGAGGTTGCCAAATCACGGGAAACCTGGCTTAGCGCACCGGTGCTCGAGCCACCCAGGCGCTCAAACAGAACGCGTGATTCGTCCGCCGACACCACGCGCGCCCACTGACGGCGCGCCTCGCGCTCGATGGAATGGGCCTCGTCGATTACCCAATGACGAATCGGAGGCAAAATCCTGCCCTCGGCCGCGACATTGCGGAACAGCAGGGAATGGTTGGTGACCACCACATCGGCATGCGCCGCACGACGGCGAGCGCCGTGGACCAAACATTTATCAGGGAAAAACGGGCAGAGGCGACGAGCACACTCGCGCGAGGCCGTCGTAAAGTCGGGGCGGTTGACGCTGCGCCACCGAATGCCGAGCGAGTCGAGGTCGCCATCGGCTGATTGGCAGACGTACGCCATAATGACCGCGACCGCCGTGAGCGTGTCCGCCGGATCGCGCTTGGTGGTAATCTCGACCTGGCCTCGGCTCATGCGCTCAAGCTTGCGCAGGCACGGATAGTGGTCATAGCCCTTGAGAGCGCAAAATGACAGACCACCGTCCAGTTGCTCGGCAAGTTTTGGCAGCTCATGGTACATGAGCTGGTCGGCAAGATTGTTCGATTTGGTCGCAATACCAACCGTGATGTTGTTACGGCGCGCTGCCTCGGCAAAAGGCACCAGATAGGCCATCGATTTGCCGACGCCCGTGCCCGCCTCAATTGCACGATGAGTGCCCGTGACCAGCGCATCGCGGACCTCGAGTGCCATCGCGATCTGCTCATCACGCGGCTCGTAGGTGGGATACATGCGATTGACCAGGCCACCTGGCGCATAGTCTGCCTCAATCTCCTCACGACTCGGCATCTTGAGGACCGGCAGTTCGTCGGCGTCCACCCGATCGTCGGCGCGATCGGCCTTGAGAACGTCAGCACGAGCGGCGCTGAGAGAGAAGATAGAACCAGGGTTCTGCCCTGCCAAGAATGAGAAGATAGGACGATAGGACCAAGGCACATCCGGATGCATGTCGGCTAGGCGCGCCATGAGGCCCTGAGGCAAGTCGGTGAGCGCCACGAGCAACACGCGCCATACGCCACACAGGGCGTCGACGTCGGCATTGGCACGGTGTGATACCGAGTCACAGCCAAACAGATCGGCCATAAAAGACAACTTGTGCGATGCCAGGCGCGGAAGCGCGATGCGCGACAGCGCCAGCGAATCGATCCAGATATCGCTCACGTTGACGCCGCCTTTGACCGACTCGATAAACGAGCGGTCGAACGTGGCGTTATGTGCGATTACCGGGCAACCACCGACAAAATCGGCGAGAGCGGCTACGGCCTCAACGGCCGACGGGGCATCTGCCACATCGGCATTTGTAATGCTCGTGAGCTCGGTGATCTCGGCGGGAATCAGCTGCTTGGGATGCACGAAGGTATCGAAGCGGTCGACGACCTCGCGGCCCGAAAGACGGGCCGCCGAGATCTCGATCAGCTCATTGTCCTGCACCGAAAGACCTGTGGTCTCGGTATCGAGGACAATCACATCTTCCTCGATAAGGCCGAAGGACTGCGTTTTGGCGCGTTCGGCAAGCGTGGCATAGGAGTCGATGACAAACTGCGGCGTTCCTGACGAAACCGCGTCCTCGATTAGCATGCAATGCCCGCTCGACGAAGGCCCATACGAATCAGGCTGTCACAGACCTGCGGGAACGTCATGTCGTCGGTGTGGCGGATCTCGTCCGGATACAGCGACGTATCGGTCATGCCGGGAATGGTATTGGTCTCGAGGATAACGGGGCCGTCCTCACTCACGATAAAGTCGCTGCGCGAGATACCCAGGCAACCGAGGGCCTTGTGAGCAGCACAGGCAAGCTCCTGAGCGCGAGCGTAATTCTCGGGTGAAATCTGCGCCGGAATGCGATGGATGTCCGTAGGGTCGACATATTTCACGTCCAGATCGTAGAACTCGCAGTCCTTGGGCTTACGAATCTCGACAATCGGCAGAGCGCGCACGTCGTCCTCGCCGTATACGCCGACGGTGATCTCGGTACCCTCGATACACTTCTCGACCAGCACTTTGTCGCCGTACTCAAACGCCTTGGCGATTGCCGCGGGCAGCTCGGAGGGCTCATGGACCAGGGAAATGCCATAGCTGGAACCGTTGACGGCCGGCTTCACAAAGCAGCGCTCGCCACAAACCTCGACGATATGATCGATATCGACTTCATCGCCCACCTCGAGCGCGAGGCCGGGGGCAATAGGAATGCCCGCCTTGGCGTACAGGAGCTTAGAGACCTCCTTGTCGGCACCGCAGGCGCTGGCAAGCACGCCCGAGGCCGTGTAGGGGATACCAAGGGTCTCCATGGCACCCTGCATGGCGCCATCCTCACCGCCGGCGCCGTGCATGGCGATAAACGCCACATCGAAACCGCCAGTCGCCATGGTTACCATAAAGTCATCAGCGGCCGTGTCGAGCAGCTCCACCGAGGTGTAGCCGGCCTCCTTCAGTGCCGCCACAACGTTCTTTCCCGAATTGAGCGAGATCTCGCGCTCAGCGGAATGACCACCCGCCAAGACCGCTACGTGCATGTTCTCTAGGCTTTTACCCGGCATGGGCAGACTCCTCCTCTATAATTTCTGCAGCTGATACCATATTGTAGCGATACCCTCTACGTTTCCCCAAAATCGAAAGGCTTCCATGAATCCCAGGACTAAATCTCAGGACATTCGCGACTTGAGCCAAAACGATATTCGCGAGCTCGTGGCCGAACTTGGCCAGCCCGCGTTCCGCGCGAAGCAGCTCATCGAATGGGTCTTTGAGAAGAACGTTTGTTCGTTTGACGATATGACCAACCTTCCCAAGGCTTTCCGCGAGCAGCTTAAAGAGGCTTTTGCCTTCGACACGCCGACTGAACTAACCAAGCAAGTTTCCAAAGATGGCTCACGCAAGTATCTGCTCGAGTACCACGACGGCGTTTCCGTCGAGACCGTCGGCATGCCCCGTCGTAACAAGCTTTCCGTCTGCGTTTCCACCCAGGCAGGCTGCGGCATGGGCTGTGCCTTTTGCGCCACCGGTCTCAACGGCCTCAAGCGCTCTCTGACCGCTCAAGAGATCGTCGACCAGGTACTTCATGTATCCAACGACTTTGGCGAGCGCGCCACGAGCGTCGTCTTCATGGGCCAGGGCGAGCCGTTTGCCAACTACGACGAGGTTCTCAAGGCGCTGCGAATCCTCAACGACCCCGATGGCATCGGTATCGGCGCTCGTCACCTCACTGTCTCTACCAGTGGCGTTATTCCCGGTATTCGCAAATTTGCGGACATTCCTGAGCAGTTCACGCTTGCCGTTTCCTTGCATTCCGCCATCCAGTCGACGCGCAATAAGCTCATGCCCGGTGTTAAGAAGTACACGCTGCTTCGCCTTCACGAGGCGCTTCAACTCTACACCGAGAAGACTGGCCGCCGCCCGACCTATGAGTATGCCATGATCGAAGGCGTCAACGATACGAATCCGGAAATGCAGGCGCTCTGCGACTTCTGCGAGGGAACGTTGTGCCACGTTAACCTGATTCAGCTTAACGACATCGAGGGCAGCCCGCTCAAGCCGTCGCCGATTCATAAGGTTGAGGATCTTCAGCGTCGTCTTGAGTCCCGTGGCATCGAGACCACGATTCGTAACTCCCGTGGTAACGATATTGACGCCGCTTGCGGACAGCTGAAGCAGCGCTTCAAAGTTCAGAAGAACGCATAGGGGAGTCGCACCCCAAAACGTTTCATGTGAAACATCGAACGGCCACGGCTGCAGGATATGCAACCGTGGCCGTTTCATTTATTGACCTTAATTTTGAATCAGCTGCTACCTGTCCCATTTTTTACGGCCAAAATAAGGGGTCCTTGTCTCATGAATCAGACAAGGACCCCCTCAAAATATGCTGAGTAATTGTTAGGTACCTAATAGCCTACATTTTCCCATTGGTTGCTGACCCAACCCTGATTAATCTTGGGATTCTTCGTTACCTGAGCTGTACACATGGCAACATCTTCCGTCATAACATCCATTTTCTTTTTGGAAGTATCGACGATATCTTGCGCGCCACGAAGCAAACGACCTCGAAGTTCATCGTCTGTCGCGATCTTATAGCCAGCAAAGGCACCAGCCGCGACACTCGTCACCAATGCAATCGCTGTTAAAATCTTATTCCTCATCTTGGCCTCCTTGATCAAACTGAATCATTTCGCCAAGAATACGAGAGAGCTCTTCCTCATCTTTGAACTCAATTTCAATCTTGTTCTTTCCACGCGAACTCTTCACGCGCACGTTAGTATTAAATACCTGACGAAGAACGCGCGCGGCTTTCTTGAACGACTGTGGTGTTGCAGGCCTAGAGGTCTTTGGTGTCTCTCCGGCAGAAAATAACGGAGCAAGATTTTCTGTCGCACGGACCGAAAGACCTTCTGCAACAACCTTCTCCGCAAGCCTAATTCTGGCATCCTCATATGGAACGGCAAGGATTGCCCTAGCGTGACCTGCCGTGAGCTTTCCTTCAAATATCATCTGCTGGACGACTTCAGGAAGATCCAGAAGGCGAAGCGAATTTGTAATTGCAGAACGTGACTTGCTGACAGCCTTTGATAGAGCCTCCTGGGTCATCCCACTTGCATCAATGAGCTGACGATAGCCTTTTGCCTCTTCTACAGGATTTAGGTCAGAACGCTGAAGGTTTTCAATAAGTGCAAGAGCAAGCATTTCTTCATCATTAACTTCTTTAATGATGACTGGCAGCTCTTCAAGGCCTGCCAGTTTGGATGCCTGATAGCGACGCTCGCCAGCAATGATTTCATATCCGTTGCCATGTTTACGAACCAAGAGCGGCTGTAAAACACCGTGTTCCTGGATAGACTCGCTTAGCTCACGAAGTTCAGTTTCATTGAAGTGAATTCGAGGCTGATTCGGATTGGGAACAATATCCTCGATGGGCAGCTTGGTTTCAGAAGTCGCTGCAGCAGACGAACCACCGGTTTCATATTCAGCTTCAGAAACCAGTGCGCTCAATCCACGACCTAATCCACTGCGCTTTTTAGGGCTAGGCACGCTTGATCACCTCTTTTGCAAGATTCATATATGCTTTTGCACCCTTATTTTGCGGTGCATAAGTAATAACCGGTTCTCCAAAAGAAGGAGCTTCAGAGATTTTAACAGTACGGGGAATCAACGTCTTAAAGGCCTTATCACCAAAGTACGACTGAACCTCTTCAACAACCTGATTCGACAGTGATGTCCTCGAGTCATACATGGTCATAAGTACGCCATACGTATCCAAGCCCTTATTTAGACGCGATTTGACCATCTTCATTGATTCAAGTAGCTTCGTAACGCCCTCAAGTGCATAATACTCGCACTGAATCGGAATAAGAACGCTGTCTGCGGCGGTCAATGCGTTAATAGTCAGCAAACCAAGCGAGGGCGGACAGTCAATGAATATAAAATCGAACTCATCTTGAATAGGTTCAAGCAAATCTTTGAGGCGAGTTTCACGAGCAATTGCGCTTACGAGCTCAATTTCGGCGCCTGCAAGCTGAATTGTTGCCGGAATTACGAATACCTTTTTGCAATTCGTATCAAGAACAAGCGATTCTGCGGGCACATCATTCAACAATGCATCATAGATGCAGTGGTCAAGGTCTTCTTTTTCAATTCCAAATCCGCTTGTGCTGTTTCCCTGCGGATCAAAATCGACAATGAGCGTCTTACGACCCTGCTCACCAAGTGCTGCTGCAAGGTTTACAGCCGTCGTTGACTTACCGACACCGCCTTTTTGATTGATGATTGCAATAATACGCGTGTCTTTAGCGCTCTTCGAACGCTTAACGTCGCGAAATCCCACGGTCCCTCCTGGTGTGTATTAAAGCTGTCAAACGGAGGATGTTTCACGTGAAACATTCCGATTCGATATCAACTGCCATGTTTCACGTGAAACATGGCAAGTAATTACTATCCATTATGTTTCACGTGAAACATCTAAGCAAGCGGATTCTTCTTTGCCATGCCATTTGCACGAGGCAATGAAACGGATGCTGAATGACTCTTCTTAAGAACAATGAACTCCCTGTGACCCAAGCCTTCAGGCAAATCAATTGCGTCATTCAGAAGCAAAGTGAAGCCGCAAATCTTAGCTGCTGACATGCCGGAAGCAAGCTCCTCATCCGAAGGATTGCCCTTGGTGATAACAAATAGCCCTCCATCCTTCAGGTACGGAGCCGCATACTCAACAAGAATCGGTAGAGGGGCCAGTGCGCGGGCGGTTACAACGGAGAACTGCTTCTTATGGCTTCGAGCATATTCTTCAAGACGATCATGAACCGCATGAGCATGTTTCAATCCAAGAGCATGGACAAAGGAATTAACCGCATCAACCTTCTTGCCAACAGAGTCAATATAAGTAGCTTTACGATGCGTGGTTATGGTTAATGGAATACCAGGGAAGCCCGCACCTGTTCCCATATCGAGCAAAGCTCCCTCAGGAGCCTTATTGATATAGGGGAGCAAAACAAGTGAGTCGAGGATATGAAGTACGGCAGCATCTTCTACGTTAAGAATACGGGTGAGATTGGTTGTCTTATTTGTTTCTAGAACCAAATCCAAATGCTGGATACATTTCCTCAGCTCAATATCAGTTACGCTCAAGGAATATTCTTTGCAATAGGAAGTTAGGCGACTCAACATCTCGTCAGCCTGCTGATCGGTAAGTACAAACAACAGAAGCTCCTTTCTGACAAAAATCAGCGTATCGAGAACTTTTGACAAAAAAAGGGGACGTGGAAACCACGTCCCCCTAGCATAAGCTCGAGTAGATTATCGAGCAACAATCACCACATGGCGATCAGGGTCAGAACCCTCAGAATGAGTATCGACTGCATCGTTGCCACGAAGTGCAATGTGAACCAGTCGGCGCTCGTAGGCATTCATGGGCGGAAGCGAAACACTCTTATGAGTGCGGATGGCACGCTCGGCAGCAGACTGAGCCATGGAGGCGACCTTATCCTGACGGCGACTCTTGTATCCCTCGACGTCCACTACAACCGGATACCTAAAGCCAAGCTTGCGGCTCACCAGCAAAGAGAACATAACCTGAAGAGCATCAAGAGTGCGACCATGACGGCCAATGAGAACAGCAAGGTCGGGAGCCGTTACATCCAAAATCAGCTCACCCTCGTCGCCCTCATACTCATCGATAGGAGAGTTGGCGGCATCGAAGTGCGAAAGGATGGAACGCAGGATGGAAATCGCAACATCGGCAATGGTGTCGAGCTCCTCATCGGTCAGCTCTTCACCAGCCTTGTAGCGCTGTGCAATCTCGGGATAATCGCCCGCGACCTGCGGGGCAACCTCCTCAAGCATATCCTCGATGATCTCTTCAGACATAACGTACTCCAAAAGTTAGGTACCTAAATAAGATTGATATTCCACTACTTCTTCTTGTGCGGGCGCGGCTTCTTCTCGCGACGAGTGACCTCAACCTGCAGCGGAGCGTTCTTAAGACGCTCCTCCTCATCGGCCTTCGCCTTGTCGATGACCTTCTGCGTCACAAAAATCTGCTGGATAACCTGCCAAGCAGACGAGACGTCGTAGTACAGCAGAACGCCAACGGGAAGGCTCCAGCCCATCCAAAGCATCATGACCGTCATGACAACGGCCATCATACGCATGCTCTGAGCCTGCTGGCCGGTCTGGTTGCGCGACATATAGAGCTGCGGAATCAGGGTCAGGACGGCAAACAGGATCAGGCAAACCAGCGCAGGCAGTGCAACCATAAAGCCATCGGCAAAGGAAGCGCTCGGCGTGGTGGTCAGGTCGGGCAGGATGTTGAAGAACGAGAACGTGCCGTCGTTAAAGTACTGCGGCAGGTTGCGCAGCAATGTAAACAGGGCGAACAGGATAGGCATCTGAATCAGCAGCGGCAGACAGCCAGCCATGGGGTTGAACTTGTTCTCGCTGTAGAACTTCTGCATCTCCTCGGCCTGACGCTGGGGATCGTCGGCATAGCGCTCCTGGATCTCGAGCATCTTGGGCTGCAGCACCTGCATGCGAGCCGTCGACTTGGTCGACTTGAGCATAAGCGGCGTCAGCAGCAGACGGATGATGACCACCAGGATGATGATGGACAGGCCCCAGTCGACCGCAAAGGTCTGGATGAGCTTGAGCAGCTCGAAAAGGATGTTAACGATCCAATCCCACATGTAAGTTTTCCTCCGATAGCGAGTGCCCGCTAGGGCACAGGGTCATAACCGCCGACGTGCAGGGGATTGCAGCGAGCGATGCGCCTCACAGCAAGCCAGCAGCCTCTCAAAACACCGTGCTTCTCAATCGCCTGGATGGCGTATTGCGAGCACGTTGGGTAATAAATGCAGGCGTCAGGCAATAAGGGCGAAATAACCTGTTGATATATGCGAATAGGAGCGATGGCAACACGTCGCAAAACGTGATTGCTCATCGCTCCTCCCCGGCAACGCCGGCGCGCTTCATAAGCGAACGCAACGCCTTGTCCATCTCCTGCGGCGAGGAAACCCTCGTCTTGGGAGTTGCAAACAAGATGATGTCATAACCCGCAACGGGAAATCCGCAGCTGCGGGCGGCCTCGCGCATCACACGCTTAGATCGGTTGCGCACGACGGCACAACCGAGTCGCTTAGCACCAACGAAGGCGACCCTTCCGGAGTCGCCTTCGCCAACCGATTCACATATGGTCATTCGAATCAGAGGGTGATTGAAACGACGCCCCTGACTGAACACATGCTCGAAATCTTGCCGAGACTTAATAGTCTTCATGCGAGATGTGTGTATCGCTGCTAGACAGTGAGACGCTTGCGGCCCTTGGCGCGACGACGGGCGAGCACGGCACGACCACCCTTAGTGGCCATACGGGCACGGAAGCCATGGGTCTTGGCACGCTTACGCTTATTAGGCTGATACGTACGCTTCATCTTAAGTTCCTCCTGCTGCATTTCGAGTGTCCGCGGGGACGCGGACGCAGATATAGACACGTGAGCTTGAAGATTGTAGGGAAATCAATGTTCAAATGTCAAGAAATCAAAGGTAAAAGGTTGCACAGTTCACACGGTTCCCCCATAAGCACAACCGAAATTTGCGCCTCATGGCAACCTTTCACGATATTTCATCGAGTTTTCAACAGGTCATGTTGGCAATGTTGAGAACTTTTCACCCGTTTTCCAAAGTTTTCAACAAGTTTTGAAAAGTTGTCGAAAGATGAGAAACGTTGCACGGTGAGCTACTATTTGTTCGAAACCTTTTGAAAGATTGCGAGCGGCATGTCTGACGACTTTTACACCATGGTCGATTCCGGAGACCCGGCACCCGACAACGAGCACATCACCGGCGTGCGCGAAGAGCGTGCGGAAGGCGAGCAGACGACCACGCAGGCGCCAAAAGCCATGTACGCCGCGCGCATCGCCGTCTATGACGACATGCTGTCGACACCGCGGGTGATCGTCATTGATCCGCAAGATGTCCGCACGTATTTGGAAGAGACGACCAACACCGTCTACCAGTGCATGAAAGAACAAGGTGGCCATATCTCGCTCATGGTCATCCGCGAGATTGTCGAAAACTTTATCCACGCACACTTTGCCGAGCCCATCATCTCGATTCTGGACGGCGGAGACACCATCCGCTTTGCTGACCAAGGACCCGGCATCGACGACAAGGAACGTGCTTTCGACTTTGGCGTTACCAGCGCAAACAGCAAGATGAAGCGCTATATCCGTGGAACCGGAGCAGGGTTTCCCATGGTGCAGGAGTATTTGGAAAACGCCGGCGGTGCCGTATCCATCGAGGACAACATGGGCAACGGCACCGTGGTTACGGTAAGCCTGAACCCTAAACGCGTGCAGGAAATCGAGCGTGCCGGCGGACGCGGCGCTGCCGTGCGGCCCGAGACGGAGCAGCCCACATATCCCCTGCCGGGAGCTTTTGCGCAGCAGCCCGTGGCAACGCAGCAGATGCAGCCCCCCGTGAGGCAGATGCAGCAGCCCGGAATGCTTCCCACACAAGAACCCCAGGCGGCATCTATGTCGATGCCGCCAAACATGCCAGAGGCCATGCCGCTGGCTGATCAGGATGCAGCAGCAATGCAGCAGGCGACGGGGGCGCCGGGTGGCCAGCAAATGGGCTATCAGCCGTACCAACAGGGATATCCATATCAGCAGATGCCGCCACTGGGGTATGGCCAGCAGTTCCCGCAGCAGTACCAGCAGGGATATCAGCAGCCGTACCAGCAGATGCCGCAGCAGCAGTACAACCCCTGGGCCCAGCAGACGCCTCCGCAGCCTTACCAACAGTGGCCTCAAAGTTTTCAACAGCAAATGCCGCCGACACAGAGTTCTCAACAACCAGCAGCTCAAATGATGTATCCTAATGCAGCAAATCAGTATGCGCAGCCACAACCGGACGTGTTCGTAAGCGACCGCGGCAACGCCGCGCTGGGCTATCTGGCGCAAAATCAAGCGTGCGGTGCAACCGATCTGGCGAGGGCGTTTGGAAACTCGGCCCCCACTTGGTCACGCACGCTCAATGACTTGGCGCAGGCCGGCTTGGTCATCAAGCATGGCCAGAAATACCATCTGACCGAACTCGGCGCCGCTCGCGTGCGAGCTCAGAGCTAAAGAACGGGAGAGACAGTGGACGAGGAAGCAAGCATCATCCTGGGGGATGCCATCGCCTTTTGCCAGCGCGACGGACAAGATGCACGCCTCATCAACATGCTGGGGCAATCGCGCGCCATAAGCCTGACCGAAGATACGCTCACGATCGAGGCCCCCTCGCGCTTTGCCATCGCGCAGCTCAAAAAGCATCAGCCGACTATTGAGGCCTATCTGGAAGAAATCGCCTTTGCACCGATTGCACTCGACATCGTGGCACCGCAAGGCGCCGCGACGGAATCCGCTGCCGCGACGGCGCCGACCACGGCTCCCGCTGCTTCCCCGGCGGCGCCGGCCTCCGCAGGCGACGTGCCGACAATCGAGCACCAGCGCAGCGATGTTTCCCGTGAAACCATGGCACCGTTGCCGGCCGCGGCGGCGACGTCAACGAACGCACCCGTCACGCACATGCCCATCGCTCACGACGCAGCGGCGGGCGCGGATTCGGGCATTGCAATCAAGAACACGCTCTCGGCCGATGATTTTCGTCGCATGATGAACCAGATGAAGGGCGGAGCGCCGACTAAATCCACGCAAGCTGCGACCCCCGCCTCATCCATGCCAGCACCGACCGTGCCGGCCGAGCAGAATATGGATGGAGCCCCGCTCGCCGCGAACTCAAAATTTACCTTTGAGAACTTTGTCTACGGCCCCGAGAACAGCCATGCCTATCGCTCGGCACTCAAGTTTGCCGCCCTCGCGGACGAGCGCGGCACGTGCACATCACTGTTCATCTACGGCAAATCGGGCCTGGGCAAGACGCACCTGCTGCTTGCCATCAAAAACGAGCTCGCCGAGAAGTCGCCCGAGATCAAGGTCAAGTATGCCAACTCCCAGGCATATCTGGACGACCTGATGACCGAGTTCGACCGCCAAAAGAAGAGCAACGCCCCCATCATGCAGGCGTACCACGGTGTGGACGTGCTCATCATCGATGACATCCAAAACATCATCGGCAAGCGCGCGAGCGTGGACTACTTTTTCCAGCTCATGGACGAGTTCATCCGCAACAACAAGAAGGTCGTCATCGCGGCAGACCGCGCCCCCAAGGACCTGAGCATGGACGAACGCCTGACCAGCCGCTTTAACGCCGGTATGCTCTGCCTGGTCGCAGAGCCCAGCTACGAGATGAAATACAAGATCTTGCAGCGCTATTACGAGAACACCATCGTCGCCGCTCCCGAGGCAGGCGACGACTCGCTGCTGGCGGCCTATGGGGGCGACGGCGGGCACCTGACCGACGAGCACTTTAAACACATGGCCGAGGTCTCGGGCGCCAACATCCGCGAACTCGAGAGCTTCTGCGAGCGCTGTGCCGGCGAGGCGGGGGACCGCGAGCGCGAGGGCGGGGAGCTCACCTTTGACGATATCGACGCCATCGCCAGCCAGTACTTCGACACATCGGCCAAAAAGATCAACGTCCAGACGGTTCAGTCCGTCATCGAAGAGCAGTACGGCGTGACGCACGAGGAGCTCATCGGCCCGCGTCGCAACGCCAATATCGCCAAAGCACGCCATATCGCTATCTACCTGGCCATCGAGATGTGCGAGATGACGACCACGGCAGTGGGCGCCGAATTTGGCAACCGCAACCACTCGACCGTCAGCACGAGCTACAAAAAGGTCCAGAAGATGATCCAGGAAGATCGCACCGTCACCGAAGACCTCAAGTCGCTGCGCGATAAAATTACACTGCGCTCGTAGGGAAATAGAGACACCTGTTGAAAACTTGTCGAAACCACGGGCATAAGGTGTCTAAAACCCAACCCGCGGTGATGAAAAGTTTTGCGCAGGTTTTGAACGTGGAAAACCACCCCTGTTGCACACAGGTTGCTGTCGATTCTCTTTCTGGGTCTGACCTGCGTCTTTGGGAGTAATCAACAGTTTCGTCAGTGCTATTACTATTATTAAGATATTTATATCTATAGAAAGGTATTAAAAGATGAAGTTCACCGTCAGCCAGAGCTCGCTTACACAAGCCATCGGCGTCGTTATGAAGGGTGTCGCTTCGGCATCCACCCTTCCCATCCTGTCGGGCGTGCTCGTTAAGGCCCAAGACGGCATCTTGGAATTCCAGACCTCTAACTACACCATCTCGATCCGTCATCGCATCGCGGCGCATGTCGAAGAAGAGGGCGAGATGGTTATCCCCTGTAAGATGCTCTCCAATATCACCAAGACCCTCCCCGATGCCCCGGTCACCTTTGAGCTGTCCGAGCGCCAGGTGCTGATTGGTTGCGAGAAGAGCTCGTTCCGTCTGAACACGCTCGATGCCAATGACTTCCCCGAGTTTCCAGCCTATGCCATCGAGAGCGCCGTGGAACTGCCGACCGATATCTTGTCCGAGATGGTCGGCCGTGTGTGGCGCGTCACCTCGACCGACAAGGCCCGCCCCATCCTGGGTGGCGTGCACATGAAGGTCGAGAACAACACCGTGCGCCTGGTGGCGACCGATTCCTTCCGCTTGGCCGTGTGCGATACGCAGGTCGAGACCTCAACCCTCGAGGGCTCCTTTGAACTCAACGTTCCGGCCGACGCCTTTAACGACGCGCTGAACATCATGGCCAGCCAGACGACCATCATGATCGGGGCTACCGACACCCAGGTCGTCTTTGAGGCCGGCAACACCACCTACGTGTCGCGCCGCATCGAGGGCGTGTACCCCAACTACAAGCAGCTCATCCCCGATTCGTGCGTGACGAGCGTCAAGATCGACGTCGCCGCCTTTAACGCCGCCCTCAAGCGCGTGGCCGTTATCGCGAGCGCTAACCCCGCTGTCAAGTTCGAGATCGATGTCGAGAACGGGCAGATGGGCCTATCCTCCATTTCCAATGACCAGGACCTTGCGCAGGAGACGATCGATGTCGAGGCCGAGGGCGAGTCGGGTACCATCGCCTTCAACTACCACTACATCTTCGGCTGCCTCAATGCCCTGTCCAAGGAGAAGGAGATCACGCTGGAGCTCAAGAGCTACTCGCAGGCGGGCATCTTCAAGTCCTACGACAAGATCAACTACCTGTACCTGGTCATGCCGGTCCGCATCTAGCGCTGCGCCATGACCATGTTCGCCCGCGATCTTTCCGTCGCGCACTACCGCAGTTTCGAGAGCTATTGCCTTGCCCTGGACGAGGGCGTGACGATACTTGCGGGACCCAACGCGGCGGGAAAGACCAATCTCATAGAGGCGCTGCAGCTGCTGACGAGCGGCGCCTCGTTTAGGCATCCGACCGCAGCCGAGCTCGTCCATGACGGCGTGGGCTCGTGCAAGGTCGAGCTGAGGCTCGAGGGCGACGGCCGCGTGCTTGATATGGGATTGAGCGCGGAGGACGGTAAGCGCTCGTTTAGCCGCAACGGCAAGAGATGCTCTGCCGCCGGTGTGCGCGGGGTTCTGCCGAGCGTGCTGTTTTGCCCCGACCATCTGGACATGGTTAAGCGAGGCGCCAGTGTGCGCCGCGCCGCCCTCGATGGCTTTGGCATGCAACTGAGCGCACGCTATGCCGATCTTGCGAGCACCTATGGGCGCTGCGTGACCCAGCGTAACGCCTTGCTCAAGGAGACCTGGTGCTGCCGTGAGATGCTCGGCGCGTGGAACGATTCGATTGCCCGCGCGGGCTCGGCCCTGCTCGTGCACCGGTTGGCCCTGCTCGACCGGCTGGCGGGCCATGTGCGCACTGCCTACGGGCAAGTGGCGTCCGGTGAGGCTGCCAACGTGACCTATACGTCCACGCTGGGGGATTTGCCCCAGGTCGAGGATCGCGAAGAGCTGAAGGGCTGGGCGTACGAGCGCATGCTGGCCGCCCTTGATGAGCACGCCGACGAGGAAATTCGCCGCGGCGTGACGTTGGTGGGACCGCATCGCGACGAGATTGAATTTACCGTGGCGGGTCGCTCCGCTCGTTCATTTGCCAGCCAAGGACAGCAGCGAACGTTGGTGCTGTCCTGGAAGGTGGCCGAGGTGGCCGTGGCTCGCGATGTTCTGGGCACCGCCCCACTGCTGCTTTTGGACGACGTGATGAGCGAGCTCGACGGCGAGCGCCGCGGTGCTTTTCTGCGGCTGATCGGCGATGATATCCAAACGGTCATAACCACGACCAACCTGGGATACTTTACCGATGACCTGCTTGATCGAGCCAAGGTGGTGAGCATGGGTGAGACGTGCTAATTACGAGCGCGAGAGCGAGACGGTCGCCTTCAGTGGGTTTTTGAACGCAGAGCGCCAGCGCATCCTGGCGTCGGCGACGCCTGAGCGCCGTGCGCAGATGGAGGCTGCCGAGGAGTCGCGCGCGGTCTATCGCGCGTGGAACGCGGTGTGCTCGGGCACGCGCGAGGGGCGGCATGTGACGGGTCTGCGCTACCTGCCCGAGTCCAATGAGCTGCTGGTATATCTCGATTCGCCCTCGTGGACGCAGGAAATGACGCTGTTGCGTGAGATCATCCGCGCGCGCATGGAGCGCGCCGGTGCGCATGTGGACGGCCTGGTGTTCAAAACCACCGCACCCGGTCACACGCCGCCCGCCGCCAAGGAGCGCCTGCGCCCGGCGACGACCGAGCGCCCGCCGGCCCCGCACGCCGACCTAAGCGAGGCCGAGCGCACCGAGATTGAGCGCCAAGTGGCACCCATCGAAGACCAAAAACTGCGCGAGGCCCTCGAGAATGCCATGAGAGCCAGTGCCGAGTGGGCCAAGGGCGTGCAAAGCAAAAAAGAGCCTTAAATCGCATCTGGTGGCCTTGTAGAGCCAAATACCCTCGTTCCCGAGGGTATTTTTTTACGATAAACTAGTAAGGCTGTACACATTTTCTTGACTGAAGGAGGACGTGTGGCAAACGAAAACGATTACGATGGCGGCGAGATTAAGATTCTCGAAGGTCTCGAGGCCGTTCGTAAGCGCCCGGGCATGTATATCGGCTCGACGAGCGCCAGCGGTCTGCATCACCTGGTGTGGGAGATCGTTGACAACTCCGTCGACGAGGCCATGGCCGGTTTCTGCACCGAGATCCAGGTGACGGTCCACGCCGACAACTCCATCACGGTCGTCGACAACGGGCGCGGCATCCCCGTCGACGAGCACCCTGTTAAAAAGATCCCGACGCTCGAGGTCGTCATGACGATCTTGCACGCCGGCGGTAAGTTCGATAACTCGGCCTATAAGGTTTCGGGCGGCCTGCACGGCGTTGGTATCTCCGTCGTCAACGCACTGTCCAAGCGCGTGGTCGTTCAGGTTCGTCGCGACGGCAACACCTACGAGATGGAGTTCTCGCGCGGCAAGACCGTTAAGAAGATGGAGGTCGTGGGCACCTCGGATTCGACGGGCACCACCGTCACCTTCTGGCCCGACGACGAGATCTTCGAGACCTGCATCTACGATTTCGATACGCTGCACAACCGTCTGCAGGAGACGGCGTTCCTCAATAAGAACCTCAAGATCGTGCTGACCGACGAGCGCGAGGCGACTCCCCATGTGGAGGAGTTTTGCTACGAGGGCGGCATCATCGACTTCGTCAAGTTCCTCAACGAGGGCAAGGACGTCCCCGAGGCCTTTAAGGAGCCCATCTACATCGAGGGCAAATCGGACCCGGACGCGCCTGTGACCAAGATGGGCGAGGTCGAGGTTTCCCTGCAGTGGAATAGCGGCTACGGCGAGAACGTCATGTCGTTTGCCAACGACATCTACACTCCCGAGGGCGGCATGCACCTTGAGGGCTTCCGCACCGCGCTCACCCGCGTGATCAACGATTACGCGCGCAAGCAGAACCTGCTCAAGGAAAAAGACGCCAACCTGACCGGCGACGATGTGCGCGAGGGCCTTTCGGCCGTTATCTCGGTCAAGCTGCCCGATCCGCAGTTTGAGGGCCAGACCAAGGCCAAACTCGGCAGCTCCTATATGCGCGCGCTCACGCTCAAGATTGTGACCGACGGCCTCGCCGATTACTTGGAGGAGCATCCCAAGCCCGCCCGCGAGATCGTCAAGAAGGCGCAACAGGCCTGCAAGGCGCGCAACGCCGCCCGCAAGGCGCGCGAAGCGACGCGTCGCAAGAGCCTGCTCGAGACGGCGTCCCTGCCCGGT
This sequence comes from Collinsella sp. CLA-ER-H11, assembly GCF_040092445.1. Lineage (NCBI taxonomy): Bacteria > Bacillati > Actinomycetota > Coriobacteriia > Coriobacteriales > Coriobacteriaceae > Collinsella > Collinsella sp. CLA-ER-H11. The sequence continues at coordinate 346,077 of NZ_JBBNLN010000001.1, read as the reverse complement.
AAGCTCGCCGACTGCTCGGTGCGCGATGCCGAGCTGACCGAGCTCTTCATCGTAGAGGGCGACTCGGCAGGCGGTTCGGCCAAGGACGGCCGTCGCCGAGACATCCAGGCGATTCTGCCCCTGCGCGGCAAGATTTTGAACGTCGAACGCGTTGGTGACCATCGCGCGTTCTCGAGTGACACCATCCAGTCGCTGATTACCGCGATCGGCTGTGGCGTCACGACGAGCGCCGGCGACGGCGGCGACTTCGATATCACCAAGGCGCGCTACCACAAGATCATCATCATGACCGATGCAGACGTCGACGGTGCACATATCCGCATCCTGCTGCTGACGTTCTTCTACAAGTACATGCGTCCGCTGATCGATGCCGGCTACGTCTATGTCGCCTGCCCGCCCATCTTTGGCATTAAGGTGCGCAACAAGATTCACTACGTGTATCCCAACGGCCGCCAGCCCGAAGACGAGATCCTGCGCGACACCATCCAGAGCCTGGGCCTGAACCCCGACGATAACGACGAGGACGGCAAGGCCAAGGACGGCAAGATCACCAAAAAGCGCAAGGGCTATACCGTTCAGCGCTACAAGGGCCTGGGCGAGATGGACCCCAAGCAGCTTGCCTCGACGACGATGGATCCCAAGACCCGCATCCTGCAGCGTGTGTCGATCGAGGACGCCGTGGTGGCGGACCGCGCCGTGCGCGAGCTGATGGGTTCCGAGGTCGGCTATCGCCGCGAGTACATCGAGAAGCACGCACATGATGCACGCTTCCTTGACGCTTAAGAGGAGGTAACGTGGCAGACGATATCAACAATAACGAGGGTATGGACGAGGCCAGCGACGCCGGCATGCCCGATGATCTGAAGCGCCTGCTCGCTCGTGCTGAGCAGGGCGAGGACGGCGACCCGGACGCCTATAATCCCGATGCCGATGATGAGGAAGAAGAAGACGACGCCGAGCTCGAGGAGAGCTTTGGCGAAGTCGACCGTGGCGCCTCGGCCGGCGAGGATATCAACGGCGGCCAGCTCCAGATTTCGGAGTTTGGCCGCGAGATGAAGCAGTCGTTCATCGAGTATTCGATGTCGGTCATCACGGCGCGCGCCTTGCCGGACGTGCGCGACGGCTTAAAGCCGGTGCACCGCCGCATTCTGTACGCGATGAACGAGAGCGGCATCTACCCCAACCGCCCGCACAAGAAGTCGGCCTGGACGGTCGGCGAAGTTATCGGCAAGTACCACCCGCATGGTGACTCTGCGGTCTACGAGGCCATGGTCCGCCTGGCACAGTGGTTCTCCATGCGCACGCCGCTCATCGACGGTCATGGCAACTTCGGCAACATCGACGGCGACGGCGCGGCAGCCATGCGTTACACCGAGAGTCGCCTGGCCAAGCCCGCCATGGAACTGCTGCGTGACTTGCAGAAGGATACCGTCGACTGGCAGCCCAACTACGACGAATCGCTCGCCGAGCCCGTGGCGCTGCCTGCGCGCTTCCCCAACCTGCTGGTCAACGGCAGCCAGGGCATCGCCGTCGGCATGGCCACCAACATCGCCCCGCATAACCTCACCGAGGCGATCGAGGCCACCTGCTACCTGATCGACAACCCCGACGCCACCGTCGACGAGCTCATGCAGATCATGCCCGGTCCGGACTTCCCCACCGGCGCCATCATCATGGGCAGCGCCGGCATTAAGCAGAGCTACGAGACCGGCCGCGGCTCCATTACCGTGCGTGCCAAGGCACACGTGGAGTCCACCAAGACCGGTCGCAGCCGCCTGGTCTTTACCGAGATTCCCTATATGGTCAACAAAGGCACCCTGCAGGAGAAGATCGCCCAGCTCGTCAACGACAAGCGCATCGAGGGCATCTCGGATATGCGCGATGAGTCCAACCAGAAGGGCATCCGTCTGGTCATCGAGCTCAAGAAGGGCGTCATTCCGCAGGTCGTGCTCAACAATCTGTATAAGTACACCTCGCTGCAGACGACCTTTGGCGCCAACAACCTGGCGCTTGTCAACGGCGTTCCCAAATGCCTGAGCCTGCGCGAGATGCTGCAGCACTACATCGACCACCAGGTCGACGTCGTCACCCGCCGCACCCGCTTCGACCTTAAGAAGGCCCAGGCCCGCGCGCATATCCTCGAGGGCTACCTGATGGCCCTTGACCATATCGACGAGGTCATCAGCATCATACGCTCCTCGCAGACCGACTCCGAGGCCAGCAGCCGACTGATCGAACGCTTTGGCTTTACGCCCGAGCAGACCACGGCCATCCTCGAGATGAAGCTGCGCCGCCTGACCGGCCTGGAGCGCGACAAGATCCAAGAAGAGTTGGACGGCCTGCGCCGCGCCATCGCCTACTACGAGGACCTGCTGGCGCACGAGGAGAAGATTCTGGGCGTCATCAAGGAAGAGATGCGCGAGATCTCCAAGAAGTTTGGCGACAAGCGCCGTACCGAAATCAGCCAGGTTGAGAAGGACCTGGATGTCGAGGACCTCATCGCCGACGAGGATATGGTCGTGACCATCACCCACACCGGCTACGTCAAGCGCATCCCGGTGGCCGCCTATCGCGCCCAAAAGCGCGGCGGCAAGGGCGTGTCGGGCGTCAACCTCAAAGAGGACGACGTTATCGACGAGATGTTTATCGCATCCACGCACGAGTACGTGCTGTTCTTCTCGAGCAAGGGCAAGGTCTATCGCCTGAAGGTGCACGAGCTGCCGGTTGGCACGCGTCAGGCGCGCGGTACCGCGATCGTCAACCTGCTGCCCTTTGAGGACGGCGAGAAGATCGCGAGCGTCATCAGCTGCCGCGAGTTCCCGGCCAACGAGTACCTGATGTTTGCCACTAAGAGCGGCATGGTCAAGAAGACCGTGATGAGCGCATATGACCGCAGCCGTCGCGACGGCCTGATCGCTATCAACCTGCGTGACGACGACGCGCTGCTGAACGTGCGCCGCGTGCGCGAGGGCGACAAGATTATCCTGGCCACCACCGCGGGCAAGGCGATCATGTTCTCCGAGGAGCAGGTACGCGCTACCGGCCGCGATACCAGCGGCGTTCGCGGTATCGGTCTGAAGGACGGCGTGAGCGTTCTGGGCATGGAAGTCACTAACGGCAACGGCGATCTGTTCGTCATCACCGAGCGCGGTTACGGCAAGCGCACGCCGGTTGCGGACTACCCGGAGCAGAATCGCGGCGGCCAGGGCGTCTACACCATCCAAATGACCGAGCGTAAGGGTAACCTCGCGGCCATGAAGACGGTGGGCCCGCAGCACGAGCTGTTCATCGTGACGGAGGGCGCGACGGTCATTCGCGTCAAGACCGACGAGATCAGCCAGACCGGCCGCGCCACCCAGGGCGTCAAGATGATGACCGTCGACGACAACGACCGCGTATGCGCCGTAGCCCGCATGACGGCAGCCAAGGAAAAGCCCGAAGGCGAAGCCACAGAAAACGGCTCTGCTTCCGAAGAAACCCCTGTCGATCTAGGCGACGGCAACGACATGCCAGAAGATCTCCTCGACGAGTAAGAGGCCCTAGCTGGTAGAAAATATCAGACCCCATATATCGGCGGTCGGCGCACTGCGCGCCGACCGCTTTTTTGAAAACCTTGGGACCCCATGGTCGCTGGGCTGGCGAGGTGGTTTTGGTTTGTCGCGAGTTCCGCACGCAAAGAAGGCCACTTAATGTGGCCTTCGTCTTGCGCAGAACTGTCCGAGCAGCAAACCAAAACCATCTCGCCAGCCCAGCGACCACCCCTCCCAAAGATTTTCAAAAAAGTTGTTGACGCGCGCGTAACGACTCGTCTAATATATCCCTTGCGCGATGGACCTGTAGCTCAGTTGGTTAGAGCGTCCGGCTGATAACCGGGAGGTCACAAGTTCGAATCTTGTCAGGTCCACCACTTTCTTTCGCAATAAACACCCCAGCGAGAGCCGAGTCGCCGCTGGGGTGTTTATTACTGTCTCCGTGGGGGTTTAGCTCAGCTGGGAGAGCGCGGGCTTTGCAAGCCTGAGGTCAGGGGTTCGATCCCCCTAACCTCCACCATGATGGACCTGTAGCTCAGTTGGTTAGAGCGTCCGGCTGATAACCGGGAGGTCACAAGTTCGAATCTTGTCAGGTCCACCATCAAAACTGTGAAGAGCCCTGGGGCATTGCCTCGGGGCTTTTTTCTTGTCTGCGATAAATCTCATTTTGGTTTTGTGTGCTGTGCGAAAGATTGGGTAGTATAGCTATTCAATGCGGCGGACTGCCGCGTGTTAACCGCTACGTACCGGAGGTGTTCCATGGTTCGTGTCGACATAGAGACCATCGTCATGGCCGCCGGTCCCGTGCCATCGCTTATCGTGCTTCGCGAGCGCTGCAGCAAATCGGACTCGCCCGCGCCGCGGCGTTCCCTTTCCATTCAGACTGGTTCGTTTGAAGCCGCTGCCATCAGCCGCGGCATCGATAGCGGCCGCGCCGAGCGCCCGATTACCCATGACCTGTTGCTCGATACTGTTGGCGCCCTGGGCGCCAAGCTCGAGCGCATCGAGATCGTTCGCGCCGAGCCGCCGGTGTTCTACGCGACGATCGTCGTACTGGCCGATGGTGACGAGCGCAAGATCGACGCCCGCCCCAGTGATGCCATTGCCCTTGCCGTGCGCAGCAATGCCCCCATGTTTGTGGAGGACGACATCATGAATCGCCTGGGCACTGTTTCTACCCACGCCGAGGAAGTCGACGACGAGCAGGAGTTCGAGAAGTTCGACGAGTTCGTCCATACGCTCTCCCCCGATGACTTCTAAATGCGGGGCGTCCAGGTTGCGGAGCGTTCGCTGATGGCCGGCGGTATGTCGGCTGAGGCGGCTGCAATCGTCCGCGAGGCCCAGATGCGCTCGGAGGCTTCTGAGGCGGCTCGCATTGCCTATGTGACGCAGGCCCGCACGCTTCGCGAACGCCGCGGCTCGTTTATCAAGATGGTTGTCATCTCCGCCCTTGTTGCGGCAATCTGCTCGCGCCTTCGTGGTACAGTTGGTGCGCTTGGGTTTTCGATCTCTACGGGCCTGGTGATCTGGGGCGTGGTCGATGCGGTAATGCTGACCAGTCAGATCAAGGTGCTCGACAAGCGCGCAGCGGACATGATGCGCGCCCGCGACGCTGCCGCCAGGATCGCCGCCGAGGCACAAGAACTGTAACGACGCCAGACTCGATGGGAAGGTCTAAAGATGGCACAGGATATGCAGGACGCCGGCAACGTCTCCGCCGAGCTCGACGCCATGGTGTGCGATCTGATCGGCGCGTTCTTGGACGACCTTGCCGCCGGTGAAAACCCTGGCGTGGTCGTGGCAATTGAGGACGCCGCTTCCAACCGTTATCTGGCGGCGCTCGATGAGGATGGCGAAGAGGCGTGCCTCGAGGCGGCCACCAACTTTATCTCCGAGCACAAGATGGGTCTTAAGGACGAGGGCCTGGGCCGTATCGCTCGCTATGCCATCGGCTACACCGGCTGCGTCGAGATTGACGGCGGCTATCACGATGCTCTGCTCGTGAGCTTCTTCGAAACCACGCTCGAGAGTGGTTTTTCGGCATATGTGCTGTATGAGGGCATGGGCGCCGGCGATGGTTTTATGTGGAGCGACCCTGAACCTGCAGGTGAGGAAACCCCTCTCATCTAAAATCGCTAAAATAAACGAGTTTTCGGTAAAAGGCTCAATATTCCCGCCGAGCGTTGCGTTGCTGGGTGGGTCGCATACGCGTGCCGGTTGTATATAGATAGAAGATAGGGGAACTACATGCGCGTAGACAATCTGAGGAACATCGCCATCATCGCCCACGTCGACCACGGCAAGACGACGATGGTCGACAAGCTCCTGCGTGCCACGGACGCCTTCCGTGCCAACCAGCAGGTCGAGGACCGCGTCCTGGATTCCAACGACCAGGAGCGCGAGCGCGGCATTACGATTCTCGCCAAGAACATCTCTATCGAGTACAAGGACGTCAAGATCAACGTCATCGACACTCCGGGCCACGCCGACTTTGGTGGCGAGGTCGAGCGCGTGCTGCGTATGGCCGACGGCGCCCTGCTGCTGGTCGACGCCTTTGAGGGCCCCATGCCCCAGACCCGCTTCGTGCTGCGTCACGCTATCGACACCGGCCTTAAGATCATGATCGTCATCAACAAGATCGATCGTCCGGGCGCCAATCCCGAGAAGGCCTACAACGACTGCCTGGACCTCATGGCCGACCTGGGCGCCACCGACGACCAGCTTGAGTTCGCCATGGAGCACGTGGTCTACGCCAGCGCCATGAATGGCTTTGCCCGCCTTGACCCCAACGACGGCAACATGGACATGTACCCGCTGCTCGACATGATCATCGACGACATGCCTGCGCCCGAGGTTGACGAGAACGCCCCGCTGGCCATGCAGTGCGTGACCATCGACCACTCCAACTTCGTCGGTCGCATCGGTATCGGCCGCGTGTACTCTGGCACCATCCACCAGGGCGACCAGATTCTGGTTGTGAAGAACGACGGCTCCAGCGCCACCGCTACCGTCAAGCAGCTCTTTACCTTCGACTACCTGGGCCGCACCGAGTGCCAGGAAGTCGGCGCCGGCGATATCGCCGCTGTCGTGGGTATTGACCGCACCGATATCGGCGATGTTTACACCGACCCCGAGAACCCTGTCGAGCTCGAGCCCATCGAGATCGACCCGCCGACCCTGTCCATCGTCTTTGAGGCTTCGACCTCCCCGCTCGTCGGCCGTGATGGCGACATCGTGGGCGCCCGTCAGCTCAAGGAGCGCCTGTTCAACGAGGCCGAGAACAACGTGACCATGAAGATCGAGGAGCTCGAGGACAAGAGCGGCGTCGAGGTCTCTGGCCGCGGCATCCTGCACCTGTCCGTCCTGATGGAGTCCATGCGCCGCGAGGGCTTTGAGTTCCAGGTCGGCCGTCCCCGCGTTCTGTTTAAGAAGGACGAGAACGGCAACAAGATGGAGCCTGTCGAGCAGGCCGTCGTCGAGTGCCCGGACGAGTACTCGGGCAAGGTCGTTGAGGTCTTCGGTACCTCCGGCGGCATCATGACGAGCATGGACACCTCGGGCATCGTGACGCACCTCGAGTTCAAAATCCCGACGCGCGGCATCATGGGTCTTAAGAACCGCATCATGAACGTCACCCACGGCGAGGGCGTGTTCTACCACACCTTCCTGGAGTATGGTCCCTATGCCGGCGAGATCGGCAACCGTCAGAACGGCGCCATGATTTCTATGACCACCGAGAAGGCCGTCGCCTACGCTCTGGGCACGTTGCAGGAGCGCGGCCAGCTGTTCGTTGAGCCGGGCACCGAGTGCTATGAGGGCATGATCGTGGGCGAGCGCAGCAAGGCCGGCGACATGGTCGTCAACATCGCCCGTACCAAGAACCTGGGCAACCAGCGTTCCTCGACCTCCGATATCTCCGTCCAGCTGGTGCCGCCCCGCACCTTCTCGCTGGAGGAGGCGCTGGAGTACATCGCCGACGACGAGCTGGTCGAGATCACTCCCAAGAACATCCGCCTGCGCAAGCGTCTGCTCAACGCCACCGACCGCAAGAAGGCTGCCGTCCGCGCCGGTCAGGTCAACAAATAAGCGCTGGGCTTTATAGCGACTAACAAGAAAGGGCGTCGACCGCGATGGTCGGCGCCCTTTTTGTGCACAGGGACTGAGCTGGTCTGCACCACCACAAAGGTGCCTGGCCCCTTTATGGTGGTTGGCGGCTAAGCGGCGGGGAGTCCTGGCGTGTTAGCCGGCTGCTGCGGCTTGAGGTGGGCGTTGCGCCAGATGATCTGGATAACGTAGCCGAGCATAAAGACAAAGGCTACGCCGCTGATGAAGTCACCTACGAGGGGAAGCCCCGTGAGGGCGCCTGCGATTACGCCGCCCACGGCTGCCATGGCGTAGCGGTTTTGGTTGTGTCCGACCATGCGGGAGATCGCGCACCCCGCAAAGGCACTCGACACCAACGCGATGCCGATAACGCCGCACAAGAGGGCTCCGGCAAGCGACAGACCAGCGATAGAGATAATTAGCAGTAGGACGGCGGGGACGATAGCAATCGTGCCCAGAAGACCGCTCACCCACAGGGGCATGGGGCGCTGGTGGAGCATGCCGGCGGCGCTGGCGGTCGCGCGCGGAAAGACGAGCTCGAGCAGCAGAGCGACAAAGCAGGTCGAGAGTGCCGCGGCGACGATACCGCCGATGACATCGTTAACGGTGGAAGTATCCTCGTTCACGGTGCGGTCGATCTTGAGCGTGCCTACCTCGGCTCCTGCGGCACGCTCGGGGTCCTCGGAGACGTGCGCGTTCACGGTGCCGGTGATGTGGGCGTTCTTGCCCAGGATGAGCTTGTCGGCCCAAACCTCGACATCGCCCTCGACGGTGCCATCGATGGTCACCGTGTCGCCCGCAAGCGCTGCCGACTTGGTAGAGCCGCGCAGGGCAACCGTCTCGCCTATCGCGTAAAAACAGTTGGCGGTGCTGTCGGAATTGAGCACAACGTGCTGACCGACGACCGTGACGCTGCCATCAACCGTGGTCTTGGCGATATCGATAGTGCGTGCCGCCAAGCGGACGGCGCCGCTCACCGTGCAGTCGCGGATGGAGAGGCTCTCGCCTGCTGCAATTATGTCGCGGCCAATGGACGCATCGTCCAAGTTGAGGGCCTGACCTGCCCAGTACAGGTCACCTTCGACGCCGGACGAATTGGCGTCATTGTCGGTCGCAAGTACGTTGCCTGCGGTGTCCGTGCCGGCGAACGACGCCGTGGGAAGCGCGGTGACCGCTAGAGCGATGAGCGCGAATAAGATCGTGATGCGGCCCCACGCTTTACGGCGCTGGGTCGACGGGAATTGATTACAGGGCATAGTGAATCCTTCGTCAGATGCTCGACATGCACCTAACAGGGTACCCAACGCGTGGGCGCTCTAAAAGAACCTCTCGGTTGCATTTCGAAGGATGAGCCCGCGCCACCTACTTTTTGCGGTGCAAAAAGCGTGCGATGTCATCCTCGGTGGGGCTTTTGATATCAAAGCGCAGCGACAGCCAGCGTAGTCCCATGGTCACCACGACGCAAACGACCAGTGCGACGACATTGCTGACCAAGCCGCTCATGACAAGGCAAACATAGCTTGCCGATCCGGCGATGGCCGCGATGGCATAGAAGTTGGTGCGCTGGAAGATACCCGGCACCACACCCATAAAACCATCTCGCAGCATGCCGCCGCCCACCGCGGTAAAAAAGCCCATCATGATGCACACCGCCGGCGCAAAGCCGTAGACCAGCGCCTTGTCTGCGCCGGTTGCCGCATAAATACCCACCGAGATGATATCGAGCAGGGGAATGAGCTTTTCGGGCTTGTCGACGATTGCCGGGAAGATGTAGATGATGGCCGCGGTGGCGATGGAGAGCGGGAGCGCCATCGGTTGGTTGAGGATGTAGACGTTGCCCACCTGCAGCGTCATATCGCGCAAAAGACCGCCGCCCAGTCCACAGACCACGGCGAGCGCGACGGCGCCCACCAGGTCGAGTTTGTGCTCGCGTGCGACCAACACGCCCGAGATCGATGCCGCGACGACGGCGAACATCTCGAGCCAAAACGGGATGGCAACCATGGCATCCGAGGCGTGTGCGGTAACGATCATAGCGGCGGCAACGGGCAAGATGGGGTCCTTTGAGTTACGGGTTTAGACAATGCCCGTACATAGTACATGTTCGGCGCCGATTGCGACCCTATTGCTCGGCAAACGGTCGGGACTGGGTACGGTCATAGGTTCCATGTTAGGGGATCCGGGTTGATGCTGAACGCGATGGGGGCGTGGTCGAATAGGAGGGATGTCCAAATTTTGAGCTCCGCTCAAAATTTATCCGGTCGGCTTGCGCCGACCGCGCTGCGCTAAAAACGCGCCACGGGCGCGTTTTCTTTACGCTCCGCGCCCTGGCGGGTTCGAATCCCTCCTCCTCCGCCGCATTTGCTTGTTAGGGACTCAAAACAAAAAAGCTCCCATTCCCGGGAGCTTTCTCAACCAAAATGGCGGAGGAGGAGGGATTCGAACCCTCGTGACCTTATACAGGCCAAACGGTTTTCGAGACCGCCGCATTCAACCACTCTGCCACCCCTCCGCGTGGGGTAAAAACAAAGCAGGCTCGAAGGCCTGCTTTGGAATTAACTGGCGGAGAGTCAGGGATTTGAACCCTGGAGACGCTTTTGACGCCTACACGATTTCCAATCGTGCTCCTTCGGCCACTCGGACAACTCTCCGTTAAATGCGAAAGTCAGTATACACGAGGAATCGCAAAGTGCAAACAGAAAAGTTGGCATTTTTGATCCACAGCGTCTCGCGCTGTGCCTAAAACGCGCGACACATGCAGTCTGACCAGCAAAATCATGCTATGCGAATTGCTCAAAAAAGGACTTTATAGACCACGAGCAAACGAATTTAAAATCTTTTTGGCGATCAATTAGACCACTGGTATGCATTTTGAGACCACAACCATGCGCCCGTTGACCTGCGACTTGGCTCAGCTTGTCCCCACGGCACCGTATCTTGTCCACAGATCCGTCAAGCTTTTGGTCGGCATTTGGTTGGAATGCGCATGAAACGTCGTGCGAGTATGGGCATATGTGGAGGTCATGAGGTTGTAGCTGCATATTCTTGCAGCCTAGGAGGTTGAAAGATATTATTACCAAGTCTTTTCCTGCTTCAGGCGCACCTTCACGACCTGAAGCCACATTTGCCCAGAGGAGGTGACAATATGAAGGCTTATGAACTGCTGTTCTTTGTTGACCCGTCGCTCGACCCCGAGACTCGTCTCGCTGTTATGAAGCGTATCGATACCACGATCGCTGAGGGCGCTGGCAAGGTCGACTCCGTTGACGAGTGGGGCAAGCGCAAGCTCGCCTACGAGATCAACGATCTCACCGATGGTGACTACACCCTCATCAACTTCCACGCAGATCCTACCCAGATCGCCGAGCTTGATCGCGTCCTGCGCATCACCGACGCTGTGGTTCGCCACATGATCGTCCGTCGCGACGACCAGGAGTAAGACTGTCGTTTTGGACTGGGCTTGTGCCCCAAGAGGAAGTAGTGAGTTATGAGCATCAATCGAGTGAACATCACCGGTAACCTCACCCGCGATCCCGAGCTGCGCGCCACCGCCGGCGGAACCCAGGTTCTGTCCTTTGGCGTCGCCGTGAACGATCGTCGCCGCAACGCGCAGACTGGCGAGTGGGAGGACTATCCCAACTTTGTCGACTGCACCATGTTCGGCACCCGCGCCGAGGCCGTGAGCCGTTTCCTGGCAAAGGGAAACAAGGTCGCGATCGAGGGCAAGCTGCGCTACAGCTCTTGGGAGCGCGACGGTCAGCGCCGGAGCAAGCTTGAGGTCATCGTCGATGAGATCGAGTTTATGAGCTCCCGTGGTGGCCAGGGTGGCTACGATCAGGGCGGTTACGCCCCTGCAGCTCCCGCGCCCGCAGCACGTCCTGCCGCACCGGTGGCCACGCCGCCCGCGGTCGACGTCTACGATGAGGACATCCCGTTCTAAGGGTTGTTCACCTATTTTTGAGTGAGAGGCGGCTTCGGTTCGCCGAAGTTGCCAAATGAAAGGTATTTTGACATGGCTAATGATTTTTCTGCACGTCAGCCGCGTCGTAAGTACTGCCAGTTCTGCAAGGAGAACACTGAGTTCATCGACTATAAGGACACTCAGCTTCTCCGTAAGTACATGACCGACCGTGGCAAGATCAAGCCCCGTCGCGTCACTGGCGCTTGCACGCAGCATCAGCATGACATCGCCAACGCCATCAAGCGCGCCCGCGAGATGGCTCTCCTGCCGTACACCGTCCCCGTGGTTTCCTCTCGTGGCAACCGCGACCGCGGCTAAGAAGGGAGACGCATCATGAAGGTTATTCTTCTCGATGAGATCAAGGGCAAGGGCGGCGAAGGTGACGTCGTAGAGGTCGCTCAGGGTTACGCTGAGAACTTCCTGTTCCCCAAGAAGCTCGCTGTTGCCGCCACCAAGGGCAACCTCAAGCAGCTTGACGAGCGTCGCAACAACATCGCCAAGCGCGAGGCCGTCCGTCTGGCTACTGCCAACGAGACCAAGGCTGCCTTCGAGGGCAAGACGGTCACCGTTGACGTCAAGGTCGGCGACGAGGGCATCCTCTTTGGCTCCGTTACCGCCGCTATGATCGCTGACGCCATCAAGGCTCAGCTCGGTATGGACATCGACCGCAAGCGCGTCGAGCTCGGTAAGCCCATCAAGGTTGCCGGTGCCCACACCGTTGCCATCTCGCTGTACCGCGAGATCAAGGCCGAGGTTGTCGTTCTCGTCGGCGTTACCGCCGAGGAGCTCGCTGCCGAGGCTGAGGTCGAGGAGGCCGCTGAGGTCGCCGAGGCCGAGACCGCCGAGGTCGAGACTGAGGCTGCTGCCGAGTAGCATTTGCTGCAACGCAACAATCTTGTTCTAAGAAGGGCGCTCTGGGAAACCAGGGCGCTCTTTTGTTTTTTTGCGCTGAGCGAGTGTCATGGTGAACGTTGCGTCGAAGTCCTATATACAGGACCGTTCATCCGTTTGGTTCGGTGATGATTGGCGGCGCGCGGCGCGTTTTGGGACCGTGGCTGATACTATGGATGCTCGCAAGCGATATGAATGAGGATGCTCATGGCATATGACGATAGGGAGACCGGGCTGACGGTTGAGGACCGCGGCTCAAAGTTGGGTCTTCCCCAAAACCAAGATGCAGAGGCCAATGTACTGGCCGCTATGCTGCTATCGCCCGAGGTGGTCGAAGAGGCCCAGGTCGAGCTGCAGCCCGATGACTTCTACCGGCCCATTCATAAGACCATCTATACCGCGATGGTCGATATGTACAACAGCCGCATTCCCATCGACTCCATCTCGTTGATCGATTATCTGCGAAGCATCAACAAGCTCGATGCCGTGGGCGGCGAAGCGTATATTTTGGAGTTGATGGGTCAGACCCTGTCGCTCGTCAACTGGCAGCACCATGCCGCCATCGTTCGCCGCGATTCGATGCTGCGTGAGCTGATCGGCGCCACCAACGAGATCAACGCGCTGGCATATAACGCCCCCACCGACACCAAAGAGGTTGTCGAGCTGGCCGAGAGCAAGCTACTCAAGGTTACGGCACGCGAGGTCAAGTCGAGCTACAAGACGCTGACCGAGTTTATGGTCGAGGCCTATAACGAGGCCGAGGAAGTGTGCCAGGCCGGTGGCCAGGCTGCGGGCGTGCCCACGGGCTTCCCGTCGCTCGACCGCATGCTCATGGGCTTCCGCGAGGGCCAGCTCATCATCATCGGCGCCCGTCCTGCTGTAGGTAAGACGTCGTTCGCCCTGAATCTGGCGCTCAACGCTGCCGCTGCTGGTTATACCGTCGGCTTCTTCTCGCTGGAGATGTCGGGCAAGGAAATTGCCCAGCGTCTGATTTGCGCCTACGCCATGATCTCGATCAGTGACTTCCGCATGGGCCGCATTAGCCCCGAGCAGTGGGCCAATATCAACGAGGCCACGCAGACCTTGTCCAAGCTCGATATTCTGATTGACGATACGCCCGGCACCACAGTGACCGAGATTCGCGCCAAGAGCCGCCGTATGCTCCATAACAAGGAGAAGGCAATCATCATCTTGGACTACCTGCAGCTGGTGAGTCCTCCGCCGGGACGCCGCTCCGAGAGCCGTACCGTCGAGGTCTCGGAGATGTCGCGTGGTTTGAAGATCATGGCCAAGGAGCTCAAGATCCCGCTCATCGCGCTGTCACAGCTCTCGCGTCAGGTCGAATCCCGTACCGGCAAGCGCCCACAGCTTTCCGACCTTCGTGAATCGGGCTCCATCGAACAGGACGCCGATATCGTTATGTTCTTGGACCGCTCCGCCGACGAGGCCGAAGCCTCGCGCGACGATCGACCCGACGAGGGCGTTACGCGTATCGTCGTGGCCAAGAACCGTTCGGGCCCGATCGGCGACGTCGACCTGATGTTCCTGCCGGCATCCACCAAGTTCTATGAGCTTGATGGGGCACATGCCGAGGAGTAGGACAGGCGCCCGTTGCACGGGTATACTGGGAATGTTTTGTGCTTCTGCGTGCCGGCGTGGCGCGTAGACAGTCCATGAATGTAAGGAGTAAACATGCCGTCAACCGTTTTGGTCGGTGCCCAGTGGGGCGATGAGGGCAAGGGTAAGATTTGCGACCTGGTCGCCGGCGACTTCGATGCCGTCGTGCGCTACTCGGGCGGCAACAACGCCGGTCACACCATCGTCGTCAACGGCAAGAAGTACGGCCTGCACCAGGTGCCCTCCGGCATCATGTATTCCGACCACGTGTCGGTGATCGGTAACGGCTGCGTCGTCAACCCCAAGGTTGTCCTTGAGGAGATCGACATGTTCGAGGCCGACGGCATCACCACCAAGAACCTCAAGATTAGCGGCAACGCGCATGTCATCATGCCGTACCACATCGATCTGGATGGCGCCTTTGAGCAGAAGCTCGGCAAGAAGAACATCGGTACCACCAAGCGCGGCATCGGTCCGTGCTATCAGGACAAGATGGCCCGCATTGGCCTGCGCATGCAGGACATGCTGGACGAGGCGCTGTTCCGCGACAAGCTGGAGACCGCTCTCGCTCGCGTGAACCCCGAGCTCGAGCTCATCTACAACCTGCCCACCTACACCGTGGACCAGATTTGCGACGAGTACCTGCCGATGGCCGAGCGCCTGCGTCCCTACATCACCGAGACGAGCCTGCTGCTCAACAACATGATCGATGAGGGCAAGGACCTGCTGTTTGAGGGCGCCCAGGCGACGCTGCTCGACATCGATCACGGCACCTATCCGTACGTGACGTCTTCCAACTGCACCGCCGGCGGCGCCATCACTGGCTCCGGCGTGGGTATGAAGAATGTCGACCGCGTGCTGGGCGTCATGAAGGCCTATATCACCCGCGTCGGTTCGGGCCCCATGCCCACCGAGCTTTCCTATGAGTCCGAGGCCGGCCACACGCTGACCGAGGAAGGCTATGAGTACGGCGTGACCACCGGTCGCCGTCGTCGCTGCGGCTGGTTTGACGGCCCTATCGCCAACTATGCCTCGCGCGTCAACGGCCTCACCGACATCGCCGTGACCAAGCTCGACGTGCTTTCGGCCTTCGACACCATCAAGGTGTGCGTGGCCTACGACGTCGATGGCGAGCGCTATACCAGCGTGCCCGAGCATCAGGTGCGCTTTGAGCATGCCAAGCCCATCTACGAGGAGCTCCCTGGCTGGAAGTGCGACATCACCGGTTGCCGCAGCTTTGACGAGCTGCCGCAGGAGGCTCAGGACTACGTGGCGTTTATCGAGGATCTGGCACACACCCGCGTGACGTTCATTGGCGTTGGCGCCGGTCGCGAGCAGATCATCAACCGATTCTGGAAGTAATCGGGACTATTTGGTTATTGCGATATACCCCTTTGCAGCCCGGACGGGCGGCCGAGGGGTATATTTGCTTGCAAAGGGCTCGCGCGGAGCGGGCCATTCATCCATAGAGGAGGCACCCTTGAAGGCGGACACTCAAACCATCGACATCCTGTTGTTGGGCAGCGGCGGCCGTGAGCATGCTTTGGCAGCTAAGCTCGCGGCATCACCGCGCGCCGGCAAGCTCTACATCGCGCCGGGCAACGGCGGCACCGCGAGCTGCGGCGAGAACGTTGTTCTCGACGACTGCGATCCTGCGGCCGTGGCGGCGTTTGCTCAGAGCCACGGATGCGGACTCGTGGTAATTGGCCCCGAGGCTCCGCTTGTGGCGGGCGTGGCCGACGCCGTGCGCGCGGCGGGTATTCCCTGCTTTGGCCCGGGTGCCGAGGGCGCCCAGATGGAGGGCTCCAAGCTGTTCTCCAAGCAGCTCATGGAGCGCGCGGGTATTCCGACGGCAGCCTACGGCTCGTTTACCGACGAGGCTTCGGCTCTCGCCTACGTGCGCGAGCAGGGCGCCCCGCTGGTCGTGAAGGCCGACGGCCTTGCCGCGGGCAAGGGCGTTATCGTGGCGACCGAACTTGAGCAGGCCGAGGAGGCCGTGCGCGAGTGCTTTGGCGGCACCTTTGGCGATGCCGGCAGCACCGTGGTTATCGAGGAGATGCTCGTTGGTCCCGAGTGTTCGCTGCTGGCCTTTACCGACGGCAAGACCGTGCGCCCCATGGCTACCTCGCAGGACCACAAGCGCGCGCTCGAGGGCGACAAGGGCCCCAACACCGGCGGCATGGGTGTCTACAGCCCAGTGCCCATCGTGACTGACGAGGAGCACGCCACCATGGTGAAGGTCATGGAGCAGACCGTGGCCGAGCTCGCTGTCGAGGGTATCGACTACCGCGGCTGCCTGTACGGCGGCTTTATGCTTACGCCTGCCGGCCCCAAGGTGCTGGAGTTCAATGCCCGCTTTGGCGACCCCGAGACGCAGGTCGTGCTGCCGCGCCTTAAGAACGACCTGGTTGAGGTCATGCTCGCCTGCGCCAACTGCGAGCTCGATCAGATTGAACTCGACTGGCGCGACGAGTGGGCCGTGGCCGTTGTCCTGACGAGCGCGGGCTATCCCGGCAGTTACGAGAAGGGCAAGGTCATCACCGGTATTGAGGATGCCGAGGCCATGGAGAACGTGACCGTGTACCACGCGGGCACTGCCGTGGTGGACGGCCAGCTCGTGACCAATGGTGGCCGCGTGCTTGCCGTGACCGCTCTGGGCGACACGTTCGAGAACGCTCGCAACCTTGCCTACGAGGCTTGCGAGAAGATTGATTTTGAGGGCAAGACCCTGCGTCACGACATCGGCCTGCGCGCGCTGCGCGGTCGCGACGCCTGGGATGCCTAAAATCCGAGAGGAATGAGACGGATGGACGAGAAGAACGAAGAGCTCGTGGACGCGCAGATCGTCGAAGAGGACAGCCGCATGTATGGGCACGCCGAGGGCGAGCCTGGTGGCGAGGTCGCTGACGAGCCGACGCTGGTGCTGGGCGATGACGACCCGCACGATGCCGAGCTGCACGAGAAGATTCTTTCGGAGGAGTGCGCCTGGAAGGGCAAGATCCTCGACGTCCACCGTCTTGAGGTTGAGCTGCCCAACGGTCACCGCAGCGCCCGCGATATCGTTCGCCATCCGGGTGCGGCGGCCGTTGTGGCACTGACCGAGAGCGGCAAGATCGTACTGGTGCGTCAGTACCGCACCGCCATCGACCGCGTGACGGTCGAGATTCCCGCCGGCAAGCTCGATCCAGGCGAGGACCCGCTCGATTGCGCCAAGCGCGAACTGCATGAGGAGACGGGCTTTAGGGCTGGTCGTATTCGCTTTTTGACGTCGATTGTCACGTCCTGCGGTTTTTGCGATGAGATCATCCACATCTACTTGGCTACCAAGCTCGAGTTTGATGCGCCCAACCCCGATGATGACGAGTTTGTCAACGTGGACCTGGTGCCGCTGCACGAGCTGATCGACGCCGTACTCGACGGCAAGATCGAAGACGCCAAGACCGTCGTAGGCGCCTTGGCCTGCGACAGCATCGCACACCGACTAGGCGGAACTGAGCTTTAAAAGCGAGGGCGACCCTGGGGCAAACACTACTGATTATTTTGTCCCAGGGTCTTACGTTATTGTTTTATCTCCGAGGACTGCATGTTTAAGAGGTTTCTTTCTTACTACGAGCCCCAGATGGGGCTTTTTGTTGCTGATACTGTTTGTGCTCTGGTGCTTGCCGCCATTGACCTTGCTTTTCCTATTATTCTGCGCAATTTGACCGGTGGGCTATTTACTCAGGGTCAGGCTGCCATTATGCAGGCGCTCGGCATGATCGCGGTGGGCTTGGTGCTGATGTATGCCGTCCGCTGCGCCTGCCGCTACTTTGTGAGCTATTGGGGTCACGTGATGGGCGCGCGCATGGAGTCCAAAATGCGCGAGGACCTGTTCGACCAGTATGAGCGCTTTAGCTTTGCGTACTTCGACCGCAACAGCTCGGGCGACATGATGAGCCGCGTGGTCAACGACCTGTTCGATATCTGCGAGGCGGCGCACCACGTGCCCGAGTGGATCATCATCTGCGGCATCGAGATTATCGGCTCGTTTGTGATCCTCTTTACCATCGCCCCGGTGCTGGCGCTCGCCATGGCCGTGGTGACGGCGGCGTTTGCGGTCATCATGTTTTGGCAAAACATGCGTATGCGCGAGGTCTTTAGCGACAACCGCAAAAAGATCAGCGGCATCAATGCGCAGCTGCAGGATTCGCTGGCGGGCATGCGCGTGGTCAAGAGCTTTGCCAACGAGGAGACCGAACGCTTCAAGTTCCGCGCCTCCAACAATCGCTATCTTTCGTCCAAGGAGAACATGTATCACGCCATGGGCGTCTATACCGCGACGTATGGCCTGCTCTCGGGTGTGCTCTATGTGATCGTAGTGCTGCTGGGCGGATGGCTGGTCGCCCGGGGACAGTTGCAGGCGGTCGATATGGCGACCTTCGCACTCTATATTTCGCTGTTCTGCACGCCGCTCGAGACGCTCGTCAATTCGGCCGAAACGTATCAGAAGGCCATCGCCGGCTTTAAGCGTATGGACGAGGTGCTCTCGACCTCGCCGGATATCCAGGACAAGCCGGGCGCCACGGATTTGCAGGTGACCGCCGGCGCCGTGGAGTATCACGACGTGTGCTTTAACTACGAGGATGTCGAGCTGGGCGAGGGCTATGCCGACGAGCGTCCCGTTATCGACCATATGGACCTGTCCATCAAGCCCGGCCAGACCATCGCACTGGTTGGCCCTTCGGGCGGCGGCAAGTCCACGACCTGTTCGCTGCTGCCGCGCTTTTATGACGTGGCTGCCGGATCCATTAGCATCGACGGCCAAGACGTGCGCGATGTGACGCAGCAGAGCCTGCGTCGTGCCATCGGCCTGGTGCAGCAGGATGTCTATCTGTTTGACGGTACGATTGGCGAGAACATCGCCTACGGCAAGCCGGGCGCTACGGCGGAGGAGATCGCCGACGCCGCCCGTCGCGCCAACATCGATGCCTTTATCGAGTCGCTTCCACAGGGCTATGACACGGTCGTGGGCGAGCGCGGCAGTCGTCTTTCGGGCGGACAGAAGCAGCGCGTTGCCATCGCGCGCGTGTTTCTCAAGAACCCCAAGATCCTGATCTTGGACGAGGCGACGAGTGCTTTGGATAACGAGAGCGAGGAGGCGGTCCAGGAGTCGCTCGAAGAGCTGGCACGCGACCGTACCACAATCATCATCGCCCACCGCCTTTCGACCATTAAGCATGCTGACGAGATTGCGACCGTTGAGCATGGTCGCGTTGTGGAGCGTGGCACGCACGAGGAGCTTCTCGCCCGTGGCGGCACCTATGCCCGTTACTATCGAATGCAGTTCGAAGGTGCGCGTGCGCACGAGCTCGACTGATTGATATGACAGGAAGTTTATGGCTGACAAGAACCCTTTGACTCCGGAAGAAGTGACGGAGTTATTCTCCGAAATCGATGCATCCGGCGTCTTGGATCCCACGCTCGCCAAAAAGCGTACCGAGCGCATGCGTGAGAAGGAGGCTGCGGCCAAGCGCGGTGACAAAGCGGCGCTAGCGCAGCTGCGCAGCGAGGACCGCGCGAGCCAGGCAAAACATATCGACCCGCTGTCCGAGGACGATCCTTCGGGCTCGCAGGTGAGCCATACCATTACGAAGACCGCGATGGCCGTGGTCATCGGTATTTTGGTGCTGATCGTGGGCATGCAGATTGGCTACGGCGTGATGCGTCGTCTGAACACCGCCAACCTGTCCGAGAGCGTTTCGGTCGATACCGTTTCGACCGCGCTCAAGGGTGGACTTGAATGGGGTAACGGCTTTACGCAGTTCCCGCTCGACTTTACCGTCGATGAAGCCGATGAACGCACGGGCACGGTCGAGGTGACGGTGTTGGACACATCGTCTGCCAACGAGCTCGAGCTGCTGTCCAACGGGCAGATTCAGGCCGCGGCGCTTGCGACCAACGCGTTGCTCAACGATAAGATCGACCGCGTGGTGTATAACGTTCACGCCTATATCGACGAGGATAGCAACATTCAGCACGATTCCTTCTTTGGCATGTTCCCCGCGCGCGGCCACCAGAGCGCCATTTTGACGTTCGTGTGGACCAAGAGCTCATCCAACGCCACGAGTATCGACTGGAAGATGCGCATCGTGAGTATGGATGACACCATCGCCGAGCGCATTCAGAAGCAGGTGAACTCGGTGTCGTCGTTAATTGAAGACCCGGTGGTGAGCCAGACCAAGATTGACGAGGAAAAGGCCGAGCGTGACCTGGAGCATCGTCTGCATGGCCGCGAGATTTTCCGCGGCGGCAAGCCCGATCGCACACCGTCCGAACTGCTGGAGCAGGACAAGAAATAATAAGACGCCATCATCCCGCGTGAGCCACAAGCCCGCGCGGGATGATTTTTTAATCCCCGTCCCAGAAAAATCATTATGCATAGAAAGTCATAATTATCATTTCGTAAACATTTCGATGAAATTAACGCCATGAGGCATGCTTGCGGTTACAATACCGCGAGGCCTAACTACACACCTTTAAGCCGGTCCTGTGAGACCGGGAAGGAGAATTATGGCGAACAACCATACCGCGGGCGCTGCCGCCCGCACCTTCGCGCCCAGCGAGCTTTGCCAGCGTATGCTGGCCAAAACCAGCAAGGGCACCTGCGGTCCCTGCATCCTGTATCTTGAGGATGGGACCATTTTTTATGGACGTGCATGCGGCGCCGAGGGCACCGCGACCGGCGAAGTCTGCTTCAATACCTCGCTCGAGGGCTACTTTGAGGTCATGACCGACCCGAGTTATGCCGGCCAAATCGTAACCATGACCTATCCGCAGATCGGCAACTACGGTATCGACGAGACCGACGTCCAGTCGGCCTTCCCCGGCGACGCCGTGCGCCCTGCGAGCGCTCCGGCTATGCGCGGCATGATCGTTCGCGACATGTGCACCACGCCTTCTAACTGGCGCTCGGCCGTCAGCGTGCCGGAGTATCTGCGCGCCCACGGCATCGTCGCTATCGAGGGCGTCGACACCCGCGCTCTGGTACGCCACCTGCGCGACAATGGTTCCAAGATGGGCATTATCTCGACCGAGATCTTCGACGTCGACGAGCTTGCCGAGCGTCTGGCCGCAGCGCCCACGCTGGTAGGCGAGAACCTGGTCAAGACCGTAAGTTGCCCCGCGCCTCATGAGTTTGTGGCTGCCGACCTGCCTGCCACGCATGACTTTGCGCTTTCGGCTGCCGCTCCTGCCCGTCACAAAGTGGCCGCCTACGACTGCGGTGTGAAGCGCGGCATTCTGGAGGGGCTGGTCCGCGCCGGCTGCGACCTTACCGTCGTGCCGTGGGACACGCCCGCGAGTGAGGTGCTCGACATGAATCCCGACGGCGTCTTTTTGTCCAATGGCCCCGGCGACCCCGACGCCGTGGTGGAGACCTACGAGCAGGTGCAGCAGCTGATCGGCAAGGTGCCGGTCTTTGGTATTTGTCTTGGTCACCAGATGATCAGCCTGGCCTGCGGCGCCCAGATGGAAAAGCTTAAGTTCGGTCACCGCGGTGGCAACCAGCCGGTTATGAACCTGGTAAGCCGCCGTGTGGAGATCACCGCGCAAAACCATGGCTTTGGCCTGCTGTTCCCCAGCTTGGGCAAGCTTGTCCCCGAGCTTTCCGGCGGCGAGACCGAGCATGCGGCCGATGGAGATCTGCGCGTCTGGGTGCGCCGCGGAATCGCGCCGGTCGTGATGAACGAGCGCTTTGGTCGCATTCGCCTGACACATGTGAACCTCAACGACGGCACCGCCGAGGGCATCCAGCTGCTCGACGCACCGTGCTTCTCGGTCCAGTACCACCCCGAGGCCTCGCCTGGCCCCACCGATGCCCACTATCTCTTTACCGCCTTTACGCGACTCATGGACGGCGAGGAGAACTACCTGGACATCGACACCGCGAAGGACCGCCTTGCCGGCTGGAACTTTGCTGAGTCCGAGACCGCTGAGACCGAGGAGAACTAACATGCCGAAACGTACTGACATCAAGCGTATCCTCGTCATTGGTTCGGGCCCCATCGTCATCGGCCAGGCCTGCGAGTTCGACTACTCCGGCGCCCAGGCCTGCAAGGTGCTCAAGGAGGATGGCTTTGAGGTCATCCTGGTCAACTCCAACCCGGCGACCATCATGACCGACCCGGGCTTGGCCGACCGCACCTATGTCGAGCCCATCACCGCCGAGTTTATCGAGCGCGTAATCAAGAAAGAGCACCCGGACGCGCTGCTGCCCACGCTGGGCGGCCAGACCGGTCTGAACGCCGCCGTCGAGCTGGCGAAAGACGGTACGCTCGACAAGTACGGCGTCGAGATGATCGGCTGCGACCTGGCCGCCATCGAGCGCGGCGAGGACCGCAAGCTCTTTAACGAGGCCATGGCCGAGATTGGCCTGGAGGTCGCGCGCTCGGGCTATGCCTACAGCGTGGCCGACGCCGAGACCATCGCCGAGCGCGTGGGCTATCCCTGCGTGCTGCGTCCGAGCTTTACCCTCGGTGGCGCCGGCGGCGGCATCGCGCATACCCACGAGGAGCTCGTCTCCATCGTGAGCCAGGGCCTTGAACTCTCGCCTGCCCACGAGGTGCTGGTCGAGGAGTCCATCGAGGGTTGGAAAGAGTACGAGATGGAGGTCATGCGTGACCACGCCGGCAACGGTATCATCGTGTGCTCCATCGAGAACCTCGACCCCATGGGCGTGCATACCGGCGACTCCATCACCGTGGCGCCGGCGCAGACCCTCTCCGACCTTGAGTATCAGCGCATGCGCGTGGCCTCGCTCGCCATTCTGGAGAAGATCGGCGTCGAGACCGGCGGCTCCAACGTGCAGTTTGCCGTGAACCCCAACACCGGCCGCCTGATCGTCATCGAGATGAACCCGCGCGTGAGCCGTTCGTCCGCGCTGGCCTCCAAGGCCACGGGTTTCCCCATCGCCAAGGCCGCCGCGCGCCTTGCCGTGGGCTACACGCTCGACGAGATCGTCAACGACATCACCAAGGCTACACCCGCCTGCTTTGAACCCACGATTGACTACTGTGTGGTCAAGGTGCCGCGCTTTGCCTTCGAGAAGTTCAAGGGCACTGATCCTACGCTCACCACGCGCATGAAGGCCGTGGGCGAGATCATGGCGATTGGCCGCACCTTTGAGGAGGCCTTTGGCAAGGCCATGCGCTCGCTGGAGGACGGCCACCAGGGCATTTGCGCCGGTGGAAAGGAGGGTGCCGACAAACTGGGCGACGACGAGCTCGCTCAGGCCGTGGCAACCCCGACCGAGCATCGCATCTTCTTTGTGGTCGAGGCCCTGCGCCGCAGCTGGGACGTTGCGCGTATCCATGCCATCTGCGGTATCGATCCGTGGTACCTCAACCGTATCAACGACATGGTGCAGGTCCAGGAGAGCATCCGCGGCCTGCGTGTGGAGGATATCGACGCCGACGCGATGCGTCTGCTCAAGCAGTACGGCACGAGCGACGCCGAGATCGCCGCGCTGACCGGCTCGGACGAGCGCTTTGTGCGCGCCTACCGCAAGGGTCTGGGCGTGGTTCCCAGCATGAAGACGGTCGATACCTGCGCTGCGGAGTTCTCGAGCGCCACGGAGTACCACTACAAGACGTACGAGAACATCTACCGCACGAGCCCGGATGCCAAGAAGTGCGTAGCTCCCGACGAGACCACGCCGGCGGACAAGCCCAAGGCGATGATCCTGGGCGCCGGCCCCAACCGTATCGGCCAGGGTATCGAGTTCGACTACTGCTGTGTGCATGCGAGCTATGCGCTGGCGGCCCGCGGCTTTGAGACCATCATGGTCAACTGCAATCCCGAGACCGTTTCGACCGACTACGACACGTCCGACCGCCTTTACTTTGAGCCGCTCACCTACGAGGACGTCATGGACGTTATCGATGTTGAGCGCCCCGACGGCGTCGTGGTGACGCTTGGCGGCCAGACCCCGCTTAAGCTGGCGCGCATGCTCGAGGAGAGTGGCGTGAACATCATGGGTACCAAGCCCGACGCCATCGATTTTGCCGAGGATCGCGAGCGTTTTGCCGCCCTGCTCGACAAGCTGGGCATCATGTACCCGCCGGCGGGCCAGGCCACCTCGTTTGAGGAGGCCGAGGCCGTGGCCGCGCACATTGGCTACCCGCTGCTGGTACGTCCGAGCTACGTGCTGGGCGGCCGCGGCATGATGATCGCCTACGATGCCGAGCACCTGCGCGATTACATGGCCGAGGCCGCGCGCATTAGCCCCGACTACCCGGTGTACCTGGACCGCTTCCTGGAGGGTGCGATCGAGTCCGATGTCGACGCCCTGTGCGATGGCGAAGAGGTCTACATTGGCGGCATTCTGGAGCATATCGAGGAGGCCGGTATCCACTCTGGCGACTCCGCGACCTGCATCCCGCCGTTCAGTTTTAGCGAGAGCCTGCAGGCAAAGCTTCGCGAGACCACGCGCCGCATCGCGATGGCGCTGGGCGTACGCGGCCTGGTCAACGTGCAGTACGCCATCAAGGGCGAGACCGTTTACGTAATCGAGGCCAACCCGCGTGCCAGCCGTACCGTGCCGTTTATCTCCAAGGCCACCGGCGTGCCGCTGGCCAAGTGCGCGGCGCGTATCATGGCGGGCGATTCTATCGCCAGCCTGGGTCTGCCGAGCGACGAGCGTCAGCTCGATTGGTTCTGTATGAAGGAAGCCGTTATGCCCTGGGGCCGTTTCCCGGGCGCTGACGTTATCCTGGGGCCCGAGATGAAGTCGACGGGCGAGGTCATGGGTATCGCCAAGAGCTATCCCGAGGCATACGCCAAGACGCAGCTGGCGATTGACTACAAGCTGCCCGACCCGAGCGCCGGCAAGGTGTTCATTAGCGTGTGCGACCGCGACAAGCGCCATATCCTTTCGGTCGCCCGTATCCTGCGCTATCTGGGCTTTGACATCTGCTCTACCGAGGGTACGGCGCGTGTACTGCGCGGCGGCAACGTGACGTGCGAGGTCGTGGAGAAGATCAGCGGCCCGCACGACGGCGAGTGCCCCAACATTGGCGACCTCATCGCCGATGGCAAGATTGCGGTGATCGTCAATACGCCGTATGGCCCGGGTTCTCGTGGCGACGGCTATCTGTTGCGTACCGAGGCGGTGCGCCGCGGCGTGACCTGCGTGACCGCGATGTCTGCCGCCAACACGTACGTGAGTGCTATCGAGGCCGTGCGCGAGGACCAGCAGGGCCACGGCAGCGCCAACGACATGGGCATGGACGTCATCGCCCTGCAGGACCTGCCGCAGTACACGGTGTAGTGCGACCTGTCCGGCCGGGGCGGGAGGGGCCGAGATTTCCCCCTTTCGCTCCGGCTGCAAGCAGAGTCGCTCAGGAGGAAACTCGGCCCCCTCCGCCCCGGCCTGCGGCGACTTGGCTGCACCGTGTGCTGCCGAAGGGGCTTTGCGCGATGACTAGGGCAGAATAAAAAGTGAGTGTGGGATCCGCCGTTCGTTCGAACGGCGGATCCCACGTTAATATTTCAGCCAACGTACGTCATGGCAATTCCCGGTAGGTCGAGGGTGCCCCGCGGCGGTCTGGTGTTTTCACCTGAACGACTTTGCGAAGCAACTGGAGTGAAGATGAAAACACCAGACCGCCGCGGGGCACCCGCAGACCGCAGGGACGGGAGCAGCTATACTACTCTCAGTAGTTAAGGGTCGCGGATTCGCCGCGTCACCGCTCTCAACAGGAGGTCTTTGTTTATGGCAGATCAGAAGCCGGTTGTCGGGATCATCATGGGCTCCAAGTCCGATCTGGGCGTTATGGAAGGTTGCACCGCCGAGCTCGAGGCACTGGGCGTGCCCTATGAGCTTGTCATTGCGAGCGCACACCGCACGCCGGCGAAGGTCCATGAGTGGGCCTCGACCGCTGCCGACCGCGGCATCAAGGTGATTATCGCTGCCGCCGGCAAGGCTGCTCACCTGGGCGGTGTCGTGGCTGCGTTTACGCCGCTGCCGGTTATCGGCGTGCCTATGAAGACGAGCGATCTGGGTGGTATGGACTCGCTGCTGTCGATGGTGCAGATGCCTTCGGGTGTGCCCGTGGCCTGCGTTGCCATCAACGGTGCCAAGAACGCCGCCATTTACGCCACGCAGATTCTGGGTGCATGCGACCCCGAGTACCGCAAGGTTATCGAGAAGATGAAGCAGGAGATGGCCGACGCCTAGGCGTTCCGCCGTTTCACCGCAGTATAAGGAGAGCCATGTCCGACTATCAGGGAAAACGATTCAAAGCTTCTCAGATTCCCGATCCGTCGAAGCCGGGTGCTACCCATGCGGCACAGCAGGGTCGGACATCCTCTCCTCAGCAGCCGCGCGCGCCGCGTCCCGTGACACCGGCGACGCATCGTCGACAGGACGCGCCGGCCGCATATCGACCTTCATCTTATAGCAATGCTAAGAAGCCGCCCCGGTCTTCATCGCATGCCGCGCCGTCGGATTACACCGAGCCGCCGCGCAAAAAGCGCCGCTCCGTTATCCCCATTCTGCTCATCATCATCGGCATCGGCCTAATCGTTGCCGCCGCCGCCATCTTTATCAATGCGCAGATTGGTTACAAGCAGGCGAGCGAGTCGTACCAAAAGATCGAAAAGCAATATGCGCCCGCTAAGGACGCCAGCGGCGTGCCGATTATCGATTTCAATGCTCTTGCCCAGACAAATCCCGAGGTCGTCGGTTGGATTTACGCACCGGGCACCAACATTAACTATCCCGTAGTGCAGGCTACTGATAATTCCAAGTACCTCAACACGTTGTTCGATGGCACGTCCAACGCATCGGGTGCCATCTTCTTGGATTACGAGGACACTGCGCCCGGCATGGTGGATCAGCAGACTACGATTTACGGACACCATATGAACGACGGGTCGATGTTCAACGTGATTTCGGACACCACTGATCAGGCGACGTTCGATAGCATTGAGTTTGTGTATTACATCACACGGGATGCTACGTATAAGCTGCGACCGCTGGCGACCAAAGTTGTTGAGGACACGTATGCCAAGGCGCGCACGCGCAATTTTGAGGGCGACGACGGGCTCAAGAACTACCTGTCCGAGATGCTCGACGGTGCCTCTGCCGTGGCGAGCGATGCCACCGATCGTGCCGCTTCGGCAACCAAGGTCGTAACGCTTGTGACCTGTCGTTCGTTATCGCTGAGCAACACGCGTGCTGTCATGGTGCTCACGCCGGTCGAGGAATAAGTTGTTCGAGAGTAGCTAAAAAAGCCCCGTTCCAAATTGGCTACTCGATGACGGTAAGGGAGAAATGATGCTCGAGAATGGCAAAACGATGCCTTCGATTGATGCTTGGCTGCGCGAGGCCAAGGCCGATTCGTCGGCACCTGCGTGCGGTATGTATCTGACACATAACGGTGTGGTGCGCGCGACGCCCAAGGCCGAGGCGCGCGGTGTCGAGACCGATGGCGTGGCGCCGGGCCACAAGGTGGGCAGCATGGTGTTCGGCTACGACGCCAGCAAGGTACAGGCCGCCATCGAGGCGACGAGCGCGATGCCGGGTATCGGCTATGTGCGCGTGTGGTTGGCAAGCGGCGAGCTTGCCGTAGGTGACGACATCATGCTCGTGCTCATCGGCGGGGACATTCGCCCGCACGTGGTCGATGCGCTGCAGGCGCTCGTTGGCACCATCAAGAACGAATGTGTGAGTGAGGTCGAGCGCGAGGCGTAGAGGCTTGCGTCGACAGAAGGCTCGTTTATAAAAATGCCCGCCGGTACGTGTGATACCGGCGGGCATTTTGCGTTTTGGGCGCGGTGGGTGCTACACGCGCGTCGCATCCTTGGGGCTCATGGTCATGCTCTGGAAGCGATTCTCCATAAAGTCATTATCGAAGTACTTGCCGTAGAACTGCGCAACGGGAATATCCGGTTCCGTGCCGTTGACGCGCTGATACCAATAATCGAGCGACTGCAGCGTCATAACGCCATCGACCAGCATAATGATGGTGAAGATGACGGTAGCCGAGTAGCGGCTCTTCCACGGAATCATGTTGATGAGCTTGAGCAGCCTCGGCAGCAGCAGCTTGATCCAGATGAGGCCACCCAGGCCCCACAGGCAGGCGAAGCCCGTGCAGGTACGTCCGCCGGTAAGGACGGCGAGCGGATCGGGCATGCCAAAGAGCTTCATATGCGAGTAGCTCCACGAGACCACGCCAAACGAGGTCTGCATAAACCAGCCCACGAACACCTCAAAGCTTGCGCCGAGCAGCGCGCTCACCAAAAAGATAATGATGGGGTTCTTTTTGTAGAAGCGGTTGAGCACCATGGTCATGAGCACGGCGCCAAATCCGTAGATGGGGCTGAAGGGGCCAAACAGCATGCCGGCGCGGTTCTGGTAGACGCCCGGGTCGTCGACCGTCATGTGCCAGATGTCCTCGGCGAACAGGCCGAGTATGCAGCAGACAAAGAATACCCAGAACAGGTTGAAGTAGTTGAGCTTAATGTAGCCTTCGCCGGTTTCATCGCGCCCGAGCATGCCCTCGGCGGCGGCGTCGCGATCGAGCATTTCCTGCAGGCGGCGCTGCAGCTCGCGCTCCTGGCGCAGCGTGGGGTCGACGGTGGCCGAAAGCGCGACGAGGATGCCGAGCTGGATGGCAGGGCGCAGCAAGAAGGGCCCGATGCCCTGGAGCATCACGTCAACCAAAAGCTCGACGACGGTAAACGCGATAAGGATATAGGACAGACGGGCAGCGTTGCGGCGCTGGTTTTTGATAAGGTCCAGGCCAAAGATAATCAGGATGACGGCGCTTGCCGCAGAGAGCATGATGCCGGCGACGATAAGGCCGACCGCGACGAGTGTGTTGTCGCCGAGCTTGGCGGCGGCGTTGCCATTGATGAGCGCGGTGATGACCTGCCACATAAAGGCGCCGACCGAGGGGAGCGTGCCCACGCCGGACAGGATGCACAGGACGGCGTACACCTTAATGATGAGGGGGATCTTCTTGACCTCCGTGGCGCTGGGGACGCTGGGGTCGAGTTCGTTTCGATCCATACATAACCTTTCTCGTTTTGCTGTAGGTACAAGGATACGCCGCCGACCTGCCAAAAGACAGGACGAACGTCCCGATTGCAACAATGCAAGCCCTAACGGCGGGCGAGACACGTCGCAACGAAAGCATGCGGGATCGTCGGCCCCGAGGCGGTTGCCCAATAAAATGTTTGGCTGCAAAACGGATTATAAGCTCGGTGGGCTTTTAAAAAGCGCTGTTCATGCGCGGGAGTGCTTGTCTTGCCGTGCGTATAATAGGGCAGGTAACGCCAAATAACGAGGCTCTGAGGGGATGCCATGTCTCAAGAAACCATCCACGCGGCCGAGCGCGCCGCGGGACAGGTGAAGACCATGTCGACGTATGATCCGGACTCCGACCAGCTGCATGAGGAATGCGGCATTTTTGGTGTGTGGGCGCCCGATCGCGATGTGGCTCGACTGACGTACTTTGGTCTGCGCGCGCTGCAGCATCGCGGCCAGGAATCGGCGGGAATCGCCGTGGGCGACGGCGGCACGGTTATGGTTCGCAAAGACCTGGGACTGCTCGATCGCGTGTTCTCCAACGCCGACCTGTCGACGCTCTCCGGCCAGCTGGCCGTGGGCCACGTGCGCTATGGCACTGCCGGTGCCAAGAGCTGGGAAGCCTCGCAGCCGCATCTTTCTACCATCAACAGCGTCATTATCGCGCTTGCTCACAACGGCACTCTGGTCAACACCGACGAGCTGCGCCGCCAGCTAATCGAGCTGGGCGTGCCGTTCCTCTCCAATTCGGATTCCGAGGTCGCGACCAAGCTTATCGGCTACTTTACCCAGCGTACGGGCCACCTGCGCGAGGGCATTCGCAAGACCATGGAGCTTGTGCGCGGCGGCTACGCCATGACGCTCATCAACGAGCAGGCGCTCTACGCCTTCCGCGATCCGCACGGCATTCGCCCGCTCGTGCTGGGCAAGCTGGTGGACGAGGGTCTGGACCAAGCCGATGCCGCATCCGTTTCGCAGCTGCCCTCGCAAGACGGCGCCGCGACGGTCGACTCCGCCGTCCATGTCACGCGCGCCGGCGGCTGGGTCGTTGCTTCCGAGACCTGCGCACTTGACATTGTGGGTGCCGAGTACGTTCGCGACGTCCGTCCCGGCGAGATCTTGCGCATCAGCGCCGAGGGTCTGGTATCCGAGCAGGGCGTGCCTGCAGCTGAAGAGCCCGCCAACTGCATCTTTGAGCAGGTCTACTTTGCCCGCCCCGACTCCATCATGAACGGCAAGAGCGTCTATGCCTGCCGTTACGACATGGGTCGTCAGCTGGCACATGAGGAGCCCGTCGAGGCCGACCTGGTCATCGGCGTGCCCGACTCCGGCCTGCCGCCCGCGGAGGGCTATTCGCACGAGAGCGGCATTCCCTTTGGCGAGGGCCTCATCAAGAACCGCTACGTGGGCCGTACGTTTATCGAGCCTACGCAGGAGCTGCGCGCCATGGGCGTGCGCATGAAGCTCAACCCGCTGCGCGACAACATCGAGGGCAAGCGCCTGGTCGTCATCGACGACTCCATCGTGCGTGGCACCACCATGGTGCAGCTCGTCAAGATGCTGCGCAACGCTGGCGCCAAGGAGATTCATATCCGCATCAACTCGCCCGAGGTCATCTGGCCGTGCTTCTACGGTATCGATACCGACGTACAGTCGCAGCTTATCAGCGCCAACAAGACGGTCGACGAGATTTGCGAGTATATCGGCGCCGATTCGCTGGCCTTCCTTTCGGTCGAGGGCCTGCTGAAGGTCATGCCCAAGGGCGGTTACTGCGATGCGTGCTTTACCGGCCGCTACCCCGTGGCGATTCCCGAGAGCTTTGGCCGCGACAAGTTTATGGAGGGCTTTAAGCCCCGCAACCTGGATAAGCCGCTGCACTTTGACGACGACGCCGTGGTCGAGAAATACGACGACCGCAGCTGGGAAGAGAAGCACGGCGAGGCCTAAAACCTGCCATGTAGGGACAGGTTCATTTTGGTAGGTTTTACCTGCTGTTTTGTTGATATGACGGCGCGTGCTGTTATGGCGCGCGCCGAAATGAACGCAACTATGAGCACCGTTTGGCGCCCGCGCGGCGCCACGGTAGTGGGAGAGGAAGGCTCAGATGAGCGACAGCAAGCATGTGACGTATGAGGACGCCGGCGTCGATACCGCCGAGGGCGGCCGCGCCGTCGACGCCATTAAGCAAATGGTTAAGGACACCAACCGTCCCGAGGTCATCGGCGGTATCGGTGGCTTTGGTGGCTTATTCTCGGCCGCCGCGCTTAAGGATATGGAAGACCCGATTCTGATCAGCGGTACCGACGGCGTGGGCACCAAACTTGTGCTCGCCCAGATCATGGATCGTCACGAGACGGTGGGCCAGGACCTGGTCGCCATGTGCGTCAACGACATTTTGGCTTCGGGCGCCGAGCCGCTGTTCTTCCTGGACTACGTTGCCATCGGCCACATTGAGGCCGAGCACATGGCAAAGATCATCAAGGGCGTGGCCGATGGCTGTAAGCTCGCGGGCTGCGCGCTCGTGGGCGGCGAGATGGCCGAGCACCCCGGCGTCATGGCTCCTGCCGACTACGATCTCGCCGGCTTTACCGTGGGCGTTGTCGACCGCCCCAAGATGCTCGACCCCGCGAACGTCCGCCCCGGCGACGTGATTCTGGGCCTGCCTTCCACCGGCGTGCACTCCAACGGCTACTCGCTCGTGCGCAAGGTCATCGGCGTCGACGGCATCAAGCCGGGCACGCCCGAGGCCGCCGCTAAGGCCGAGGAGCTGAGCCGCCCGCTCGAGGAGCTCGGCGGCGCATCGCTGGCCGACGCCCTGCTGGCCCCTACGCGCATCTACGTCAAGCCGATTCTTGAGCTGCTGCGTGGTGGCGCTCCGGTGCACGCCATTGCCCACATCACCGGCGGCGGCATCACCGAGAACCTCAACCGCGCGCTTGCCGACGACGTCGACGCCGTGGTCACCCGTAACGGTGCCGAGATGGGCTGGGACGTTCCGCCCGTCATCACTTACGTGTCGCGCCAGGCCGAGCTCGCGCCCAACGAGGCATGCAAGACTTTCAACATGGGCGTCGGCCTGTGCCTGATCGTTGCCCCCGAGGACGAGGCCGCGGTGACCGAGGCCCTGGTCGCGCTGGGCGAGAAGCCGTTCCGCGTGGGCGAGTGCGTCAAGGGTTCCGGTAAGGTCGTGTACTCCGATGAGCGCTAACGAGCAGATGGCTGCCGTCGAGGGCCTGGGCTTTGTGCCCTACACCCGTCCGACCGGCACCGATACGGCCGAGCCGCTCAAGATCGGTGTGCTCATCAGCGGTTCGGGTACCAACCTGCAGGCGCTGATCGATTTGATCGCCGCCGGCAAGCTCAACGCTTCGATTGAGCTTGTGGTGTCGAGCCGTCCTTCGGCTAAGGGTTTGCAGCGCGCTGAGCGCGCGGGCATCCAGACGCTCACGCTGTCCAAGGATGTCTATGCCGACCCTATTGCCGCCGACGAGATCATCGCGCACGAGCTTCTCGAGCGCGGCTGCGAGTATGTGGTCATGGCCGGCTACATGCGCATGGTGCACACGCCTCTACTGGCGGCGTTTCCCAACCGCGTGGTCAACTTGCATCCGGCACTGCTGCCGAGCTTTACCGGTGCGCATGCGATTGACGATGCCTTTGCGCGCGGTGTCAAGGTGACCGGCGTGACCGTGCACTTTGCCAACGAGATCTACGACAACGGCCCCATCATCGCCCAGCGCGCGCTGGCTGTCGAGGAAGGTTGGGATGTCGACACGCTCGAGGAGCACATCCACGCGATTGAGCACGTGCTGTATCCCGAGGTCGTGCAAATGCTCGCCGACGGCCGCGTCCACGTGCTGGAGAGCGGCAAGGTCGCAATTGACGCGCCTCGCGGCTAGCGGCGCACAGTACAATTTAGCCGAGTAGTCAGGGTGGTCATTGGCGCCAAGGCGCGCGTGGCCACCTTTTGTTTTGGGTAGTCACCTGCGACGTTCTTTAACGACTAGTCATTTAAGAACGTCCCCGATGGCTAGGTGAGAGAGGTGAGCGCATGGCGGATAACGAAGCGCTGTTTACGCCTGAGCTGGTGTTTTTTGATTGGGAGTGTGCGACGCCGGATGAGGTGTTTGCGCGGCTCGAGGGCAAGCTTGCACCACGTGGCTACATTGCATCCGGTTGGCTCGACGCCGTTCGCACGCGCGAGGATGCCTATCCCACGGGTCTTGCCATGCCGGCGGCAAACATTGCCATTCCGCATACCGATCCGGGGTTTGTGGCCAAGCCCTATATCGCGGTGGTGAAGCCCACCGCGCCCGTGACATTTAACGCTATGGCTGGCATGGGCGCTCCGGTGCCGGCGCAGATCGTCATCAATCTGGGCATCGCAGAGCCGGGCGGTCAGGTCGAGGCCCTGCAGGCGCTCATGAACATCTTTATGGACGCCGATGCCGCAGCCGACGTGCTCGGCCAGACCACGCCCCAGGGCATGGTCGACGCCATCCGCCGTCACTTCTAAGGTGGGGCTGAGCCGGCACTTGGGGACTGTCCCTAACTGCCGGCTGCCAGAGCTGTCCCCTTTGCACCAAAATGGTGCAGATTAACCTGTCCCCAATGCACCAAGCGTGCCGCGGGGGCTGCGTTGTGACACAATGGCGTTTGTTCGATTCGTTATGCGAAAGGCCAACTATGGCAAATAAGAAAAAGAACTCCGAGGCCGCGCCGACGCCCGAGCAGCAGGCCCGCGCCGCCTCCAGCTCTCGCAAGAAGCAACGCAAGACGTACGTGTCTAAGACCGTCAAGATCGTTCTGGTGGTCATCGGCGTGCTGGCGATGCTGCTTTCCGTCTCGGCGATGGCGTGCTCCGGCCTTATGTCGCAGGCTGAGGACACCTCGGGCTACAAGCTGACTGGCGGTGTTGCTGCCACTATCAACGGCACCAACCTCACCGAGGACACCGTGACCAAGCAGATCATGAGCATGCGCACGTCCTACGGCTACACCAAGGACAAGGACTGGGCACAGTACCTGGTCGACAACGACCTCACGCCCAAGAAGTACCGCAAGCAGCTCATCGACTCCTACGCGCAGCAGATCCTGCTTCAGCAAGCGCAGAAGGAGAATGGCGTGACGGTGTCGGACGAGGAGGTCGAGAAGGCTTGGAAGGACGCGTGCAAGAGCGCAGGCGGCGCCAAGACTTTTAAGAAGACTCTCAAGACCTACGGCTACACCGAGGACACCTACAAGGATTCGCTCAAGGAGAGCCTGGCGCAGCAGAAGCTCAAGGATGCCGTGGCACCCACCAGCAAGCCCAAGGACAGCGAGATTGTCGATTACATCAACGAGAACCTGTCCAACTACAATGACGCCCGTCGCTCGTCGAATATTCTGATCAAGGTCGATTCCGACGCCTCCGACGAGGACAAGGCCGCCGCCAAGGCCAAGGCGCAGGAGTGCCTGGACAAGATTAACTCTGGCGAGCTGAGCTTTGAGGACGCCGTAAAGCAGTACTCCGACGATACCGGCTCCAAGGATAAGAAGGGCGATGTGGGCTGGGACAAGCTCACCACCTTCGTCGACAGCTACCAGGCAGCGCTCGAGGGACTCAACAAGGGCGATGTGAGCGACGTTGTCGAGTCGACCTATGGTTACCACATCATCAAGTGCACCGACTACTTCCATGTCGATAATCAGGTCGATAACATTAAGCAGGTACCCAAGGACATCAAGAAGTACGTCTCCAACGTGGTGAAGACGCAGGCGGCAAGTACCGCGTACAGCGAGTGGCTGGAGCAGTACAAGAAGGATGCCGACATCACCGTTAACCCCATGCCCAAGGACGTGCCCTATAACGTGAGCCTGAAGGGCGTCACCAAGAGTTCGACCGACGAAGCGTCGACGACTGAGTAATCATGGGGCGGTGCCCGCGTGAGTGCCGCCCACGCTATTGAGGAGGATTTACAGATGACCAACGAAGAGCTGCAGAAGGAAATGATCGCAGCCATGAAGGCTAAGGACAAGGTTCGCCTGTCCATCATTCGCCAGGTCAAGGCCGAGGTGAAGAATATTGAAGTCAACGAGCGCCGCGATGTGACCGAGGAAGACGTCAACAACATGATCAAGCGTCTGATTAAGCAGACGAGCGAGACGCTGGAGATGTCCATTAAGGCCGGTACCGACCAGGAGCGTACCGACAACCTGACCGAGCAGGTCAAGATTCTGGAGAGTCTGCTGCCCGCGCAGGTTTCGGGCGAGGAGCTCGAGGCCCTGATCGAGCAGGTCATCGCCGAGCTGGGCGCGACCTCTAAGAAGCAGATGGGCCAGGTCATGGGAGCACTCGGCAAGGCCACCGGCGGCAACTTCGACAAACCGGCAGCAGCAAAGATCGTCGGAGCAAAGCTGGCTTAAGGGCTGGCCGACACATAGCCGATGCTGAGGGGGCGTGACCATCGCGGTCGCGCCCCTTTTTGATGAGCTGGGTACTCATTGGGGACAGACTTAAATGAGTGCCCAATGAGCGGGCACTCATTTAAGCCTGTCCCCAATGAGTGGGTTAAAGGTTGCGGGTTCTTTACGGGAATGTAGTGTGGGCTGCGGAAACGTGGTTCTTTCCGTACAATAGTGCAACTCGTGTAAACGCAGGGAAGGGACATTCATGGCAGACATGATCGAGATCAAGCATCTCAACAAGTACTTTGGCGACCTGCATGTGCTCAAAGATATCAATCTCACCGTCAAGCGCGGCGAGAAGCTCGTAATGATCGGGCCTTCCGGCTCGGGTAAGTCGACGCTCATCCGTTGCGTCGATTATCTGGAGGAGCCCACGTCGGGCGAGGTCGTCATCGACGGTACGCCGCTCACCAAAAAGAACCATCTGGAGATGGCTCGCAAGTACAGTTCCATGGTGTTTCAGCAGTTCAACCTGTATCCCAACATGACGGTGCTGGGCAACCTGACGCTCGCGCCCATCAAGCTGCAAAAGAAGAGCAAAGAGGAGGCGACCGAGATCGCCATCGCCGCGCTCAAGCGCGTCGGCATGGCGCATAAGGCCGGCGAGTATCCGCAGAATCTCTCGGGTGGTCAGCAGCAGCGCATCGCCATCGCCCGTGCCCTGTGCACCAAGCAGCCCATCATCCTGTTTGACGAGCCGACCTCGGCGCTCGACCCCGAGATGGTCCAGGAGGTTCTGGACGTTATGATTGAGCTCGCGCAGGAGGACATCACCATGATCTGCGTGACGCACGAGATGGGCTTTGCGCGCCAGGTGGCCGACCGCGTCATCTTTATGGAGGACGGCCGCATTCTGGAGGAGGGCACGCCTGAGCACTTCTTCGATAACCCCGAGAACCCGCGCTGCCGCGAGTTCCTGTCCAAGATTCTGCACTAGGCGCGGTGATGGACATGACGGATATGACGAGGGCGGCCGTGTCGCGCCGTCACTTTTTGCAGCTGGCTGGCGCCGGCATGCTTGCGCTGACGGGGACCGCGCTTGCCGGTTGCGGCAACTCCACCAGCAGCGAGGGTTCCGACAAGGGGTCCAAGCTGGCGGCCATCAAGTCGCGCGGCCATCTGAATGCCGGCGTTAAGAAGGACGTTCCCGGCTACGGTTACTACGACACCGCCAAGGGCCGCTTTGAGGGCATGGAAGTCGATTTGTGCTACCAGATCGCCGCTGCCGTCTTTGGCGTGAGCTACAAGGAGGCCCGCGCCCAGGAGCTTGTCGAGTTTACCGACGTGACGCCCAAGACGCGCGGCCCGCTGATCGATAACGGCCAACTCGACGTGGTCGCGGCGACCTACACCATCACCGACGAGCGCAAGAAGAGTTGGGATTTCTCGACGCCGTACCGCACCGACTACGTGGGACTTATGGTCAAGAAGCGTTCGGGCTTTACCTCGATTGAGGACCTGGACGGCAAGGTCATCGGCGTGAGCCAGGGTGCCACCACGCAGGGCCTGATCGAGCAGATGATCAAGGACAACGGCTTTAGCTGCAAGCCCGAGTTTAGGGCCTTTAGCGGCTATCCCATCATCAAGAGTTCGCTCGACGCCGGCAATATCGACGTCTTTGCCATGGACCGCTCCACGCTGGCCGGTTACATGAACGAGACCGTTGAGCTGCTGCAGCCCGAGGTCAAGTTTGGCGAGCAGGGCTACGGCGTGGCGACCAAGAAGGGCTGCGACCTTTCGGCTGTGGTCGATCAGGTGATTTGCGATCGCCTGGCCGACGGCTGGCTCGACCAAGAGGTCAAGACCTGGGGTCTTGTATAGGCGCATCGTCCAAGGAAGGAATCAAATGCTCGAAGGATTATTTGACGCCGACCGTTGGTCGACGACATTTCAAAATATGGGGCCCTTTTGGGAGGGCTTTGGCGTGACGCTGCAGGTGGTCGTTGCCGGCCTGCTGCTGTCGCTGGTGCTGGGCACGCTGCTGGGCGTGTTCTCTACCACTCGCTCGCGCGTGCTGCGCGCCATAAGCCGCGTGTACGTGGAGTTTTACCAGAACACCCCGTTGCCCGTGCAGGTGCTCTTTATGTACATGGCCGGTCCGCAGTTTTTGCAGGCCATAACCGGTGCCGACCAGCCGATGCGCATCGCACCGTTCGTGCTGGGCTTCTTGGGTGTGGGCCTGTATCACGCGGCCTACATCTCGGAGGTCATCCGCACTGGTATCGAGGCGGTTCCGCGCGGTCAGATGGAGGCGGCCCAGAGCCAGGGCTTTACCCGCGCACAGGCGTACTGGTACATCGTGCTGCCCCAGACATTCAAGATCATTCTGCCGCCGCTGTGTAACCAGGCGCTCAACCTGGTCAAGAACACGTCGGTGCTGGCGCTTGTGGCCGGCGGCGACCTTATGTACCGTTCCGACAACTTTGTGAGTCTGTACGGTTACCTGCAGGGATATATCGTCTGCTGCCTTATGTACTTCATCATCTGCTTTCCGCTCGCCATGCTGGTGCAGTGGCTCGAGCGCCGCTCCAAGGAGCGTCCGCGCGGCGTGAGCCTGGCCGAGCTGGGGCTCGACAACGTAGAGGAGGCCTAGCGCATGGAAATCTTCAACGCGACCAACCTGCTCTACATCTGGGGCGGCTTTGTTAAGACGATCGAGATCTCGGCGCTGTCGATCTTTTTCTCGCTCATCTTTGGCACGGTGCTGGCGCTCGTTAAGAGCTATGCGCCCCGCCCGTTCCGTATTTTGGTGAGCGCCTATATCGAGCTGTTCCGTTGCACGCCAAACTTGCTGTGGATCCTGTTTATCTACTTTACGGTGCAGGGTTTGGACATTGTGATTTCGACCATCGCCTTTACGCTGTTTACCAGCGCTGTTATGGCCGAGATTGTGCGCGGCGGCCTCAACTCGATTCCGCGCGGCCAGTTTGAGGCAGCGCAGAGCCAGGGCTTTGGCTTCTTTGCCACCATGCGCTACATCATTCTGCCGCAGACGTTTAAGACGATCATTCCGGCGCTGTTTAGCCAGTGCACGACCGTCATCAAGGACAGCTCGTATCTTTCGGGCATTAACGTGGCCGAGCTCATGTACACGGCTAACGTCGTGATGGCCCACGCGATCGACCTGTCGCAGGTGCTTATGCTCTACGGCCTGGTGTTTGCGATGTACTTTGTGCTCAACTTTGGTATCTCGCTGCTGGTTCGCGCATATCAGAGGCGAATGGTGGCAGCGTAGAATGTGGCAAAGGGACAGCCCCTTTGTCACATAGAGAAAGGAATCGCGATGAGCGATCTGGAGAACAAGAAGAATCCTGTGGTCATTACCATCGCGCGCGACTTTGGCGCCGAGGGCCACGAGATTGGTCGTATCCTCGCCGATGAGCTGGGGATTCCGCTGTACGATAACGAGCTGCTGGTGCGTGCTTCGCTGCGCGCGGGCGAGTCGCTCGACAAGATGGCCGCCTACGACGAGCGCCTGGCCGTGGAGAACATGGCGTTTCTGCCCGACCGCTACGATGCGCGTTCGTACTCGGACAAGTTGTTCCAAAAGATGAGCCA
Source organism: Collinsella sp. CLA-ER-H11 (assembly GCF_040092445.1). Lineage (NCBI taxonomy): Bacteria > Bacillati > Actinomycetota > Coriobacteriia > Coriobacteriales > Coriobacteriaceae > Collinsella > Collinsella sp. CLA-ER-H11. The sequence continues at coordinate 306,899 of NZ_JBBNLN010000001.1, read as the reverse complement.
GGTGATTTTGGATCTGGGTGAGACCGAGAGCTGCATTATCGAAGGCCGTCTGTCCGATTATCTGCTGCGCAACAACCCCAACCACATCGCCGTGCTGGTGACTGCGCCCTTTGAGGACCGCGTCGAGATCGTGCGCAAGAAGCGTGGCCTCAACAAAAAGAAGGGCGCCAAGCTGGTCAAGCAGCAGCAGAAGGCGCGCGAGGCGTTCTATAAGCGCTACAGTGCCGGAAAGTGGAAGATGACGAGCGGTAAAGACATCGTCGTCAACCGCGCCAAGCTGGGCCGCGAGGGTTGCAAAGACGTTATTGCCGCAGCCTACCGCTACAAAGTAGCGCAGCTCGAAGACTAACCGACCAAAAATCACCACAAAGGGGACAGGCACCTTTGTGGTGGTTTTTGTTTTAGGCGGAGGGGAGGGCCTTGGTGAGACCGGCGCGCGTCTGTATGTCGGTCTTTTGGTAGATAGAGCTCAGGTGGCGCTGTACCATGCGCATCGAGATGCCGAGCTCCTCGGCGATCTGCTTGAGCGGGCGTTCGTCCTGGGTTACGGCCACGAGCACGTCGACTTCGCGCGGGGTGAGAGCGTGATCGGTGATGAAGGCCTGACGCTGCTCCTCGATACTCGGTGCTGCCAGCGCCTCCTCGGCAAGCTGTTGATGTTCGCGCTCCTGCTCGGTTTGGGGCAGGCGGAACAAGCCGGCTGCCACGAATGCTGCGCAGGCGGCGACGAGCAAAACGAGCGCGCCGATCATGATGAGGGCAACGTTGCCCGAGGTCACAAGGGCAAGCGAGATGCCCGATGTAGTGAATGCGCATGCATTGTTGGCGGCGCGTCCCATGCCGGCCCAAAGAGCGGGCGCGTGCATACGCGGTGCCAGCTGTGTAAAGGTGGCGGTAAAGAACGTGACAAAAAAGCCCGAACTCAGGTAAAAGACGACAAGGCCCAGGTTGGGATCGGCGCCGGCCTCCACGGCCAGGATGGAAATGGTCGAGAGCACGGCGATGCCGAGCATGACAAGTCCCATGTAGCGGCGCTCGGCAAGATCAAAGATAACACCGGCGGCAAGGCCGCTTGCCGCCAAAAAGAGGCGCGGCCAGGCTTGCACGGCAATGGTGCCGTGGGCGTTGGAGAGTGTGACCACGTTGTCGAGGTCGAGAACAAGCAGGCAAGAATCATGACGAGCGCGATGCTCCAGCATGCCTGTTTGGCGAGGGCATGAGAGGGCTCAACAAAGGGATTGATGGCAGGCCTTTCGGGGGGCGCGCTTGGCAATAGCGTGCTCGTTGCCTTTTGCGCTGGCAGGTGCGCCACATGAGAATTTGTGCCCCGGGATCCGGATATCTTCCCGTAACATGGTGTTATAGAAGCACCCCTTACGACAAGGAGGCTCACATGCGAACGCAAATCCATGACAACCCAATCGACCACGGCTGCTCGTGCGCGCTCTCTCACGGAACGTGGCGCCGCGTGGGCGCAAAACTTGCCTGCGCGGGGGCCTGCGTGCTCATGGCCGGTCAGCTGCTGCTGCCGAGCGTGGCGCTCGCCGCCGACTGGGTCAACGTGGGCGGCACGCAGTACGACGCGGGCACTGCTGCTGGCGACGAGGCTGGAACCTGGTCCTGGGATGGCGCTAACGACATGAAGCTCAACGGCTACGACGGCGGCTCCATCGGCGCCAAGGGCAACCTCACCATCGGCGTGACGGGCACCAACACCGTCACGGCCGACGCCGGGCAGAGCGCCATTGCTGTCAAGAACGGCAACCTTGCCATTAACGGCGACGGGACTCTCAACGCGACGGCCCAGACCGATGTGATTGCGGCGGAAGGCGACGGCAATTCGGGCGGCGATGTGACCATCAGCGGCGCCAACGTCAACGTGACGGCTTCGGGCGCAGCGGACAACGTGACGGGCATTCGCGCGACGGCCGGCAGCGTGACAATCGATAAGGGCGCCGATGTCAAAATCGAGGCGAAATCGGCTGAAGGATCTTGGCGTCCAATGCAGGTCATCTGCGGTATCCATGCTGACAACATTCCAAACAGACACGCTGCCCAGGAAGGCGAGCAGGAAGAGCCGGATTCCGCTTATGAGCACGGCGCCGATGTCACCATCGATGGCGCCAGTCTGTTGATTAAGACTGGCGATGCCTCGTGGGCTTCCTTGTGCATCAATACGTTCGGTATCAAGAAGAATACCCTCATGAAAATCGTCAACGGAGCCGATGTCACGCTTTCGGCTGGTAGTGCGGCTTCGCGCTCGGCGGGTATCAGCGCACGCTCGCAAGACGGTGCGGTGTGGATGCTTGTCGAGAAGTCGAACCTCACGTCTCGAAGCCTGTCTGCCGCAAGCGGCATCGACGCCGCTCGCAATCAAAGTTTTGGAATCATGGCAGAGGCAAATACCAGGTTTGAAACGCCTCGTATCCAGATTTTCAAATCGAAGATTGAGGCTTCGGGCGCGACTGCGGGGATCTATGCGATCAACCGCAACGCCGCGAATGCGACACTGTTCCGTGCCGCGATGATCGATTTACGAGGGAACGCGATGATTGCGACTCCGACGGATGGTGCCGTGCGCGATGTGAAAAAGGTTGTCGATACGGGGAAATGGCCAAGTTCCCAGAACGGGCAGGTCATCGGTGTTGCCGGTTCGTCTGCTATTACGGATATCGTCGGTTCTGCCGAGGTCGCCCATGATGTAGTGATTGATTTTGGAGACGGACAGGAGCCGGAGCCGACGCCGGGGCCTGAGCCGACGCCGGAGCCCGATCCCGACCCCATACCCAATCCCGAGCAGAAGCCTGGCCTCAAGCCCGTAGACAAGGACGTAAAGACCACCACGGCGGTCACCAAGACCGTTACGACCAAGACTGCCGCCGGCGCCAAAAACGCTTCCGGTGTTCTGGCTGCCACAGGCGACAACGCCGCGACGGCGGCGGCCGCCCTCGGCATCGCCGGTGCGTCCGTCATCGGCGCCGGCTTCGTCGCGTCCAAGCGCCGCGACCGCTAGCGCAAGCTTCCGCAACATAAAACAGCGGAGGTACCCCTTACGACAAGGAGGCTCACATGCGAAAGCAAATCCATGACAACCCAATCGACCACGGCCGCGCGTGCGCGCTCTCTCACGGAACGTGGCGTCGCGTGGGCGCCAAGCTCGCCTGCGCGGGGGCTTGCGCGCTCATGGTCGGTCAGCTGCTGCTACCCAGCGTGGCGCTCGCCGCCAAATGGGTCAACGTCGGCGGCACGCAGTACAACAAGGGCGCCGGCGACGAGGCCGGAACGTGGTCCTGGGACGGCGCCGACGACATGAAGCTCAATGGCTACAACGGCGCCGGTATCAGCGCTCAGGGCAACCTCAATATCGGCGTGACGGGCACCAACACCGTAACGGCCGATTCCTTGCAGAGCGCTATCGAGGTCAAGGACGGCAACCTTGCCATCACGGGGGAGGGAACCCTCAACGCGACGGCCGAACCACAGAAGAGCAGGAGCGCTGTTAAGGTCGAGTGCGGTAGCCTCGCCATCTCGGGTGACGTGACTCTCAACGCGACGGCCGGGACCGATACGATAGCGGTTTCGGGGGACGGTAAGGCCGGCGGTGACGTGGACATCCGCGGTGCCAACGTTAACGTGACGGCAACGAACAAAGTGCCTCATACCATCGGCATTCATACGCGGGCAGGCAACATAACCATTAACGAGGGCGCCGACGTCCACGTTGAGGCGGAGGCGAATGGGGGGCTCAATGCCGTTGCAGTCTATGCCGAAAACATCTCCTCCGAGCATGGAGGCTGCATCGCGGTGGATAACGCAAAATTAGATGCGGCGGCGCGTAATACAAACATGTTGTCGGTCGCCCTGTATTCGTCCGGGGGTAAGGATACATATTTGAGTATTACCAACGGGGCGGATGTTACGCTCGTGGCGAGTGATAGTGCCGAGGTTTTGGATGGTGTTTGGATGCGCGCGCAGGACGGCGTGTCGCGGGTGCTCGTCGAGAATTCGAGCCTTACAGTTCGATGCGGTGACGGAACTGGCCACAGTCGTAAACATGGCTACGGAATATATTCCCAGTCCGGTTCCCAGTCCGCCATCCCTCGAATTGACATCATTAATTCAAATGTTGAGGTGTCGGGTAATGCAGCGGCAATCTACGCTGTCAATCAAGGTGATGCAGCCCCTTGTCTCTCAATTGATGGCGGATCGGTAGTTACGACTCCCGCCGGCGGCACTGTGCGAGAAACTACGGGAAACGGACTCGTCATCGGTGCTGCCGGGTCGTCCACTATCCAGGATGTTAGGACCTCCGACGAGGTTGCCCGCAGCGTGGTAATCAGCTCCGGAGATGCGGTCGAGCCTGAGCCCACGCCGCAGCCTGAGCCTACCCCGGCTCCCACGCCGCAGCCAGGCGGCGGAAGTGAGACTGGCACGCCGTCCGTGACGCTGGCACAGGCGAGTTCCACGACTGCTGCCTCCAAGCCGGCCGCGAAGGCCACCGCTGCCCAGAAGTCCGTGGGCACTCTGGCCGCCACGGGCGACAACGCCGCGACGGCGGCAGCGGCCCTTGGCATCGCCGGCGCAACCGTTGCCGCTGCCGGCATCGCCGCAACCAAGCGCCGCAAGCGCTAGGCTTTTGGTGGCAGCGCCCATTCTCGGCTTTTACAAAATCTCGATCTGTAACACCAAACCTGATAGTTGGGCTCTAGGTGTTACAGATTGAGGCGAACTGTTCAGCCGCTAACCTAACGTCTCGATCTGTAACACGTGGCGAGGAATTTGGTCTCTAACTGTTACAGATTGAGACAAACGCCGGAATTGGTTTGCCGACCAGGCTCCAAACCACCACAAAGGTGCCTGTCCCCTTTGTGGTGGTCGGGCGGTCGGCATAGAAAAAGTCCCCGCCGGGCGTGTGCTCGACGGGGGCTTTGCCGTTTGGTGGCTAGCGCTGTAGGTGGTTACTCGCCCAGCAGGCTCTTGGTGATGGAAGCGGCGGCCTTCTTGCCGGCGCCCATCGCCAGAATGACCGTAGCGGCACCGGTGACGATGTCGCCGCCGGCCCAGATGCGGGGATCGGTGGTCTGGCCGGTCTCCTCGTCGGCGACGATGTAGCCCCACTTGTTGAGCTCCATCTTGCCGCCGATCTTGGCAGCGAAGGGGTTGGCGTTGGTGCCGATAGCCGAGATCGCGACGTCGCAGGGGATCTCCTCGATGGCGCCCTCGATGGGCACCGGGCGACGACGGCCGGACTCGTCGGGCTCGCCGAGCTCCATCTTCTGGACCTTGACGGCGCACACGGAGCCGTCCTCGCCAGCGACAAACTCGAGCGGGGAGACGAGCGGCAGAACCTCGACGCCCTCGGCCTTGGCGTGGTGCAGCTCGGCACGACGGCAAGGCATCTCATCCTCGGTACGACGGTAGGCGATAATGGCGTGCTCGGCGCCCAGGCGCTTGGCGGTACGGACGGCGTCCATAGCCACGTTGCCGCCACCAAAGACAACGACGTTCTTGCCGTGCTTGGTGGGGGTGTCGTACTCGGGGAACTTGTTGGCCTTCATCAGGTTCACGCGGGTGAGGTACTCGTTCGCGAAGAAGACGTTGGGCAGGTTCTCGCCGGGGACGTTGAGGAACTTGGGCAGGCCAGCGCCGGTCGCTACGTAGATGGCGTCGAAGCCCTGCTCGAACAGCTCCTCGGCCGTGGCCATGTTGCCCACGACGGAGTTGTACTCAAACTTGACGCCCATGTCCTCCAGGCCGTCAATCTCGCGCTTGACGACTGCCTTGGGCAGACGGAACTCGGGGATGCCGTAGACCAGCACGCCGCCGCCGGTGAAGAAGGCCTCAAAGACGGTGACGTCAAAGCCGTTACGGGCGAGCTCGCCGGCGCAGGTGATGCCGGACGGGCCGGAGCCGACGACGGCGACCTTCTTGCCGTTCTTGGGGGCCATCTTGGGCGTGGAGGCGAGCTCGGGGCGATCACCCAGGAAGCGCTCGAGCTGGCCGATGGCCACGGGCTCGGACTTCTTACCACGGATGCACTTGCCCTCGCACTGGTTCTCCTGCGGGCAGACGCGGCCGCAGATGGCGGGAAGCATGGAGTCCTCGCGGATGGTATCGAGGGCGCCGCCGAAGTCCTTCTCGCGGATCTGCTCGATAAAGCGGGGAATGTTGATGTTGACGGGGCAGCCCTCAACACAGAACGGCTTCTTGCAGTTGAGGCAGCGCTCGGCCTCGGCCAGCGCCATCTCCTCGGTGAAGCCCTTGTCGACGGGGCGGAAGTCGCAGGCGCGCTCGGCAGCCGGCTCCTCGTTATCGGGGGTGCGGGGCGACTTCATATCGGCAACGAAACGACCGTTAACTAGTGGCATGCGCAGCTCTTTTCCTCATAGGCCTTGAGGGACTCGCCCTCTTCGGAACGGTAGGCGGCCTGGCGGGCACGAAGGTCATCCCAGTCGACCAGGGTGGCATCGAAGTCGGGGCCGTCGACGCAAGCGAACTTGGTCACGCCGCCCACCTCGACGCGGCAGCAGCCGCACATGCCGGTGCCGTCAACCATGATGGGGTTGAGGGACGCGGTGATGGGGGTGTCGTATTTCTGGGCGGTGAGGGTCGAGAACTTCATCATCGGAACGGGGCCGACGCAGAAGACCTGGCTCACGGCCTTGTCCTGCAGCAGGCGCTCCAGCGGAGCGGTGACAACGCCCTGCTCGCCGTAGGAGCCGTCGTCAGTGGTGATGTGGATGTGGTCCTCGTCGAGGAGCTCGCGGAACTGGTCCTCCATAAGCAGGAGGTCCTTGGTGCGGGCGCCCATGATGGCGTGCACCTCGTGGCCGGTCTCGACCAGGTGCTTGGCGACCGGGAAGGCAATTGCCAGGCCGACGCCGCCGCCAATGACGGCGCAGGGGCCCTCAGCCATCTCGGTGGGAACGCCCAGCGGGCCCACGACGTCGCGCAGCGACTCGCCGGCCTCGTAGGTGGAAAGCATCTCGGTGGTCTTGCCGATCACCATGAAGATGAACTCGACCCAGCCCTCGTCACCGTTCCAGCCGGCCAGGGTAAACGGGACACGCTCGCCCGTCTCGTTGGCGCGAACCATGAGGAACTGTCCAGCGTGCGCATGCTTGGCGATTGCAGGCGCCTCGATGCGGAACTTGAACACCTTCTCCGAGAACTGCGTCTTCTCCAGGATCTTATACATAGAACCCCTCTCTTGTTAGGGCCGCCGAACCGTGCCTCCACGGAAATGGACGGTAGCCCGAATAAAACCGTACGCGCACAGGCGTTGTGCAGACATACGGTGCAAATTATACCCTCATGGACATGTCACTTACGTGTGTCTTCGGCGGTTGGGAGCAGGGTTTATCCACTTTGGCCTACCAAAGGGGGAGAGGTTTATTTTGGTCGGTTTTATCAGGTAAAACGGCAAAGGGGGCCGGCCTCGGGTTGTGATGAGGCCGGCCCCCTTTGGGGTGCTGTGCATGTATGTCGGCGCGCGGTTGATTGCGATGCCGCAACTGGGGCGTTTCCGCAGGTAAAACCTGCCAAAATAAACCTGTCCCTAAATGATAGGTTTTAGTGCTTGCCGTTGGCGGAAGCGGCGCCGTTGACATGGTCGCGGGCATAAACCACGCCGTGCACGATCGCCAGGCCGGCGGCGTCGGCCGCGCGGGCGCAGGTGTCCTGGAAATCCGCGGCCTCGCGGGCGCGCAGCTGCTTAAGAACGTAGTCGGCGACGGCCATCTTGCCGGGAGGGTTGCCGATGCCGGTGCGGATGCGGCTGAAGTCGCGGCTGCCCATCTTGTCGATGATGGAGCGCAGGCCGTTGTGACCGGCGTGGCCGCCGCCCACCTTAACGCGGACGTCGCCGGCGGGAATATCGAGCTCGTCGTGGATTACGAGCAGCTCCTCGGCCTTGATCTTGTACTCGCGGCAGAGCTTGGAGATGGGGCCACCCGAGGTATTCATATACGACTGCGGCTTGACCAGTACAATCTGGCGCTTGCCGCACTCTTCCTCGGGATCGTTGATGTTGATGAGCGCGACCTCGGCGCCTGCTTGGTTTTTCCAGTACGTGACGCCGGCCTGACGGGCCAGCTCGTCGATCGCCTTAAAGCCGGCGTTGTGGCGGGTCTCGGCATATTCCTCGCCAGGGTTGCCAAGCCCGGCAACCATGCGAATCTTAAGCGGCTGTGCAGCTGCCATATTTGTCCTTCCGTTACATAAAAAGTTTAATTAACGACAAAGGCTACCACGCCCGCCGAAGGCGAGACTTCGTTTCAGCGAAATCCCACCAGACAAAAGCGCGGCCGCGGCAGGGCGAGCCGTCGGAACAGAAGAAACCCCCGCGCGACCTTTGCGAAGCAAGGGGGAGCGCGGGGGTTTCTTCTGTTCCGACGGCGATGCGCCGGGTTACAAGGACGATGCGATTACAGTGCGAAGTCGCCGCCGACGAGCGTGGAGACGGGCTCCTCGTGGTAAACGGCGGAGATGGCCTGGGCGAACTCCTCGGCGACCGAGATGGTCTTGATCTTGCCGCCGACCTCGACGGGAATGGCGTCGGTGACGAGGCACTCGACGATCGGGGCGTCGTTCAGACGCTCGATGGCCGGACCGGAGAAGATACCGTGGGTGGCGCAGACGTAGATATCGCCAGCGCCCATAGCCTTGAGCTCCTTGACGTTGGCGCACAGGGTGCCAGCGGTGTCGATCATGTCGTCATTGATGATGCAGGTCTTGCCCTTGATGTCACCGATGATGCCCATGACCTCGGCGGCGTTGTGGCGCGGACGGCCCTTGTGGGCGATGGCCAGGTCGCAGCCGAGCATGTCGGACAGCTTCTTGGCGGCCTTGGCGCGGCCCACGTCGGGGGAGACGACAACCAGGTTGTCGGTGTCGAAGTGCATGTCGTTGTAGTACTGGCCAAACAGCGGCAGCGCGGACAGGTGGTTAACCGGGATATCGAAGAAGCCCTGAATCTGGCCCTGGTGCAGGTCGAGGGTGATGATGCGGTTGACACCGGCGCGCTCGAGCAGGTTGGCGACGAGGCGGGCGGTGATGGGCTCGCGCGGGCCGGCCTTGCGGTCCTGGCGGGCATAGCCGTAGTGGGTGATGACGGCGGTGATGGAGCGGGCGGATGCGCGCTTGGCAGCGTCGGTGGCGATGAGCAGCTCCATGAGCATGTCGTTGACGTTGCCGCCGGCCACGGACTGAATCAGGAAGACGTCGGCGCCGCGGACGGTCTCGTCGTAGCGGGCGTAAATCTCACCATTGGCGAACTGCTTTAGCGTAAGGCCCGAAAGCTCGACCCCAAGGTACTCAGCAATCTTCTGAGCGAGGGGACGGTTGGAGGAACCGGAATACACGCGGATGGACTTGCGCATATTCTCCGACTTCTCGGGATCATTAATCGGCATTACCCTTCTCCTTTATACATCGAATGCCATATAGATGCCTTTTTGCATTGTAACCGCGCGGCGGGGTTTATCGAGTCTTGATAACGTCTTTACCGTCAACGGACACGAACCGACCACTCATCCGGTTGCGCAGGTCACGATAGAAAAAGGAGCCGCCCCCCATGGGAACAGCTCCTTTTGTGCTTGATAAAACGTTATGCCTCGTCGTCCTCGTGCAGGCGGCGGCGATAATCGGCGGCCCAGCCCTCAATGTTTACCTGACGGGCACGACCCAGGCCGAGTGCGTCTGCCGGGACCGGCTCGGTGATGACGGAGCCGGCGGCCACGAGCGCGCCGTCGCCGATCTGGGCGGGCGCGACCATCATGGTGTCGGAACCGATGAAGGCGTCCTTGCCGATGACGGTCTTGTGCTTGTGCACGCCGTCGTAGTTGCAGGTGATGGAGCCTGCGCCCACGTTGACGCCGGAGCCCATGGTGGTGTCGCCGATGTAGGACAGGTGGGGCACCTTGGAACCCTCGCCGATCGTGGACTTCTTGATTTCCACGTGCGTACCGGCCTTGGAGCCGTCGAGCATGTGGGTGCCCGGGCGCAGGTAGGCGCGCGGGCCGCAGTCGACGCCGTTCTCGATGACGGCCTCGATGGCGATGGTCTCATCGATGATGCAGCCGCTGCCGACGGTGGTGTCGGTGAGGCGGCTGTTGGGGCCGAGCTGGCACTCCTCGCCCACGGTGACGTGACCGATCAGATGCGTCTGCGGCCACACGACGGTGTCGCGGCCGATGGTGGCGTCGGGACCGATCCAGGCCTGCGTGGGGTCGATGAACGTGACGCCTTCTGCCATCCAGTGCTCGTTGATGCGGTCGCGCGCGATGGCGGTGAGCTGCGCGAGCTGGATGCGGCTGTTGACGCCCAGGCCGTCGCGGTAGTCGTCGCAGTGGAAGATGGAGACTGCCTGGCCGTGACCCTTGAGGATTTCGAGCATGTCGGGCAGGTAGTACTCGGACTGCGCGTTGTCGTTGCCGATCTCGTTAATGTGGGCGGCAAGCTGCGCGCCGTCGAAGGCGTAGCAGCCGGCGTTGCACTCCAGCAGCGTGGCGGCCTGCTCGGGCGTGCAGTCCTTCTGCTCGATGATGCGCTCGATCTGACCATCGGCGCCCAGCTTGATGCGGCCGTAGCCAAAAGGATCGGGCGGGGTCATGGTCATGACGGTGCAGGCGAGCTCGCCGGTGGCGACGGTCTGCGCGAACTTGGCGACGGTGTCGGCGGTGATGAGCGGCAGGTCGCCGTTGAGCACGACGACGGGGCCTTGCGCGATGCCGCAGGCCTCGAGCGCGACCTTGACGGCATGGCCGGTGCCCAGGCGCTCGGTCTGCTCGACGCACTCGACTTTGGTGGCGCTGTTGGCGTAGGCGCCATCGATGAGGGCGCGCATCTCGTCGGCGTGGCTGCCGATGACGACCACGACGCGGCTGCAGCCGGCCTTGATGGTGGCGTCGACGATCCACTGAACCATGGGCTTGCCTAGAATCTTGTGCGAAACCTTGCAGTGGTTCGACTTCATGCGGGTGCCCTCGCCGGCGGCGAGGATAATTGCGGTTGCGTCCATGTGATCTCCTGTTACGTTATAGAGACGTGTGTTTGGAAACGATACACGGCGCAATATGATACCGCAGGCATATGATGAGCGCGTAACGATTGGTTTGCGGCGGTTGGGGCTTGCGCCGCCGTCGTGGCGTTTGCGCTGCTTGCGTGCGGCGTTGGCGGTGCTGCGGAGCTGTCTTTTGAGCGAGGGGACGGGGGTGCCCGTGGACAACATGCAAGAGGAGTTTGGCGGCGAGCCCGTCGCGGCGTTCTCGATGTCGCATCCGGCTGTGCCGGCACTCTATATTGTGCTGACGCTGGGGCTCACCATGTTCTCGATGCAGCCGGTGCTGATTGCGCTGTCACTTGCGGGCGGGCTGGCGTATGGATTTGCGACGCGTGGGGCTGCCCGCACGCTGGACGCACTCCGCTGGCAGTTGCCGGTGATTTTGATTATCGCGCTGGTCAATCCGCTGTTTAGCGCCTCGGGCTCGACGGAGCTGTTCCGTATTGGCATGCGCGCGGTGTATCTGGAAAGCATGGTATACGGCCTGTGCATGGGCGGGCTGTTTGTGGCGAGCGTGCTATGGTTTGAGGCCGCGGCGTCGATGCTCGAATACGACAAGGTGCTCGCGCTGCTGGGTAATGCCGCACCGGTGATTGCGCTCATGATCTCGATGTGCATGAGGCTTATCCCGCAGTTTTTGCGCCGCGGTCGTACGGTGCTGGCGGTGCAGGATGCGATTGATGTGCTGGGGCGCGCGCCGGCCGACCCCGTGCGCTCGCGCCTGCGGGCGTCGAGCGTGTTGATGGGCTGGGGCATGGAAGATTCGCTGGAGCGCGCGGACGCGATGCGCTCGCGCGGGTGGGGTGCCGCGACGCGTCGTACGACGTATGCGCGGTATCGACTGGGGCGCAGCGACGTTGCCGCGCTGGGCGGGCTCGCGCTGTTTGGTGCTGCCGCGGTGGCGGTGGCGTGGACCGCGACGACGCAGTATTCGTTTTATCCGCAGCTCTCGGTGCCGGCGCCGTGGCTGGGCTATGTCGTGTACGCTGCCTGGATGATGCTGCCTTGCGCATTGCACGCGATTGATGAGAAGAGGTTTGGCTGATGGCTCGGTTTGATAGGAGCTCGGCGGCGGGTGTGGCATATGGCTCGGCCGCGCCGGCGATTGAGGTGCGGGGCCTTAGTTTTGCCTATCCCGGGGCCGAGGCACCGGTGCTCGAGGGGCTTGATTGGCGTGTTCCCCAAGGTGCATTTGCGCTGCTTGTTGGCGGTACCGGATCGGGCAAGTCGACGCTGCTGTCGCTGCTCAAGCCCGAGATCGCTCCGGCGGGCGAGCGCACTGGCGATACGCGCGTGCTGGGCGAGAACGTTGCCGACATGGACGTGCGGGCATCGGCGGAGCGCGTGGGCTATGTGTTCCAGGATCCCGAGAACCAGATCGTGTGCGAAACCGTGTGGCACGAGATGGCGTTTGGCCTGGAAAACTTGGGGCTAGCACGTGATGAGATGCGTCGCCGTGTTGCCGAGACCAGCTATTTCTTTGGTCTGGAGGACTGGCTTCATCGCGATACCGATACGCTTTCGGGTGGCCGCAAGCAGTTGCTGTCGCTTGCCGCCGTCTTGGCGCTGCGTCCGCGTGTGCTGCTACTCGACGAGCCCACGTCTCAGCTCGATCCCGTTGCCGAGAAGAATTTTCTGCACGCGCTGTTTCGCGTGAACCGTGAGCTGGGCTGCACGGTTGTTGTGGCTACGCATCAACCGCGGCCGATGCTCGAATATGCGACGCGTGCGTACCGGATTGAGGGCGGTCGCGTGCGCGAGGTGGCGGATATGGCTTCTTTGGGACGCCGAGAATCGCTGTTTTCCGATGACATGTTGGGGTGGGGTGCCATCCGATGTGCAAAAAACGGAGTATTCAGCAGGCGTGAGGACAATTTGGGCTCTCTGGAGCCGCCCGGGGACATATCGAGCGCGAAAAAAAGTTCGGAATTGGACAAATCGTCCAATTTTGTAGCGCAAACGTCGCTCGAGAACGGCTCGGAAGCCTTTCCGCGCACGGATGGAAGCAGAATACTCCAAAAAATGCACGGCGGGTCGGCTACCACCCTGTCGGAAGGCTGGTTTCGCTACAATCGCGCGAGCGGTTGGGTGCTGCGTGGGCTCGACGTGGCGTTTTCGGCCGGTGCGGTGCATGCGATCGTGGGCGGCAACGGATGCGGTAAGTCGACGATGCTCTCGGTGCTGGCGAAGACCGCCAAGCTGCAGCGCGGCCGCATGGTGCGCGGAGCGGCCTCGGCTGCGCTGCTGCCGCAGAACCCCAAGGCCCTGCTGGTTGCCGAGACGGTTCGCGATGAGCTGATGGAATGGGCTTCAGCCTGCGGATATGACGAGACCGTGGCGCGGGAGCGCGCGGCGAGCTTGGGACTGGACGGCCTGGAGACGCGCCACCCCTACGACCTCTCGGGCGGACAGCGCCAGCTGCTCGCACTGGCAAAGCTGCTGCTGATTGGCCCCGAGCTGCTGCTGCTTGACGAGCCCACGAAGGGCTTGGACCTGGAGAGCCGCCGCATCATCGCCCGCGCCCTGCGTGACCATGCGAAGGCTGGCGGCACCGTCATCATGGCTACGCACGATTTGGACTTTGCCGAGCAGGTAGCCGACGACGTTGCCATGATGTTTGACGGCGAGATTGCCTGCATGGAGCCCCCGGCCGACTTCTTTGCCGACAACGTGTTCTATAGGGCGTGATGGGATGACGGACTGTCGTTTCTCGCGCTTGCTTGCAAAACTGGAGATCCCGCTGTTGTTGGCGGTGCCGGCGGTGATGGCTGCGGCGTTGCTGGCGGGTGTTGAGCAGGCAGCGTTGGCCATGCTGATTGTGGTGGCGCTGGTGCTCGCGCTGTTCTTTGCGGGTTACGAGGCATCTCGTCCGGGTTTGCGCCAGATTATGCCCACGCTGGTGCTGGCGGCGCTGGCGGCGGCGGGGCGCATCCTGTTTGGGCCCATTCCCGACTTTAAACCGGTGAGCGCCATCGCCATTATCGCGGGGGCGACGCTTGGTCGCCGCAATGGTTTTATGGTCGGTGCGTTGGCGGCGCTGACCAGCAATTTCTTTTTTGGGCAGGGCATGTGGACGCCGTGGCAGATGTATGCCTGGGGCCTGGTTGGCTATGTTGGCGGCGCGCTGGCGTACGCGGGTGCGTTCGACCGCGCCGACGGCACCGTGCGATTGCCGGCGCTGATGGCGTATGGCTTTGCGTCGGGCTTGCTGTACGGCGTCGTGATCAATGCGTATGACATCATCGGTTTTGTGCAGCCGCTCACCTGGGCAGGCGCCGTAGCGCGTCTTGCCACGGCGGTGCCATTCGATATCACGCACGGCCTTGCGACCTGCGTGTTTTTGGCCGCTCTGTACAAGCCCTGGTGTCGCCGCATCAACCGCGTCGTCGTGAAATACGGGCTGTAAGGCATTTCGCGTTCCTTCACGAACTTGCGGTGGAATAGTTCTCGTTTTTGGCTATTTGCTACCCAAACAGGAACTATTCCACCGCAACTTATAGGGGGGGGAGAGGGGTCACATGATCTGTTTTCCTCTGTCCCCCAGGAATTACTTGGGGCTAGAGTTCTAGCGTGAGGGTGACGGGGCAGTGGTCGCTGCCAAAGATGTCGCCGCGGATGCCGGTGTCGCGTACGTTGTCGGCGATTGCGTCGCTCACCAGGAAATAATCGATGCGCCAGCCGGCGTTGTTCTTGCGAGCATTAAAGCGGTAGCTCCACCAGCTGTAGACGCCCTCGACGTCGGGGTTTGCCGCGCGCCAGGTATCGGTGAAGCCGGCGTTGAGCAGCTCGGTAAACTTGCCGCGTTCTTCGTCCGAAAAGCCCGCGTTGCCGCGGTTGGACTTGGGGTTCTTAAGGTCGATCTCCTCGTGCGCCACGTTAAAGTCGCCGCAAGTTACGACGGGCTTGCCGCTCTCGCGCTCAAGCGCGCTCAAAAAGCCGCGATAGGCATCGTCCCAGGCCATGCGCACATCGATGCGCGCGAGTTCGTTTTGCGCGTTGGGCGTGTAGACATCCACAAACCAAAACTTGTCGAACTCGAGCGCACAGACGCGGCCCTCGGTTGCGGCTTGGGCAACGAGCTCGGCGGCCTCGCCCTCGCCGGCGTAGGGTAACAGCGCGTCGGCGTGCAGCACGCGCAGCGGTTCCTGGCGGCTAAAGACCGCGGTGCCCGAATAGCCTTTGCGCTCGGCGTAGCTCCAGGTTTGGTGATAGCCGGGCAGGTCGATATCGACCTGGCCCTCCTGCAGCTTGGTCTCCTGCAGCGCCAGGATATTGACGTCGAGTTCTTGCGCAATCTGGATAAAGCTCGGGTCCTTTTTGAGCACGGCGCGCAGGCCGTTGACGTTCCACGAGGCGAAAGTGTAAGTCTGAGGCATGGTGTCCTTTCGACGGGGTTGGCAGGCTTAAGATTAGCGCAACAGGGGCGGGGTGGGCTCCGTGCATGCTGACTTAAAGGCCGCATGCTGGGACGTCGCTCAACGCTGCCCGACTAACAAGGACGGAGGACTCATATGACGCAGGCAATATCGGACCCCAGGCAGGCCTCCGCCGCGCTGGCGGATCTGTTTGACACCCACAAGCGCGTGGTCTTCTTTGGCGGCGCTGGTGTTTCCACGGCAAGTGGCATCCCAGATTTCCGCAGCGTGGACGGCCTGTATCACCAGCAGTTTGCCTATCCGCCCGAGACCATGCTGTCGCATAGCTTTTACGAGGCACATCCTGCGGAGTTCTTCGACTTTTACCGCACCAAGATGATCGCGCTTAACGCTAAGCCTAACCGCTGCCACACCAAGCTGGCCGAGCTGGAGCGCGCCGGCAAGCTCGACGCCGTGGTGACGCAAAATATCGACGGTCTGCACCAGGCGGCCGGCTCGCAGCGCGTGTTCGAGCTGCACGGATCGGTCCATCGCAACATTTGCCAGTCGTGCGGCGCGGTCTATAGCGCCGAGTGGATTTGCTCGCGCGAGCACGAGGACGCCGCGGGCGTGCCTGTGTGTCCTGCGTGCGGCGGGCGCATCAAGCCCGATGTGGTGCTCTACGAGGAGCCGCTCGATGAGCATGTGCTGACCGGTGCCGTTGCCGCCATCGCCGCGGCCGATGCCCTCATTGTGGGTGGGACCTCGCTCGTGGTGTATCCGGCGGCGGGCCTTACGCGTTACTTTACCGGCGATACGCTGGCCATATGCAACCTTGCTCCCACCGATCAGGATGCAAATGCCGACCTGCTGATTTCTTGCGACATCGCGGCCGCGTTTGCGTTCTAGCCCGCGCGCGCGGATACAATAGAAAGACTGAGTGCAAAGCGACCCCGCCGCCAGCTCTCCAAGCTCGGCGGCGTGGGCATTTTAGGAGGATGTTCATGGCGAACGACAGCAAGACATGGCGGTGCGGAAAGTACGAGCTCAGCTTTGACCGTCCGCGCATCATGGGCGTCCTCAACGTGACGCCCGATTCGTTTAGCGATGGCGGGGAGCACTTCGACCCCGATGCCGCCATCGAGTACGGCCTGGCGATGCTCGACGCCGGCGCCGACATCATCGACGTGGGCGGTGAGTCCACGCGTCCCGGCTTTACTCCGGTCAACCCCGACGAGGAGGCTCGCCGCGTGCTGCCCGTTGTGCGCGCGCTGGCCAAAGAGGGTGCCATCGTCTCGATCGACACGCGCCACGTGGCGGTTGCCAAGGCGGCCGTGCGCTGCGGCGCCTCGATCGTCAACGACGTGACCGGCTTCACCGATCCCAAGATGGTCGAGTTTGTTAAGACGAGCACCTGCGGCGTCATCGTGATGCACGCCGGCGAGGTCGCTGCACCCGCCCGCACGCACGCGACGGTGCAGCTCGATACCTCGGCAGCGGCGTTTGTTGCCGAGAAGGCGCGCGAGGCGGCTGCCGAGGCCGCGCGTGAGGCCGAGAAGCCGGCTCGCCGCCGTCGCGGCAAGTTGCTGGGCGAGCCTAAGCCGGAGGCCAAGCTTCCGGGCGGCGTGGTGCAGCCCTCGCTGCCGTTTGGCGAACCGGAGCCCACGTCCGAGCCTGTAACCGAACTGGGGCAGGAGACGCCGGCCGCCGAGCAGGCTACTGCCGCCGAGACCGTCGCGCCCGCGCCCGAGGCCACTCCCGCAGCCACCGAGGCCGCATCGGAGTCCAATGACCGCCTGGCCGCCATGATGCGCCGCAGCGCCCGCCGCGAGGAAGCCTACGTGCCCACCTCGCAGCTCCGCCGCTTCACCCTGCCCGATTCGGCGCCCATCATGCGCCGCGTCATGGGCTTTCTGTCCGACCAGGCCCGCACGCTCATCCATGCCGGCGTGTCACGCGACCGCATCTGCATTGATCCTGGCCCGGGCTTTGGTAAGTCGGCTAACGAGGACATCGTCATCCAGCGCGAGACTGCCAAGATGGCGTCACTGGGCTATCCGCTCATGTGCGCCGTGTCGCGCAAGCGCTTTGTGGGCGCCGTCTCGGGCGTGACCGAGGCCGCCGAGCGCGATGCCGCTACGTTTGGCGTGTGCCTGGGCGCCATCCAGGCCGGTGCCAACATCGTGCGCGTGCACGACGCCGCGGGTTTTGCGCAGTTCCTGAACGGCTACTGGGCGGTTGCCAAGCCGCAGCCGCGCCGCGCGTTTGTGGCCGTGGGCTCCAACCTGGGGCATCGCTGCGACAACATCCGCGCTGCACGCGAGATGATCGCCGAGATTCCACTCACCTGCGTGTCCAACTCCTCCAAGATTTACGAGAGCGAGCCGGCCTACGAGACGCGCCAGGACGCGTTTGCCAACGCCGTCATCGAGATTAAGACCGAGCTGGCGCCGCTGGTGCTGCTCGACGAGCTCATGAAGATCGAGGCCGAGCTGGGGCGCGACCGCTCCAAAAAGGCCAAGGCCAACGGTCCGCGCACCATCGACCTGGACCTGCTGTGGATGGACGGCGAGACCCACGGCGGCAAAAAGCTGCGCCTGCCGCATCCGCTGATCGGCGAGCGCGATTTTGTGCTGGTGCCGCTCGAGGACCTGATGCACGACCCGGCGCGGTTCTTCCGCTACAACGGCGTCGAGGTCAAGGAGCCCGAGGACCGCGTGGGCCATATCGTGGGCGAATTGGGGCGTATGTAGATGATTGAGATGAACGCTGTAGCCGCCGGTACCGAGCTTGACGCCGCGCGCGATGCGGGCCGCGAGGGTGCGTCCGCGGGCTGGTGCGCGTGGAACGCGGGCGATGCATCGCTGACGTTTTCGCTGGTCGTGCGTCCGGACGTGAACATGCACGCCTTCCACGGCCTGCCGTTTGTGGCCGCGATGGGCATGATGGACGCACTCGCGGGCACGGCTTCGACGCCGGGGTTGGGCCTTGCCGGTAAGGTGGGTATTCAGTGGCCGAGCGATATCGTGTGCGGTGCGCCCGCGTTCGAGACGTCGTTCGCGCGTGTCGCCGTCAACGGCGGTGCCGGTGCCGCGGGCATGTTCGGCGCCGTGACGGTGGATATTGAGCGTTCGGCGCTGAGCGAGCTTGGTGTGGACGTGGCTGACGAAGTGCTGGTCGAGGCGCTCGCCGCCGCCGTGCTGACCCGTGTGGACACCTGGGCGGTTGTTGCCAACACGCCGCAAGGCGCCGCAGGGCCGCTGGCTCCCGTGCTGGGCGAGTATTTCGACATGGTGCCGCTGCTCGGTCGCCAAGTTGCGGCGGTGTCGCCCAACGGCTTGCCGCTTGCGGTCGGTGTGTTTGCGGGCCTGGACATCTGGGGTCGCGCGACCATCAAGACCGATGCCGGCGAGCAAGAGTTTCCGCCCGAGGCCGTACGGATTCGCGGTCTGTAACGCAGGGCACCAGAGCTCAAAGACAACGATGACAACAAGACCCTCCTCGGCCTGTGCCGGGGAGGGTTTCGCCTATCTGGGGAATGGGTTGCCAGCGCCCTATTCCTCAAAATTGAAAATTATTCAGTTTTGAGGAATAGGCTTGGCGAGCATTTGCGGGGACTGTGGCATCGGGCGCGCTCGACTTAAGCCCCTGCTCTATCCCAGCTTCTGCATGCGGCGGTAGATTTCGCAGATGCCCTTGATGGTGAGTTGGCCATCTACCACGTCGAAGGCATCGGTCGAGCCGGCGACGATGCCGGCGAGACCGCCTGTGGCGATAACGGTGGCATCGTCGCGGCCCAGCTCGCGCTTCATGCGCGCGACCAGGCCTTCGGCCATGGCGGCGGCGCCCATCACGGCGCCGACCTTGATGCATTCCTCGGTGTCACGGCCGATGGCGTGCTCGGGCGCCTCGAGCGGAACGCTGGCGAGCTTGGCAGCGCGGGCGGCGAGCGCGTCCATCGAAATGCGGATGCCCGGCGCAATCGCTCCACCAATGTAATAACCGTCCTCATCGATGACGTCGATATTGGTCGCGGTGCCAAAGTCCACCACGATTGCCGGCGCGCCGTAGAAGGTCTCGGCCGCAACGGCGTTAGCGACGCGATCGGCGCCTACGGCCTGGGGACGCGCCGCGCGCAGCTTGGTCACCGCGGCCGTCTGCGGCCCGATAACGATGGCGTCCGCGGCAATGCGGTCGGCCACAGTGTGCCACTCGCGCGAGAGCTGCGGCACCACGCCGGCGAAGGCGATCGCGTCGACCGCGTCGAGCGAGAGGCCGTACATCTTAAAGAAGCCCATCAGGCGCACATGGATCTCGTCGGCGGTATAGGAGCGGTCGGTGGGCATGCGCCACGACTGCACCAGCTCGTCTCCGTCAAACAGGCCCATGGCCGTCTGCGTGTTTCCCATATCGATAGCGAGCAGCATGTCTACTCCCGGTGTTGGCATAAAAGGACGCGCACCATTGTATACGCGCCGTCGACGGCGCTCGGCCGCGATTCGTTTACGGTGATAGGGGCTGAGGGGTTTTAAATATGAAGGAATTATGCTCTACGAGATTTTCCTTGCCGTTTACCGAACTCCCGCGTAATATTCTTTCTTGCGCACATGAGGCGCCCAGACATTGCGGGGTGGAGCAGTCTGGTAGCTCGCCGGGCTCATAACCCGGAGGTCGTAGGTTCAAATCCTGCCCCCGCGACCAAGAACTTGCAGCTCGTCGGCCTAGCCGGCGAGCTTTTTTGTTATTTCGGGACCGTGTTTTCGGTCCAATTCTCGGCCTCTCAAACAAAATCTCGATCTGTAACATCTAGACCCGATTTGGGCGGCTAGGTGTTACAGATCGAGATATACCGGTGGGTTGGGTCGTGTTTGTCTAAATCTGTAACACGAGGGACGGTTTTTGCCGAGTAACTGTTACAGATTTAGATTTTCTAGCAGGCGGGTTTGGTTTGTCTCGATCTGTAACAGATAGGGGCCAAAAGTGGGCCTAGCTGTTACAGATCTAGATTGTTGAGGATGGGCCGAGAGGAATGTCTCGATCTGTAACAGTAAGACCCGGTTTTGCCGCGTAACTGTTACAGATTGAGATAAACCGGCGGGCAAACCGACGGGCCGCTCTGCCCCATCCACCTGCTGCCACCTGATATTCGCCGATTTCCGTTGCGCTGCTGTATTCCCATGCCATATCCTCTAGACAACTACGCGGCATCATTGCCGCCGCGCCTACAAGAGAGGAATGTCCATGACCACACCTGCATCCAAGCTGCTCCAGCCCATTACGGTTGGCCCCCTTGAGCTCAAGAACCGCATTATGTTCCCGCCGCTGACCACCGGTTACGAGGAGCGCGACGGTTCCATTGGCGAGCGCAGCCTGGCTTTTTACGAGCGCCTGGCCCGTGGCGGCGTGAGCTACATCGTCATCGGCGACGTTGCTCCCGTCATGACCGCAAGCCCCACGCCCAAGCTGGCGACCGACGCCCAGATCCCCACGTTTAAGGCCCTGGCCGACGCCGTCCACAAGCACGGCGCCAAGGTCGCGCTGCAGCTGTTCCACCCCGAGTACGATGTGCCCGGTGTCGGCCGCATGGTCATGGGATCCATGGCCGCCGCCAAGGTCGCGCAGGAGGCCAAGGCCGCCGGCGACGAGGAGACCTTTGCCGCCAAGATGGCCGAGTCCAACGAGATCCGCAACCAGGCCTACGCCAAGCTGCACCACGACATGCAGCACTTTGTGAACGAGGCGAGCGTAGAGCAGCTCACCCAGATCAAGGAGGCCATCGCTGCTTCGGCCGCTCGCGCGCAGCAGGCCGGCATCGACGCCATCGAGGTTCACGGCGATCGTCTGGTGGGTTCGCTGTGCTCGGCCATCCTCAACCAGCGCACCGACGAGTACGGTGGTTCGTTCGAGAACCGCGTTCGCTACGCGCTGGAGGTCGTCGCTGCCATTAAGGAGGCCGCGCCGCAGCTGATGGTGGAGTACAAGCTCCCCGTGATCATGGAGAACCCCGACGGCACGCCGCGCGGCAAGGGCGGCCTGCAACCCGACGAGGCCTGCGAGTTCGCCAAGCTGCTCGAGGGCGCGGGCATCGATATGATTCAGGTCGCACAGGCCAACCACACCGGCAACATGGGCGACACCATTCCGCCCATGGGCGCCATGCCCTACAACTGGACGCTGCCCGTGGCCGAGCGCGTCAAGGCCCTGGTCTCCGTGCCGGTGGCAACCGTCGGCCGCGTTGTCTCGGTTGAGGCCGGCGAGAAGATTCTGGAAGACGGCGCGGCCGATATCATCGCCTATGGCCGCTCGCTCATGTGCGACCCCGACATTGCGCTGAAGGCCGCCACGGGTGAGCCCATCCGCGAGTGCCTCAACTGCAACAAGGGCTGCGTCGACGCGATTCAAAATCGCAAGTACATCTCGTGCGTGCTCAATGCCGAGAACGGCGACGAGGCGACCATCGCCATTAAGCCGGGCGAGGGCGACAAGAAGATCGCCGTGGTGGGCGGCGGCATCGCCGGCCTGGAGGCCGCGCGCGTGGCGGCCAAGCGCGGCTACGACGTGACCGTCTACGAGGCGAGCGATCATCTGGGCGGCCAGATTGTGCTGGCGGCTGCGCCTCCGCGCAAGGACGAGATTATGCGCTCGGTCGAGTACTACGAGAAGATTCTGCCTGGCCTGGGCGTGAAGGTTGAGCTCAGTCATGCCGCTACCGCTGAGGACCTCAACGCCGCCGACGCTGCGATTGTGGCCGTAGGCGCACACGACGTAGTCATCCCCGTTCCGGGTGCCGATTCGGAGAAGGTCGTCTCGAGCTGGGACGTACTGGCCGGCAAGGTGGAGCTCAGCGGTCGCGTCGCCGTCATTGGCGGTGGCCTGGTGGGCACCGAGACTGCCGAGTACCTGCTGCAGCACGGCTGCGAGGTGGCGATCGTGGAGATGCTCGACAAGATTGCCGCGGGCGAGTCCGAGACCATTCTGCCGCTGATCATGAGCGACTTTGCCGAGCACAACGTGGAGCAGCACGTGAAGACCCGCCTGACCGCCATTACCGACGAGGGCGTGGAGGCTGTTCGCACCACCGAGGACGGCGCCGAGGAGCCGGTGAAGATCGCCTGCGATTACGTGGTGATGGCCGTGGGCTCCAAGGCCAACGCGTTTGACCTGGATGGCGTGACGGTGCCCGTGACCTGCGTGGGCGACTGCTCGGGTGAGCGCACCGCCGACATTGCGAGCGCCATTCGCACGGCGTATCACGCGGCCAACGAGCTGTAGTTGAACATCGCGGCCAGGCGGGGCGGTAGCACGGATCCGTCTCGCCCGGCTGTGTCCCGTCGGGTGTCAACCGGTGCGGGGCCTGCAAGCGCAGCAGGTCCCGCCCTTTTTGTTTTGCTCCGATGAATGGCAATGCGCGGTAATCATGAGGAGTGAGGACGTCTACTGCCTTGCAGATCACTCAAAAATATTGGGGGAGGGGTTAATAACTATATCCTCTATACCAAAGGACATAAAGAGATGCCAATTTTGTTGACAAGCGAATGACGATTAGCTGCGAGTCAGCTACCAGCGTAAATAATCGATAAAGAAATGTCGTAATTTGGTGCCAAATGCCCAGATAACGCCGCGTCTATTTTAATTAACTGCTTTGAGCAAACAGTAAAATGCTACTATCTAACTTGCACGTAAGAAAGCAGATTAACGGCTAAGGCTAAGAAGTGGCAGGTATGTCGGAAGCAACTAGGACTCGCACGCATGCGCCCGAGGTTAGGCAGCGCGCCGTCGAGATCCTCCAAGAGGGGGTCGGTCATCGCGCTCTCGCCGCGGAGCTTGGCATTCCCCAGGCCACGGCTCGTCAGTGGGCCCGCGCGTATGCCGTGGGCGGTGCCGACGCCGTTCTCAATGCCGGTTCGCATCATCACACCTATTCGTACGACGTAAAGCTCGCTGTGGTTAAGGACCGTCTGGAAAACGGCTTGACGGTTCGCGAGGCCATGATCAAGCACAAGATTCCCAGCGAGTCTTCGGTCAAGGCTTGGTGCCGTCAGTACCGCGAGAGCGGTGAGTCCGCACTGGTCGATAAGCCGCGCGGTCGCAAGCCGCGCGTTAAAAAGGCGGAATAGCAAACGGGATGGTGCGCCCACAGGGGCGCATTTTTCTTGCCGCCTCTCTGCTCCAAAGCGGACGTGCCCTTGCCCCGTACGCCTAAAACTCCCCAGTTGACCGAAAACCCGCCGCCGCTACTCATCAATTGAGCTATAACGTTAAACAATTGCAGCGTTTTTGCATGGGGGAGTGATGGTATGACGCTACTGTATTTCCTTACCCTGTTTCCGCTGGTACCGGCGCTGGGCATGCTGCTCGCGCGCGGTTACCGCGCCCGCGATGCGGTGGGACTCATAGGCTCCGGCATTATCATGGCGGTGACAGTTGTAGTCGCCGTCATGTTTTTTTGCACGGGTCCGCAGAGCTTTGAGATTGCCCCCGGTACCTCGCATGCGCTCTCGATCATCAGCTCCGTCATCGACGTAATTCTGTGCGCCGTTATCCTGTACAACGCGCACAAATATAAGAGCGTGCTTACCACGGTGCTCGGCATAGTCCAGCTGGTGGACTCGCTCGTCTTTGCGGCCATGACGTTGCCCGCGGCCGAAGCCGTCACGGCAACGCCGCTCTACCTGGACTACATGAGCGTGATCATGGTGCTCGCCGTCGGCATCGTCGGCAGCCTAATCTGCGTGTATGCCTTGGGTTATATGAAGGACTTCCAGGCCCATGACGAGCACGAGGCCGCGCTGCGCGGGCAGACCGCACCCGACCGTCGCCCGCAGTTCCTGGCGCTCATGTTCCTGTTCCTCTCGGCCATGTTCGTTATCGTGACGAGCGACAACCTTGAGTGGCTGTTCTGCGGCTGGGAAATCACCACCGTGTGCTCGTTCCTTATGATTGGCTACACGCGCACGCCCGAGGCCATTAAAAACGCCTTTACCCAGATCATCCTCAACATGCTGGGCGGCATCGCGTTTTTGGCCGGACTCATGTACCTGCACGTGAACGGCATGCCGCTGACCATCTCGGGCATGATTGAGCTTTCCGGCGCCGGAACCGCGCAGTCCGCGCTGCTGGTCATGCCGGTCATCCTGTTGTCGCTCGCCGCGCTCACCAAGGCCGCACAGATGCCGTTCCACACTTGGCTGTTGGGTGCCATGGTTGCCCCCACGCCCACGAGCGCCCTGCTGCACTCGTCAACCATGGTCAAAGCCGGCGTGTTCCTGATGGTCAAGCTGAGCCCGCTCTATGCCATCTATCCCGTGACCGGCTTTATGGTCACGAGCGTGGGCGCCATCACGTTTTTGCTCGCTGCCCTTATGGCCATCTCGCAGAGCAATGCCAAGCGCGTGCTCGCGTACTCCACCATTTCCAACTTGGGCCTCATCAGTGCTTGCTTGGGTGTCGGCGCGCCCGAGGCCGTATGGGCGGCCATCTTCCTGATCCTGTTCCACACGGTGGCAAAGTCGCTGCTGTTCCTGTGCGTGGGCACGGCCGAGCATCATATCGGCAGCCGCAATATCGAGGACATGGACGGTATGTTCAGCCGCATGCCGCACCTGACGCGCCTGATGATGCTGGGCATCATGGGCATGTTTGTGGCGCCGTTTGGCATGCTCGTGTCCAAGTGGGGCGCCCTGGTGGCGTTCGCGCAGACCGGCAACGTGCTCATGATCATGGTGCTTGCCTTTGGCTCGGCCGCGACGTTCTTCTTCTGGGGCAAGTGGCTTGCCAAGCTTTCGGGCGTCGACCCCACGGCTCAAAACGTTGAGGTCAATGTCCATAAGACCGAATGGATGGCCCTCAACACCATCGCCGCGCTGCTGATTCTGTGCTGCGTGGCGTTTCCGGTTATCTCGAGCGGTCTGGTGTCGCCTTACTTGGCCATGGTGTTTGGCCGCGTGCCGTACGTTATCGGCAAGGACGCCATGTATCTGATGGTGGTTATCGTGGCGTTTATCGCCGTGGTGCTGCTGACTTCATTCCGCGTGAGCAACAAGCCGCACGTCAACGTGTACCTTTCGGGTGTGGGAACCGACAAATATCGCCATTTCCGCGGCTCGATGGGACACGAGGTGAAGGCCGAAAAGCGCAATTGGTACTCGGAGGACGCCCTTGGCGAGAAGCGTATTGGCCCCGCGGGTGGCGTCGTGTGCTGCAGCATTATCTTTTTTGCGCTGCTGTGTTGCGCGTGGATTGGGCCCGAGCGGCTTGCCATGAGCGCGCCCTCGGTGCTGCGCGGCAAGTATTTTGAAGGCTCGGGTGTCGTGGGCATATTTATTGGCACCGTGGCGTTTGCCCTGCTGGCGCCGCTTGTGGGTGGCATGATCGACGGCATCGACCGCAAGCTGTCCGCCCGCATGCAGGGCCGCGTGGGCCCGCGCCTGCTGCAGCCCTTCTACGACGTTGCCAAGTTGCTGCGCAAGGCCCCCGCCAGCGTAAACACCATGGACGATACCTATATGGCGTGCGCGCTCATCTTTACCGTGGTGGGCGGCGGCATCTTTGTGTCGGGCTCCAACACGCTTCTGTGCGCGTTTATGGTTACCCTCGCCGCGATCTTTGTGGTGTTGGCGTCCGCCTCGACGCAAAGCCCGTTTGCCCAGGTCGGCGCCGACCGTGAGTTGCTGCAGGTTATGAGTTACGAGCCCGCCGTTCTGCTGATGAGCGTGGGCCTGTACCTTGCCACCGACAGCTTCGATTCCATCGCCGTGACGGGGCAGTCGGCCCCCATCATCGTGTACAGCGCGCCCATTTTCCTCGCGCTGCTCGCGGTGCTTACCATCAAGCTGCGCAAGTCGCCGTTTGACCTTTCGTACTCGCATCACGCGCATCAGGAGATCGTCCAGGGCGTCGCTACCGAGATGAGCGGCGGCACGCTGGCCAAGATGACCCTTATGCACTGGTGCGAGACCGTGCTGTTTTTGATGTGGGTGGGCATGTTCTTTGTTTGGGACAACCCGGTGAGCTGGGTGGTCGCCCTGGTCGTGATGGCCGCGACGTACTTTGTCGAGGTCCTAATCGACAACACCTTCGCGCGCAGCACCTGGCGCAGCTGCTTTAAGCTCGGCTGGGGCGTGGCGCTGGTGTTTGGCCTGCTCAACCTTATGCCCATCCTCGTCGACGTGTTTATTTAGGAGGCGGCATCCATGGATCATAAAATGTCGCGCTCGCCGTGGGTTATTCATTACGACGGCTCGAGCTGCAACGGATGCGATATCGAGGTGCTGGCCTCGCTCACGCCGCTGTTCGATGCGGAGCGGTTTGGCGTGGTCAACACCGGCAACCCCAAGCATGCGGATATCTTTTTGGTGACGGGGTCGGTCAATGCCCAGAACCTGCCCGTCGTGCGCCAGATCTACAACCAGATGCTCGAGCCCAAGTGCGTGGTGGCCTGCGGTATCTGCGCGTGCTCGGGCGGCGTGTTCCGCGATGCCTACAACGTGATCGGCGGCGTGGACCGCGCGATTCCCGTGGACGTGTACGCGCCCGGGTGCGCCATTCGTCCCGAGACCGTGATCGATGCCATCGTGGAGGCGTGCGGCATCCTGGATCAGAAGGAGGCCGTGATGCGTGCTGGCGGCGATCCGCTTACCGTGGGCGGCGCCGCAACCTGGGACGGTGGCGTTGAGCTGGGCGAGGACGGGTTTGTGGCTGCTGCGGGGGCCGGCGACGCGCCTGCCGCTGGCGACGCACCTGCCGGGACGCCCGCCGCTGCAAAGGAGGCCGAGTAATGCAAAAGGCAATCTACACTACCGTCGGGATCGATGAGCTGTTGCCGCATGTGCAGGCGCTCAAAGGTACCGGCGCGCGCTTTGTGCAGATGCATGCCGAGCGCTGTGTGGACGACGGATCGTATCGCCTGGTCTATACGTTTATCGACGTTCGTGCTGCTCAGGAGCATATTGCGCAGGACGGCAGCTATGCGATCGAGAACCTGGTGGTTGAGGGCATCGACCAGTATCAGGAGATTCCGTCCATCAGCTCGTACTATCCGGCGGTATTCCCGTTTGAAAACGAGGCGCACGACCTATTCGGTCTTGCCATCACCGATATGCAGATTGACTTTAAGGGCTTTTTCTACCAGGTCTCGACTGCCGAGCCCATGAGCGTTATCACGCCCGAGGTGAAGGCCGCGCGCGAGAAAGCCATGAAGGTGCGTGCCGCTGCCGAGGCCAAGGCGCGCAAGGCCGCGGCCGAAAAGGCCGCCGCGGCTGCGGCTGCTGCAGGGGAGGGTGCTGCGAGCGCTGGCGATGCTGCGGGCGCTGCCGTCGCTCAGCCCGCTGCGGCTGCCGGCTCCGATGCTCAGCACGATGAAACTGCTGCGAAGGCCGCGCTCAAGGCTGCCGAGATGGAGGCAAAGCTCGCCGCCATGGATCCCGAGAAAGCGGCCAAGGTCCGCGCGGCGCTTGCCGCCAAGGCCGCCCGCGACAAGCAGAAAAAGGAGGCGTAAGGCCCATGGCACATCGCTCCGTTATTCCGTTTGGCCCGCAGCACCCGGTGCTGCCCGAGCCGCTTCATCTGGACCTGGTGATCGAGGACGACCGCGTCATCGAGGCAATTCCGCAGATCGGCTTTGTGCACCGCGGACTCGAGAAGCTCACCGAAAAGCGTGATATGCACCAGTTTGGCTACATCGCCGAGCGCATCTGCGGCATCTGCGCCGTGGGCCACAGCTGCGGCTATGCCAGCGCCTGCGAGCGCATGCTCGACATCGAGGTGCCCGGCCGCGTGCAGTATATCCGCACCATTCTGCACGAGCTTTCGCGCATTCACTCGCATCTGCTGTGGCTGGGCCTGCTCGCCGATGCCTTTGGTTTCGAGGCACTGTTCTATCGTTCGTGGACCCTACGCGAGCAGATTCTTAAGATCTTTGAGAGCACCTGCGGCGGCCGCGTGATCCTTTCGATTAACGAGATCGGCGGCCTTAAACACGACATTGAGGACTCCGAACTGGCGGGCATTGTCCAGGCGCTCGATGCCATGCGTCCTGACTACGAGGCCTTGGTGCATACGTTTTTGGACGACAATAGCTGCGGCGAGCGCCTGCACGGCGTGGGCGTGATCAGCAAGAAGGACGCGCTGGATCTGTCGATGGTCGGCCCGTTCGGTCGCGCCTCGGGCGTGGATTACGACGTGCGCATGTTTGGCGACGGCGCCTATGCTGATCTGGCCGCGTTTGGGCCTATCGTTGCTAGCGATGGCGACTGCTATGCCCGCTGCCAGGTGCGCTGTGCCGAGGTCACGCAGGCCATGGACATCATTAAGGAGCTTGTGGGCAAGATTCCGCACGACGGGATCGGCGGGCGCACCAAGCTTACACCGGCCGACGGCGCGCGCGGCGAGGTTGTGATTGAGCAGCCGCGCGGCGAGGCGTATTACTATGTGCGCGGCAACGGCACCAAGAATCTGGACCGTTTTCGCGTGCGCACGCCGACGTCGCAAAACCTGGCAGGTCTGACGCATGCGCTGCAGGGCGTGCTCATTGCCAACGTGCCCATGATTATCCTGACCATTGATCCCTGCATTAGCTGCACGGAAAGGTAGGCGCGGCATGAGTTTGCTGACATTTGCCAAGACGGCCTTGGGCTCTATGGTCAAGCAGCCGGTCACGGTGTGCTATCCGCAGGAGAAGCTCGCGGCGCCCAAGCGCCTGCGCGGGCACATCGTCAACGACATGGACGTGTGCATCTGCTGCGGCATGTGCGTGCGCCGCTGCCCGGCGGGCGCGCTCGCGGTCGATCGCAAGGGTGGAACGTGGTCGATCGACCCGTATGCCTGCGTGGTGTGCGGTGAGTGCATCGAGAGCTGCCCCAAGCACTGCCTGACTATGGACACCGCTCGTACTCCAGTTGCGGCGAATAAGACTCCCACGGTAGAAACCAAGCCGGAGTAACGCTGGGATAGAACTGGAATAGGGGCCGGTGGGGCAATTTTGCCCCACCGGCCCCGCGCTTAAACGCGCGGTTGTGCCGTCGCGAACAAAACTATGCCGGATTACGGGGCTGGATAGCGAATCTCCGACCATACAGAAAATCGCAAAAACAAAACCGCAGGTAGACTGCTTGCCGTTTTTCAAAAAAAGGCTGTATGGATGAGGACTCCGACTTTAGCCCCGTAATCCGGCATAGTTTTGAAATAGCACCATATCCGTAGCAGCCCTTGATCTCCCGTGGACAGAGGGAAACGGATCATTTTTGCCTTGTGAGGGTTGCCGCGTGACCCGTCTGCCACGAAATAGGCCCATCTACTACGTTTGGGTGGCTACCCTCAACCACGGCGAAAAACGCGAAAAGAAAACCGCAGGTAGAACGCCTGCGATTTTGCATGAAACGCGATTGTGGTCGGGGGTACCGGACTAAACGTAGTAGATAGGCTCATTTCGTGGCGAGCGCCGTCGACTGCTCCCTCGGGGATGGAGGAAAACGGGCCCTTTTGCCCCGTCCATCTTGAGTCGCACCCGTTTTCCTGCGAAAACGCCGTGTCTCAACTTTGGTGAGACATTTGTCTCACGCCAAAAACCGAATCTGGAACATGTGTCACCTGCCCAAATTGTGTCTCATTTCGTAACTTTAGGCTGTTGCAAGGTCTGAGACCGCGAGAAGGGAGACGCGATGAGTAAGTACACGAGGGGTCTCTTGGCGGTGATACTGGCCGTGGTGCTGGTGTTGCCGGCTGCAGCATTTGCCATGCTGCCCGAGGCCAACGCCAGGTCCAGCACCGGAATGGACGGACCGACGGTGAGCGGAAAGATAGTCGACCCTGACACCACCGGCCGCTGGCAGTACTGGGCGTCGGGCGGCGAGCAGGACCTGACGACACGTTATGTAGGCCGAATCTGGACGGACAAGACGGTCGAGCCAGCGCAGGACGAAAAGTCCGACTTTGTGACGACGCTCTCCACGATGTCTTCGACTTCTGACACAACGTCGCTGGTCACTAAACCGCTCGATATCGTGATGGTGCTTGATGCCTCCGGGTCGATGGATAATGACATGGGTGACAGCGATTCGACCAAACGCATCGACGCACTCAAGGCAGCTGCCAGTTCCTTTATCGACACCATCGCCGAGCAAAACAAGAGCATTAAAGATACGAATAAGCGGCATCAGGTTGCCATCGTTAAGTTTTCGGGTGCAAAGAAAAACGAGATCGGCAACGATACGTATCGCGATCGTCGGGGATACACGCACAACTACTCGCAGACCATGAAGAGCCTGACGCCGTGTGTTGATAGCGCTGCGACGGAACTTAAGAATACGGTCGGCTACATCGAACCTGCCGGTGCCACGCGGGCTGATTACGGCCTTGAACTTGCTCGCGACATGTCGGGCCGCGAGGATGCCCAGAAGGTAGTTGTGTTCTTTACGGACGGCACGCCCACAGACGTCAGGAACTTTAACCCTACGGTTGCCAATAATGCCATAGTCGCCGCCAAGAAAATGAAGGGGAAAGGCGCTACGGTCTACACCATCGGCATCTTTGATGATGCGAATCCCGCTGACGAGCCTACGAACTACTGGACGAGCGACGAAAACAAGTTCATGCACGCCGTGTCGAGCAACTATCCAAACGCCACGTCCTACACAACCAATGAGCTTGGTAAGCGCACCGAGAATTCCGATTTCTACAAGGCTGCGTCGAATGCCGATGAGCTCAAGAAGGTGTTTGATGATATCTCGAGCCCTATCACCTCGGGCAAGGGCTCTCCCACTCAGATCGAGGATGGTTACGACGAGAGCAAGTCCGGCTACATCACCTTCAGTGATGAGCTGGGCGACTTTATGCAGGTCGATACGTTTGTCAGCGCTCAGATTAATGGCGTCCCCTTTGATGAAGTGACCAAGACAACCAAGGGCAATACGGACACGTACGAGTTTTCGGGCGTGGCCAAGGACCTGGTCATCACCGTCGAGCGCTCTGCCAATGCGCAGCAGGGCGATATCGTGACGGTTAAGATCCCCGCATCGCTGATTCCGCTGATCCGCTATCACGTGGACATGGAAAACGGGATCTTTGAGCGCACGTCGCTCAATGACATCAAGCCTATTCAGATTAAATACACCTCGAGCGTCAAGGACGAAGCACGCAACAACCTGTTTACGCCCGATAAGGTGCTCAAGAAGTATATCGATGACCACAAGGACGCCGACAACCAGACGGTCTACTTCCTGGCCAACAAGTGGTCGGGCGGCGAGCTGGGCGATGTTGTCGCCGAGTTTGAGCCCGCCGATACCAACAGCTACTATTACTTCCAAAAAATCACGCCTATCTACACGGACAAGGAATGCACCCAGCGCGCGACGGTAAAGCCGCAGGGCAACGACGTCTATTACTACAAGGACGAGTTTGTGGCGATGGGCGCAAACGGCAAGCCGAAGGACGACTATGCCGTTGTGGAGTTTGAGGGGCACGAGATCGCCAGCTACGACGGCGCTCTGGTCAAAGATGACGGCTATTGGTCCTTTAATAAGGGAACCGCGCGCTTGGCCTATATCGACCAGCTGCATACCACCAAGGACGATGTGGAGGTGAATGGTAACAAGACCGAGACCGCGCGCGACGTGCTTAACTCCAGGTGGAATGACCTTTCCTCCGTTGCGATTTCCACGCACGTGCATTCGCACCTGGGCAACAACGGCAAGATTATCTTTAGCCTTGCAACCAAGCCGACAACGGTGGATACCAAGACTGACTTTGGTCTGACCAAGGTGCTCGAGGGCCGCAAGTGGGCGGATACGGATGCGTTTGAGTTTGAGCTCTCCGCGACGTCCGACAACAATGCCCCGATGCCCGACCCCGCGACCGTAACTGTGACCAATGCCGATCTCGACAAGGGCAAGGCAGCCATTAACTTTGGCAAGATTACTTATGCCGAGCCGGGCGAGTACACCTATGAGGTCCGCGAGGTCAAGGGCGACGCCGGTGGCATTACCTACAGCAAGAACGTTGCCACGTTCAAGGTGGCTGTGACGGTTAACGCCAAGGGTGAGCTTAAGGCCGACGTTGAAAAGACCTCGGGTGAGACTAAGTTCACGAACATCTATAGCGCCAAGACGGAAACCCCGCTGACTCTTGAGGCTACCAAGACGCTCACGGGGCGCCTGATGGCCGATGACGAATTTAAGTTTGCGCTGAGCTATGCGGGGCACGACGAGGTTCTGCTGGATGCAACCAACAAGGGTGGCAAGGTTGAGTTCGGTCCGCTGACGTACACGACCGAGTCGCTTGCCAAGCTGGTCGAGGAAGACAAGGCGTCGTTTGACGCTAGCTCAGACAAGCCCACGTGGACCATTCGCTACATTGCTGCCGAGCAGACCGGCGAGCTGCCTGCGGGCGTGAGCACTACCACGGCGGCAATTGACGCATATGTGACCGTTGTCGACAACGGCGATGGTACCCTGACGGCGACGGCTGTCTACGGCGATGCCGGCAACGAGTTTGTGAACGCCTACACTGCCGCGCCTGTCGAGGTATCGCTTGTGGGCAAGAAGAATCTGCAGGTTCCTGATGGCCTGACCCCGGCTGACATTGCCGGCAAGTTCACCTTTACCGTGACCGGTGAAGAGGGCGCACCCATGCCCACGAACGCGAGCGCGACCAATGATGCCAAGGGCAAGGTCGACTTTGGCAAGATTACCTTTACGCTCGACGACCTTAACAAGGCTCTGGGCGAGAAGCCCGAGAAGCGCGAGCACACCTTTACCTACACCGTGACTGAGTCCGGCGAGGTCGCTGGCGTGATCAACGACGCCAACGCCACGCGCAAGGTTTCCTACACCGTGACCGATGACGGCAAGGGTAATTTGAGCGTATCCCACAAGCCAGACGGCGATGTGGCATTTACGTTCACCAATGCCTATAACGTGAAGCCTGTCGAGGATCGGATTACCGCGACCAAGGTCCTGACCGGCCGCGACATGGCTGAGGGCGAGTTCTCCTTCGAGCTCGTCGAGGGCGAGGGCAAGGACGTCAAGGTCGTTGCCACCGGCAAGAACGCCGCCGATGGCAAGATCACGATGAGCCCCATCGAGTACACCAAGGCCGGAACGCACGCCTATACGCTGCGCGAGGTCAAGGGCGGAACCACCAGCAAGGGCATCACCTACAGTGACGCCAAGTACACCATCGAGACCACCATCACGGACAACGGCGACGGTACGCTCAGCGCCACGCATGTTCTGAAGGACGTCAAGGTTGCCGAGTTCAAGAACTCCTACAACGTGACCCCCAAGAGCTCCAGCGTCACCGACCTGATCACCGCGGACAAGGTCCTGGACGGGCGCGACCTCAAGGCTGGCGATTTCCGTTTCGAGCTCGTCGAGGGCAATAACGTGGTCGCCACCGGCACCAACAATGCCGACGGCAAGATCGTGATGGATTCCGTCACCTACACCGCGGCTGGCGAGCACACCTACATGCTGCGCGAGACCAAGGCCGGCGCCACCGAAAACGGCATTACCTACAGCACCTCTGAGTACACTATCGTGACCATCGTCAAGGACAACGGCGACGGCGCCCTTAGCGTGGAGCACAAGCTGCAGAACGCCGACGAGGCGATCTTCGAGAATACCTACACGGTGGCCCCCAAGAGCTCCAGTGTCACCGACCAGATTACCGCGGCCAAGTTCCTGACCGGGCGCGACCTCAAGGAAGGCGAGTTCTCCTTCGAGCTCGTCGAGGGTAACGATGTCGTCGCCACCGGCAAGAACGACGCCCGCGGCAAGATCACGATGAGCCCCATCGAGTACACCGCTGCCGGCAAGCACACCTACACGCTGCGCGAGGTCCCGGGCGACGCCGGCAACGGCATCACCTACGACGGCAAGACCTACACCATCGAGACGACCGTCACCGACAACGGCAAGGGTGAGCTCGTGGTAAAGCATGAGCTGAATGGAGCCGACGAGGCGAAGTTCAACAACAGCTACAAGCCGAATCCTGGCGAGTTCAGTGTCACCGACCAGGTCACCGCGACCAAGTTCCTGACCGGGCGCGACCTCAAGGACGGCGAGTTCTCCTTCGAGCTCGTCGAGGGCGAGGGCGAGGACGCCAAGGTCGTCGCCACCGGCACCAACAATGCCGAAGGCAACATCACGATGAACGCCGTGAAGTACACCGAGGCCGGCAAGCATACCTACACGCTGCGCGAGGTCAACGGCGGAACCACCAGCAAGGGCATCACGTACGGCGACGCCAAGTACACCATCGAGACCACCATTACCGACAAGGGCGATGGCACGCTCAAGGCTGAGCATGTCCTGAAGGACGCCACGGCTGCGACCTTCAAGAACACCTACAGCGTGACCCCGCTCGACGCAGAGCTCGACTTTGATCTGAGTAAGGCTATCGACGGTCGCGACTGGACGGACTCCGACGAGTTCAGCTTTACCATCACCGCCGCCGAGGGCACCCCGCTGCCCGATCCTGCAACCGTGACCGTGAACAAGCACGATGCGAAGGATGGCATCGCTGCCGTCAAGTTCGGCAAGATCCGCTACACGGCTGCCGGAACCTACACGTACGAGATCCGCGAGAACGCGGGTAACGCGGCCGGCATGGCGTATGACGGGCATGTCGCGACCGCCGAAGTGACCGTGACTGAGGACGGCGAGGGCAAGCTGACCGCCAATGTCACCAAGAAGGAAAACGGACGCTTCACCAACACGTACCGCACTGAGCTTAACTACACCGCGGCCGGCGGCCTCAAGCTCAGCAAGAGCCTCTCCGGACGTCCTATGACCGAGGGTCAGTTCACGTTTACCGTGACGCCTGCCGACGAGGCCTCGGCCAACGCGCTTGGCCTGCTGCCCGGAGCCAACAACTTCAAGTCCCCTGCGACGGCAGAGGCAACGGTCGGCCTGATCGACATCCTGGCTGGCCATGAGGTCAAGTTTACGCAGGCTGACGCCGGCAAGACCTTCACGTACACCGTAGCCGAGAAGAATGACGGCAAGCCCGGTTACACCTACGACGACGCCGTGCGTACCGTGACGATCGCCGTCGCCGATGACGGTGCCGGTACGCTTACCGCCACGACGACCGTCTCCGGCGGTCCCGAGGGTACGCATACGACGGTCCACAAGAGCGGTGAGAACAAGGTCGAGAGTGCCCTGGTTCCGTTCCACAACAGCTACAGCGCTACGACCAATACGCCTGGTGGTACCGCTGCTCAGGTTGTCGCCACCAAGACCCTGACCGGTCGTCCGATGGCCGACGGCGAGTTCTGGTTCGGCATTGCCTATCAGGGCGAGCTTGTGGGCTACGAAAACCTCAAGCCTAATATCGGCGGGCATGTGAGCTTTGATGCGCTGCACTACGACACCGAGATGCTTGCTAATCTTGAGGCTGCTGGGCTTGCTTATCGTACCGATAAGGACGGTAAGCTTGCCTGGACCATTAACTACACGGCCTACGAAGATTTATTCGGGCTGCCGAATGGCGTTTCCGCTACAACGTGGAGCTTTGGCTTTAAGGTTATCGTTGTCGACAACGGTGACGGTACCCTGACGGCAACGGTCGACTACGGTGGCGTCGAGCCCTTGTTCGAAAACGTCTACGGCGCCGAGGCCGTGGATGCCGCACTCATCGGCACCAAGAAGCTCCAGGCAGCCGAGGGCCTGGCCCCGGCCGACATCGCGGGTAAGTTTACCTTTACCGTGACCGCTGACGAGGCGGGTGCCCCGATGCCCGAGCGCACGACCGCAACCAACGACGCGGCCGGCAACGTGGACTTTGGCAAGATCCACTTTACGCTCGAGGACCTCAACCGCGCCCTGGGCGTGACGGACGATGCGACCGATAAGGCCGAGGCAGACGAAGCTGACGAGGCTGAGGCCGACGAGGCAGAGGCTGAAGAGGCCGACGCCGACGCTGATGCCAACGCCGACGAGCCCAGCGACGAGTCCGAGCCCGCAGATCCCGCTGCCCCGCGCTCGCACACCTTTACCTACACGGTGGCCGAGTCCGGTAGCGCCCCTGGCGTGACCAACGACACCAACGCCACGCGCAAGGTTTCCTACACCGTGACCGATGACGGTGCCGGACATCTGATCGTCAAGCGCGACGGCGGCGACGGTGCGGCCTTTACGTTCACCAACACGTACGGCGTGGCACCTACCGATTCTTCCGTGACCGATCAGGTCAAGACGGTTAAGCGTCTGACCGGCCGCGACCTTGCAGCTGGCGAGTTCACGTTTGAGCTGCTCGAGGACGGCGTGACTGTCGCTAGTGGCACCAACGACGCCAACGGTAACGTTACGCTGAGCCCGATCCGCTACGAGGCGCCCGGTACGCACACGTACACGCTGCGCGAGGCTTGCCCCAACGCGCTCGGCCTGTACAAGGGCGTCACCTATGACGGCACGACCTACACCGTCGTGACCACCGTCTCCGACAACGGCGACGGCACGCTGACCGCGACGCACAAGCTCGAGGGAACCACCGAGTCGGCTGGCTTTACCAACAAGTATCACGCCATGCCCACGCAGGTTTCCATCGGCGCCATCAAGGTGCTCGAGGGACGCGAGCTCAAGAAGGACGAGTTTAGCTTTAAGCTCGTTGGCGAGGACATCGAGTCTACGGTTACCAACGATGCCGACGGCAAGATCAACTTCGACAAGTTCGAGTACGACGAGCCCGGTACGTACGTCTACACCATCAGCGAGGTCAAGGGCGACGAGGCCGGTATGACCTACGACAAGTCCGTCTTTACCGCGACCGTCAACGTGGTCGACGACGGCGAGGGCAACCTCAAGGCGAACGTTGCCTTTACCAAGGGCGACAAGAGCGTCGAGGGTATCGTGTTCAACAACACGTACAAGAAGCCCGAGACGCCCGTGCCGACGCCCGATCCCGGCACGCCCAAGACCGTGACGAACATCGTTAAGACGGTCAAGGGTTTCCTGCCCGCCACAGGCGACCAGCAGGCTGCCGCTCTGCTTATGGCATTTGTCATCGCCACGGCCGGCGTCGGAGCCCTGGTCTGGGGTATCCGTAAGCGCTAGGCACGCTGGCAGCGCCCGGGGCCAAAAGGCCCCGGGCGGCCGGCAGGGCTAAATTCCGACCTACTCCTACCCCAGCCGCCACGGAGGCATCTCCCTCCTCCGTGGCGGCGCTTTTATGCGCCGGGGGCGCGCCACGAAACCGGCCCATCTACTACGTTTAGCCCCTTACCCCCAACCATGCCAAAAAACGCGAAAACAAAACCGCAGGTAGAACGCCTGTGGTTTTGTTCAAAACGAAGGTATGGTCATGGGTATCGCGTCAAACGTAGTAGATGGGCCGATTTCGTGGCGAGCGGTTCCGGCTGATCCCTTGGGGACGGAGGAAAACGGATCATTTTGGTCCCGCGAGGCTGGCGGAGGCACTCGTCCAGGGCCGCCCGAACAAAACTATGCCGGTTTACGGGGCTGAGTTACGAGTCTCCAACCATGCCGATATTCGTGAAAATAAAACCGCAGGTAGACGAGCCGTCATTTTGCAGAAAACGCGGGTATGGATGGGGGTCCTGAGTTTGGCCCCGTAAACCGGCATAGTTTTGAAATGGCCTTAAATCGGTAGCAGCCATTTTGCTATGCCGGAACGGTCGGTCTTCGGGCAACTACCCTCGCAGGTAGGCGATAGCGATCTGCGTGCGGTTGCGCAGGCCCATCTTTGCCAGGATTGAGCTGATGTGGTTGCGCACGGTGCCTTCGCCCATGTAGGCGGTGGCGGCGATCTCTTTGTTGTCGAGGCCGCGGGCGATGAGTTCGGCGACTTCGAACTCGCGGTCGGTCAGGCTGGCGAAGGCTGCGGGCCGGCGGGGCGTGCCCGCCTCGACGTCCGTTCCGTCAAAATCGATGTCCTCGATCGCCTTGCCCTCGAGCACGCGCTTGCCAGCCATGACCTGCGCCAACGCTGGTGGAATGGCGGCGACATCGGTTTTAATCAGGTAGCCGCGGGCGCCCAGTTTAAGCGCCGACACAATGTACTCGTCATCCGAGAATGTCGTCAAAAACACCACGCGTGCCGTGGGTTCGTGCTCAAGGATCTCGCGTGCCGCCGATAGGCCGTCGCGTTCCGGCATCTGAATGTCGAGCAGCGCGATATCGGGTGCGTGTTCGGCATAGAGCGAAACCGCGTCGTTGCCGTTGGCGCCGGTACCCACTACCTCGATCTGCGGCTGGGCGCCCAGGATAATCTTGAGCGAATCGACCACTAAGCGGTCGTCGTCGACAACGATGAGCCTCATCGGTCCTCATCTCCTTGCTGTTTGGGGACGGTGGCAAACACGCGCCAGCCGGGGGCGCCGGCGCGCAGGCCGGCGGTGAAGGTTCCGCCAAGCGCCTCGACGCGCTCGCGCATGGAGGCGAGCCCCATGCCTTCTACGACGTTGCTGCTGCTCGCCGGGGTCGCGTCCGCGCCATCATCGGTAACGATGAGCTGGTAAAACGACGGATGCTCCATGCATCGTGCGGTGACGGTCTGGGCGCAAGCGTGGCGCATGGCGTTGGAAAGCGCCTCGCGCAGGACCGCCGCAAAACAGTTGGCGACGTTTGCGGGTGCATGCTCGGCCAAAACTTCAAGCTCAATCTGCGGGCCGCCGTCCGAGCGCGCGCCTTCAACAATGCGTTCGAGCTGCACGGAAAGGTCGACGGCGTTGTCGTTGAGCGCGTGGACGCTGGCGCGCACGAGCTGGAGCGCCTCGTCAACCGTGCGTTTGACGTCGGCGAAATCGGCGGCGACGCCGGGCTCATCGGCATGGACCACGCGCAGGGCCTCGGCTTGAAGCGAAGCGCGCGTGAGCTGGTGGCCCACGTTATCGTGGATCTCGCGCGCGATACGGGCGCGTTCGGCGAGCGTCGCGAGCTCGACTTCGTAGTCCTGGCGGTCGGCGAGGTCGCGGTTGCGTGCCTCGAGTGCCAGGGCGCGTTCTTGCAGCTTGTCGCGGGTGCGACGCATGCGTTCCTGTTCGCGCTCCAGCTGCGCGGTGCGCAGCGACAGCAACGTGGCGGCGACCGAAAGGATGGCGGTTAACAACAGCGTTCGGGTGGTGAGCACGCCACCACGAAGGTCCGCGACAAGCGCGCAGACAAACACGGCGCCAATCGCCAGCGCGGGCCAGATTCGTTCACGGCGAACGCGTCGCGCGATGTCATAGAGAGCGAGAGGCGCAAACGGCACAAACGGCGGCACGAAGACAGCCGCGATGATGCAGGCGTAGCTCGCGGCCTCGCTCACACGGCGGGCGCGGTTTCCCTGTACGACCTCGGCCAGCGAGGTGGCAATAACGCCAAGGCAAAACGCCGCGACCAGGCGAGCGTCCACAGCAAGACCCATGGCGGCCGCAATACAGCACGCCAGCACGATCGATTTGTCGAAAAGCCTGTTCATACGGGTATTGTACGCGAAGGCGCGCGCGGTGGAGGGGCTGCCTGCGCAACCGTGACATTCCTCCCGCGCGGCAAAGCGGCGTCGATCGCTCGCGCGAGCGGGGGTTTCACCTCTGCCCCCTCGCACTCGTGACAAAGCTCACTGGTGCGCGTCGGCGGCTCCTGCGATGATGCAATCGTACCGGGCCGCAATCAACAGAAGGGCCGCCTCATGACAGACATCGTCCACGTCGAAAACCTCGTCAAGCGCTACGACGATCTTATTGCGCTCGACCACTTTAACCTGAGCATCGCCCCCGGCGAGATCTTTGGCCTGCTGGGCCCCAACGGCTCGGGCAAGACCACGTCCATCAACTGCATCCTGCAGCTGCTCGCCTACGACAAGGGCACCATCGAACTGTTCGGCGAGCCCATGACGCCCGCCCGCTACGACCTCAAGCGCCGCATCGGCGTGGTGCCGCAGCAGGTGGCGGTGTTCGACGAGCTTACGGTGCGCGAGAACATCGACTATTTCTGCAGCCTCTACGTCAACGACCGCAAGCGCCGCCGCGCGCTGGTCGACGAGGCCATCGACTTTGTCGGCCTGGGCGACTTTGCCAAGTTCCGCCCCGGCAAGCTCTCGGGCGGCCTGGCGCGACGCCTCAACATCGCCTGCGGCATCGCGCACAAGCCCGAGCTCATCTTTTTTGACGAGCCCACGGTGGCGGTCGACCCGCAGAGCCGCAACGCCATCCTGGAGGGCATCTGCCGCCTGCGCGACGAGGGCGCCACGGTGGTGTATACCAGCCATTACATGGA
This sequence comes from Collinsella sp. CLA-ER-H11, assembly GCF_040092445.1. Lineage (NCBI taxonomy): Bacteria > Bacillati > Actinomycetota > Coriobacteriia > Coriobacteriales > Coriobacteriaceae > Collinsella > Collinsella sp. CLA-ER-H11. The sequence continues at coordinate 266,268 of NZ_JBBNLN010000001.1, read as the reverse complement.
GGAAGTCGAGCAGATCTGCAGCCGCATCATGATCATGGACGGCGGCCGCGTGCTGGCGCAGGGCACCAACGACGAGCTCAAACGCATGATTCAGATGGGCGAGCGCGTGACCGTCGAGGTGGGCGCCGTCGAGCCAGCCACGGTCGAGCGGCTGCGCGCCCTCGAGCACGTGCTCAGCGTCGAGCTGTCCGGCGGCGAGCTCGTCTGCACCTGCGAAGCGAGCCCGCACAATTTGGTCGACATCCTCGACACGCTGCGCGCCGCCGATGTGGCGCTCGGCCGCGTGTGGAGCGAGCCGCCGACCCTCAACGACGTGTTCCTCGAGATCACCGGCCGCGAGCTGCGCGACTAGGGGGCAGTCATGTTCAACACCATCATCACTACGGTCAAGACGCTGCTGCGCCGGCCGAGCACGTGGGTCTGGGGCGCTCTCTTTCCCATCGCACTTTCCACGATGTTCATGTTTATGTTTGCGAATCTGAGCTCTGACGGCACGGTCGACCCGGTACCGGTTGCCGTCATAGCGGACGAGGCCTGGGACGCCTCGACCTTTAAGGACGTGGCGACGTCGCTTGCCAAGGAGAGCGACAATCAGCTGCTCGAGATCCACGAGTGCGACGACGCAGCCGATGCGAACCGTGCGCTTAAGGCCGGCGAGGTCGCGGGCATCTATACGGTCGACGACGCAGGCGCACCCAAGCTCACACTGCTATCGAGCTACGACAGCTCGCGCGCATCATCGGTGCTCACCGATCGCAGCATCCTGGAGACGGTGGCAAGCTCGTATACACAAAATGCCGAGCTCATGTCCCAGATTGCCCAGGACAACCCGGCGGCGCTCGCCGACTCGGAGGCGGTTGCGCGCGCCCTGTCGCTCGAGGGCGGCACCCGCCGCGTAAGCCTGACACGCACCACGCCCGATGGCACGGTCATCTACTATTACGCGCTCTTTGGCCTGGTCGCGATGATGTCTGCGGAGTTTGCCGCCTTGAGCGTCGTCGATCTGCAACCCAATCTGTCGGGCCTTGGCGCGCGCCGCTGCGCGGGCGGTCTTTCCAAAACGGCGTCGCTGGCCGGTATCTTTGTGGGCTCGTGGCTGGTCTCCTTTGCCTCGATGGCGATCGCGATCGGCTACGTGCGCCTGGTTGTGGGCGTCGACTTTGGCGGGCGCGAGGGGCTGTGTCTGGTGGGCGGTGCCGCTTCCGCGCTTGCCGCCACGGGCTTGGGACTCTTTGTGGGCACGCTTCCCGTTAAGGGCGGCAAGGCATCCAAGTCGGGCATCCTCACAGGCTTTGCCACCACGTGCGCTTTGTTCGCTGGGCTCTACGGCGAACCGGCGATGGCGCTTGCCGATGACGTCGCCCGCGCCTGTCCGGCCGAGTGCTGGCTCAACCCCGTCAAGCTCATCTGCGACATGTTCAACCGCCTGTATTTCTTTGAAGACTTGGGACCTTTTGCCGTTCGCGCCGGCGCGCTGGTCCTCATGACGCTGGTGTTTGTCGCCGCCGCTACGCTGATCTTTGGAAGGAGCCGCTATGAGCACCTTTAAGACCGCGCTTCGCATGGCGCTGGCGCACCCATTCTACCTGCTCATCTATACGGTGTTCATTTCGCTCATGGGCGTATTCATCGCGGCCTCGGTGAGCTGGAACTCGTCGCAGCTCACCGAGTACAAGCCCTACGATGCCAACGTGATCGTGGTCGACCGCGACGGCAGTGATCTTTCACGTGCGCTCACCAAGCACCTAGGTTCGCGTTTTGACCTGGTCATGGGCGTCGGCGACGACACCTACGACCTTGCGGACGCGCTCTCCAAGAGCAACAGCGCCAAGGGCAGCGCCGACTGCGTGTTCTTTATCCCGGAGGGGTTTGAGGACGACCTCGTTGCGGCCGCCCGCGTGGGGGAGTCCCTGCCCAAGCTCGATGTGACCTACGGTGCCGGCACCATGGCGGCGGCGCTTTCGTCTGCCGAGGCCTCGCGCTGGATCTCGCTCGCGGGCGCTGCGGCGGCGCTTGAGCCCGCTGCTTCTAACGGCGACGTTGCCAAGGCCGCCGAGCATGCCGCTGCAAAGCGCGCGGAGGTCCAGATCGAGCAGGTCAAGGTCGACTCGACTGCTGCCGCCACGCTCGAGTCGTACTTCAACTTTGGCGCGTACGCGATTATCTCGTCGGTCATCGTGTCGGTGGGACTGGTGTTCTCGGGCATGAACGAGCCCGAGCGCGTGCGCCGCATGGATGCCAGCCCGGTCTCCGAGCGTCAGCGTTCGCTTGCCGTGTTTGCGGCCGCCGCCGTGCTCACCGTCTGCATTTGGCTCGTGTCGAGTATGATGGGCGTCGTGGGCTTTGCCGGCGCGGTTGCCGAGGTCGGCGCGGGTCGTGTGTGTCTGGCGCTGGCGGCGACGTTTGCCCTGGCGTGCACGCCGCTGGCCGTTGGCTTTGCGTTGTCGAGCCTGGGTGCGCGCGAGGAGCTGCTCAACGGCGTGGGCAACTTACTCGGCATGCTCATGACGTTTTTGGGCGGTGCCTGGATGCCGCTGTCGCTCATGGGCTCGGCCGTGCAGACCGTGGCGCACTTTGTGCCGACATATTGGGTGAACGATGCGATCAGCAAGGCACTTGCCTCGGATCTGACGTCTGCCGTGCTGAGCGACATCGCCTGCGATCTGGGCGTCACTGTGCTCTTCGCCGCCGCCATCGCCGCCGTAGGCCTAGCCCTCTCGCGCACCAAATCCCGCGCCTAGCCACCTAGTCATCGGGTACTCATTGGGGACAGACTTAAACGACCAAGAGTGGTCATTGGGGACAGACTTAAACGACTAGTCATTGGGGACAGTCTTTGCCGATCGGCTGTTTTGCCGGCTGGGTTGGCAAAGACTGTCCCCAACTGCCGGTAGGAAAGGAACGTCCCCAACTGCCGGGTGGCGAAAGAGTGTCCCTAACAGCTAGTCATTTAAGAACGTCCCCAATGACTAGTCTGAAATAAAATCCAGGCCCCGCTCCAAAATAGTTCGCCATGGTTTACTATTACGCTCATAAAGTAGTACGAGGCTAACAACGGGGGATACCATGGCAACGCAGGAAGCCTATGTCCAGGTTAAGGATCTCAAAAAGCACTACGGCGACGGTGATGCGCGCCTGACGGTGCTCGACGGCATCGACACGTCCATCAATCGCGGCGAGATCTGCGTCATGCTGGGGCCCTCGGGCTCGGGCAAGTCGACGTTTCTTGACCTGATCGGTGGCCTGGAGGATGCCGACGCCGGCTCCATCATGGTGGACGGCTGCGACCTCACGGTGCTCAAGCCCGCCGACCTGGGTGAGTACCGCCGCCGCGAGCTGGGCTTTGTCTTTCAGTTCTACAACCTGGTGCCCGACCTCACCATCAAGGAAAACATCGAGGTCACGGCGCACCTGTCCAAAAACCCGCTCAATGTCGACGACCTGCTGCGTTCGCTGGGCCTCTACGAGCACCGCAACAAGTTCCCGCGTCAGGTTTCGGGCGGCCAACAGCAGCGCTGCGCCATCGGCCGTGCGCTCGTCAAGAACCCGGGTCTGTTGCTGTGCGACGAGCCCACGGGCGCGCTCGACTATAAGACGTCCAAGGAAATCTTGCAGCTCATGGAAGACGTCAACCGCGAGTACGGCTGCACCGTCATTATCGTCACCCACAATGCCGCCATCGCGCGCATGGCCAATCGCGTGCTGCGACTGCGCGACGGGCGCATCGTCGAGGATGAGCTCAACGAGTCGCCCGTCGCAGCCGCCGAGCTCGATTGGTAGGCGGCGCCATGACACCTCTCGCAAAACGTCTCCCGCGCGAGCTGCGCCGCAATATCGGCAAGTACCTGGGCATCTTTCTTCTTATGTGCGGAAGCATCGCCCTCACCTCGGGCTTTTTGCTCGCAGCGCATTCCATCGGCTGCCTTATCGACGACATGCGCGATGCGTACACGATTGAGGACGGCCGCGTGACCACCTCCTTCGAGGCTACCGACGATCAACTCAAGGCCGCCGAGGATGCAGCCGGCGACGTCGGCGGCGTCACGCTCTACAAGAATTTCTCCATCGACGCCATCATCAAAAAGACCGCCGGCGACGACGGCACCAAGCGCACTCTGCGCACCTATGCGCACCGCGCTAAGGTGGACATTGCGTCCTACTGTGAGGGCAAGGAACCCAAGGCGGATGACGAGGTGGCCATCGACCGTGTCTTTGCCACCAATAACAACCTGTCCGTGGGCGATAAAGTCGAGCTCGAGGGTCGCACCTACACCATTTGCGGCATCATGACCCAGCCCGATAGTCAGGCGCTGTTCCTCAACAATTCGGACTTTACGGTGAACACCATCACGTACGGCGTGGCCGAGGTCACCGATGGCGGCTTTGCCGCGCTCGAAGATGCCGGCGGCGCACCCGCCTACACCTACTCCTTCACCTTTACCGATCGCGACCTCCCCACCGCGGACCGCATCGACGCCGAGCAAGATATGGTCGAGGCACTGACCGACGCCGATGCGCGCGTGGACGATCTGACCGACGCCGATTCCAATCAGGGCATTGGCTATGCGCGCGATGACGTGGACGGCGACTCCATGATGTGGATGACGCTGCTCGACATCATCATCGTGATCATGGCGTTCGTCTTTGTGGTCCTTACCGACGCCACCATCGAGGAGGAGAGCGCCATCATCGGCACGCTGCTCGCCAGCGGTTATCGCCGTCGCGAGATCGTCCTGCACTACCTGGCACTTCCCGCCATCGTGGGCGTGGTCGCGGCGCTTTTGGGCACTGCGCTCGGCGTTGTGTTCTTTACCGAGCCCATGCGCAGCCTCTATTACAGTTCGTACAGCCTGCCGCCCTTCCAGGTGTACTGGAGCTGGGAGATCTTTGTGAAGTGCGCCGTGGTTCCCGCCGCCGCGCTCATCCTCATCACGCTGGTGGGCCTGTTTCGCAAAATGGGCAAGACGCCGTTGCAGTTCCTTCGTCACGAGGCGAGCGGCAAATCGGGCACCAAGCGCGGTATGCAACTGTCGGAGCGCATGGGTTTTGTTTCCCGCTTCCGCCTGCGTATCTTTCTGCGCAACCTGGGCAACTTTGCCACGCTCTTTGTGGGCATTGCGTTTGCCTCGCTGCTGCTGCTCTTTGGCCTGGCGATTCTGCCCACGATGACGCACTACGCGGACAACCTCGAGACAAGCCTGGTCGCCGAGCACCAGTACACGCTCAAGGCGCCGCTGGAGCTCGAGGGCACTGCCGAGGAGCGCGAGCAGTGGTCAGCACTCGAGCGCTTGCAGTCGGTTGACGGCGCGCTGCTTTCCGCCGCCCAAGATGCCGATGACGAGCTTGACGACGCGGCCGATGCGGCGCAGACGGCAGCCGATGCCGCGACCGCATCTCCGTCTGCCGAGAGCCTGACTGCGGCGCAGGATGCGCTTACCAAGGTCCAGGACAAGAAGGATGCGCTTTATGCGCGCCTCGATGACCTTGCCGATATCCTCGGCTGCAACCGCGACGAGGCTATCGACCTGATTGACAAGGCCTCTAAGATCGACACCGACAACGACGACATTCACCCGGTCAACACGATTGACAACGGCGCGGGCGCAATCGCGCAGGCCGAGAAATATGCCGTTTACCAGTTGCAATACGACCGAGGCGATGGGAATGGCGAGGAGACGATTTCCGTCTACGGCATTTCAACCGATTCGTGCTATTGGAAAGGCCTCAACGTCGGCGACGGACACGTCGTCTTTGGCGGCGGCCTGCTCGACAAGTTTGGCTGGAGCGAGGGCCAGAAGGTCACGCTCAGCGACAAGTACGAGGGCAAGAATTATTCCTTTGAGTACGTGGGCAAGGACTGCGTTTGGGGCTCTAAGTCGGATATGAATGTCTATATGAGCATCGACGACTTTAACGAGCTGTTCGGCAACGACGCCGCCTACTTCAACGGCTATGTGAGCGATGAGAAGCTCGACCTTGATTCGCGCTACTTTGCCGGCGACACCACGCCCGATGACATGCGCGCCGTGGGCGACCAGTTCATCGGCATGATGAGCAAAATGATCGGCATGATGATTGGGCTCGCGGTGTTTATCTTCCTGCTGTTTATGTACCTGCTGACCAAGGCTGTGATCGACCACAGCGCCCGTTCGATCAGCTACATGAAAGTCTTTGGCTATCGCGATAGCGAGATTTCGCATCTGTACATCCGCTCGATCACGTTGTGCGTGGCAGCGTCACTCGTGCTGAGCCTGCCGGTCATTATTGGCTCGCTCACGGCCATCTTCCGTTCGATGTTGCTCGCCTACAACGGCAATATCGAGATCTACGTGCCCGCTTGGTCCATGGCGGCGTGCGCAGGAATCGGCTTTGCGACCTACCTGGTCGTGGCACTGCTGCACACGCGCTCCATCAAGCGCGTCAGCTTGGCCGAAGCCCTCAAAGTGCAGGAGTAGCCATCGGGGACAGTCCTTGCCATTCGTCGGCTCGCCGGCCGGCTGGCAAGGACTGTCCCTAACTGCCGGGCGGCGAAAGAGTGTCCCTTGCGACTGGTCATTTAAGAACGTCCCCAATGACTAGGTTCCGTACTTGACTTTAACTCTGCTTTAACTGGTACCATCCTCTATGTCTGTAACGCCATATAGACCGAGGGGATATATCTATGACCGCAACTGCACCCGCAGCACCCGCTAAGGTGTACTTCACCAACCTGCGCACGCATGCTCGCGAGAGCCAGCTCGACAAACTCAAGCGCCTCATCCGTCATGCCGGTATTGAGCAGATCGACTTTGAGAACAAGTTCGTCGCCATCAAGATTCACTTTGGCGAGCTGGGCAACCTGAGCTTTCTGCGCCCCAACTACGCCCGCGCCGTCGCGGATGTCGTGAAGGAGCTGGGTGGCAAGCCCTTCCTCACCGACTGCAACACGCTCTATGTTGGTAGCCGCAAAAACGCGCTCGAGCACATCGATACCGCCTACCAGAACGGCTTTACCCCGTATGCCACGGGCTGCCAGATCATCATCGCCGACGGCCTCAAGGGTACCGACGAGGCACTCGTCCCGGTCGAGGACGGCGAGTACGTACACGAGGCCAAGATTGGTCAGGCGCTCATGGACGCCGATATCGTGATCAGCCTCACCCACTTTAAGGGCCATGAGCAGGCCGGTTTTGGCGGCGCCATGAAGAACCTGGGCATGGGGGGCGGCAGCCGTGCCGGCAAGATGGAGCAGCATGCCGCCGGCAAGCCGAACGTCGCGGCCGAGCACTGCATTGGCTGCCGTGCCTGCGAAAAGATTTGCGCGCACAACGCCATTTCGTTTGACGATACCCGCGAGCGCGAGCTTGCCAACGGCAACACCCGCACGGTGCATGTGGCCGCCATCGACCACGATCGCTGCGTGGGCTGCGGCCGCTGCATCGGCGTGTGCAACCAGGACGCCATCAAGCCCGGCTATGAGGCCGCGGCCGACGTGCTCAACTGCAAGATCGCCGAGTATACGAAGGCCGTTGTCGACGGCCGCCCGAGCTTCCACATCTCGCTTGCCATGGATATCAGCCCCAACTGCGACTGCCATCCCGAAAACGACACGCCTATCGTCAACGACATCGGCATGTTCGCGAGCTTCGACCCGGTCGCCATCGACCAGGCCTGCGCCGATGCCGTCATGGCATCCGAGCCGCTGCCCAACACCGAGCTCACCGATAGCGCGACCAAGATGGAGCACAACCACGAGCATCTGGAGGGCGAGCAGGCCAAGGACCCCTTCTGCATCACGCATCCCGATACCGACTGGCGCGTGTGCATCGCGCACGCCGAGAAGATTGGCCTGGGCACGAGCAAGTACGAGCTCATCGAGGTCAAGTAACGCCTGTCTATTGGACAAAACAAGCGCCTTTGTAGCGTTAGTTGAGCAAAAGCCGCCCGTGAGCACAGCGCTCACGGGCGGCTTTTTGGAAGTGCGGCGAAAAATCGAATCCCGCCGACCACAAACCGTTTTTTGGCAACAAAACCTCAGACGTTGCTTTTTGCCTAAAAATACTCGTCGAGGAAGTTGTCGACCGTGTTCCAGTAGAGTTCGGGGTCGACCTGCGCGCTCTTGGCGTGGGTGGCGCCATGGATGGTGAGCTTTTGCTTGACCTTGCTGGCGCACGCGTCGTAGTTTTGGTCGAGCATATCGTACGGCACAAAAGTGTCCTGGTCGCCGTGGATAAACAGCATGGGAACCGTCGCGTGTTTGAGTTGCTCCACGCTGCTCGCCTTATGAAAGTCGTAGCCCGCGCGCACGTTGCATACCAAGTTTGCTACATCGAGCAAGGGAAAGCTGGGCAAGCCGAACACGTTCTTGAGCTGCAGAGAAAACTCGTCCCAAACACTCGTATAACCGCAGTCCTCGATAATGCATTTCACGTTTGCGGGCAGAGATTCCCCCGCGACGTTCATGGCGGTTGCCGCACCCATCGACTCGCCAAAGACCAGGATGCGTGCCTCGGGGTCAGCCTGAACGATTTGCTCGATCCATGCGACGACATCGAGCCGCTCGGGCCAGCCCATGCCGATATAGTCGCCGCCGGAGCGCTCGTGGGCGCGCGCGGCGGGCGCGAGTACGTTCATGCCGCGGTCGTGGAATCGCTTGACGTATCGGGCCATACCGATGGGCTCGTTGGTATATCCATGCAGGCAGACGGCGTAGTCGTGCGTGCTCTCCGACGCAGCAAAATACCAGGCGGCAAGCTCGGTCCCGTCGTCCGCGGTGAGGTTCCTGCTCTCGCGATTCTCTTTAAACCACGCTCGCGCCTCGGTTTCCTCGGCATCCGGCTGCTCACCTTTTTTGTCGTCTTTGCCATCCTGCATCATCTTCATGGTGTACGGCGCGCGGGGATTCAGCGCGAAGTCAAACAGAAAGTTGCCGGCAAATCCGAGCAGCGCAACGACAACCACCAGCGCAACGACGCCGGCTATCTTGAGCTTTCGATGGGAACGTGCGTTTTGAGACATAAGAAGCTTTCCTATAAGATGTTAATACATCAACATTTAATGCAAGCGCATTATGGACGTTCGCCGTTGATGCGTCAACAGACAAAGAATGGGTAAACAAAGGGTCACGTATGGTGCAAATTTCGCACGTACCTAGACGCTTTGATATAGTGTTGAGAACTCTTTACGTTGGAGGATGTAACCGGCATGTCCGATTCGAGCGACAGTTCTAAGCCGCGACCCAAGACCGCGGCCGTTCCACACTACACGGTGGGCGAGGAGATCATGAACTCCGTCACCCATGGTGTCGGCTGCCTGCTGGGTATCGCGGGCCTGGTGCTCCTGATCGTATTCGCCGCCCTGCGCGGCGGAGGCCCGGCTCACATGGCCGCGGCGATTGTCTATGGCGTTAGCATTATCCTCGAATACCTAGCCTCCACGCTCTACCACGCGATTCAGTCCGCGCGCGCCAAGCGCGTGTTCCGCATTATTGATCACAGTTGCATCTACCTGCTCATTGCGGGCAGCTATACGCCGTTTTGCCTCATCACACTGGCAAACGACGGCGGCGCCGTGCTGTTCTTTGCCGTATGGGCCATCGCCATTATCGGCATCGCCCTCGAGTGCTTCCTACGCGAGCGTCAACCGCACTGGGTAAGCGGCCTGGTCTACCTGCTGATGGGCTGGCTCGTCGTCTTTAAGCTGCCCGAACTTGTGGCGCTGCTCAACCCCGTGGCACTTGCCCTGCTCGCCGTCGGCGGCGTGTGCTACACCGCGGGCGTGCCGTTCTATATCGCCAAAAACGTGTGCTATCTTCACAGCGTGTTTCACCTGTGGGTGCTCGCCGGCAGCATCTTCCAGTTCATGGCGGTGATTCTCTTCGTAATCTAGCGACCACGCCTGCGCGCCCGCGTCCTTGTTTGGGCGCCGGTGCAATTGCCGTATCCGCCGTCAACGTTTTAATCCGACGTCCCGAATCTTGGAGGTTCGAGAAACTCCCGATGGACATAACCATCTCCCTTATCACCACCCTCGTTTTGACCCTCATCAACGGCTACTTCTCTATGTCCGAGATGGCGCTCACCACGGCCAAGCGCGCCGTGCTGGAGCACGAGGCCGAGGAAGGCGACAAGCGCGCCGAGCGTGCCATTAAGCTGGCTGCCGACTCCGACCAGCTGCTCGCCACCATCCAGGTCGCCATCACGCTCGTGGGCTTCGCCTCGTCCGCCGTCGCCTCGACGAGTCTGTCCGACCCGCTCGCCACGTGGCTCATGAGCTTTGGCATCGCGCCGCTCTCCGCCATCGCGCGCGGCCTGGCGCCGGTCATCATCACCGTCGCGGTCGCCTTCGTGTCCATCGTGATCGGCGAGCTCGTCCCCAAGCGCATCGGCCTGGCCAATGCCGAGGGCGTGTCCAAGCAGGTCGTGGGCCCGCTTTCCGTGTTCCAAAAGATCGCCCGTCCGCTCGTGTGGCTGACCGGTGCTTGCTCCGATGGCCTGGCCCGCATCCTGCGCATCAAGAGTGCCGACGACCGCCAGAACGTCTCGGAAGAAGAGATCAAGTACATGGTCTCGGAGCAGGACGACCTGCTCGACGAGGAAAAGCGCATGATCCACGAGATCTTCGACCTGGGCGACACCGTTGCCCGCGAGGTCATGGTGCCACGCGTGGACACCACCATGTGCGAGGACGACGAGACGGTCGCCGACGTGCTGTCCACCATGCGCCAGACCGGCTTTAGCCGCATCCCCGTCTATCACGAGGATCCCGACAACGTCGCCGGCATCGCGCACATCAAGGACCTGATTCAGCCCGCGCTCGACGGCAAGGGCGACCAGCCCATCGCCGGCTTTTTGCGCGACGCCACCTTTGTGCCCGACACCAAGGACATCCTGCCGCTGCTGTCCGAGATGCAGACCTCGCATGACCAGATCGTGGTGGTCGTGGACGAGTACGGCGGCACGGCCGGCATCATCACCATCGAGGACATCGTCGAGGAGATCGTCGGCGAGATCGAGGACGAGTTCGACCCCGACAACAAGTATCTCACGCGCCTTTCGCGCCGCGAGTGGCTCGTTGATGGGCGTTTTTCGTGCGATGACGCGATTGAGCTTGGTTGGCCGCTTGAGGAAAGCGATGATTATGAGACCATCGCCGGCTGGATTTTGGAGCTTTGTGACTCGGTGCCCGACATCGGAGAGGTGTTTGAGGTCGCGGGGTACAAGTTTAAAGTTCAGTCGATGCGTGGCCAGCGCATCTCGCTCATTCGCGTGATCGCTCCGGCCGAAACCGATAAGAAGGATTCCGAGTCTTCGGTAGACGAGCCGACGACGTCGGGTGCGGGTTCCGCGAATCCGCACGACGGCGACGAGTAGGACAAGGAAGAGTAGGGGAGAGTTATGGCAGGCCTGTTCAACATCCTTAAGGTCACCGTCAGCGAGGACAAGATCTGCGCGCATGTGCTGGTGAACCCCGGCATGCCGCTCATGACCTCGGAGGACATCGAGGCCACGGCGCGCGTGTACTACCTGGTGCCGGCGATTGCCAAGCACCTGTGCCTGGGCGATTCCGGCCGCGAGTTCCAGGACTGCATGGGCCAGACCGAGCTCTGCCACCTGCTGGAGCACGTGACAGTTGAGCTCATGAACGAGACCGGTCTTGCCGGTAGCATCTCGTGCGGCCGCACGCGCGTAAGCGAGCACGACGAGCGCGTCTTTGAGGTTGAGCTTTCGTGCCCCGACGACGCGCTGGCCATCGGTGCGCTGTCTTCGGCCACCTTTATGATGGACTGGGCCTATCTGCACGCCGACCAGCCTGCCCCCGACGTGGAGGGCACGGTCGCGGGCCTGCGCAACCTGGTGCTGGGCATGCGCGCCGGGGCCGAGGGCAAGGATCCTCACGAGGCCGTCGCCGCTGCGAACGGCGAAGATGCTGCCGAGGACGAGGGCGCTGACGAGGGCGATGCGCCGGTCGACGCCGAGCCCGTTTCCGATGCGACCGCCGAGCCCGTTCCCACCGAGCCCCAGGGTGTCCCCAACTTTGACGACGAGCCCCAGGTGGCGATTGATACCGAGGGCGCGGTTGCCGAGAACCACGAGGCCTCCGCTGCCGTCTTTGGCGGTGCTGCGACGGTTCCGGCAGGACCTGCGCATGAGGGCAGCCTGCCGCTCGTGGACGGCGCCGGCGAGGACCCGGGTGCCACGGTGGCCATGCCGGCTATGCCTCAGGAGTAGGCCTACGCGTTTATCACCATCACGTACCTGCGCCTTTGCCGTACGCAGATGAGCGGAGCGGCAAGTGATGCGCTGCGGGTATAATGGACAGCATTCAAACGGTGGGCACCGACGTGCCCGCAGGAGAGGAATGATCATGGGTAAGACTTTCAGCTTTGTCTCCGGCGCACTTTTTGGTGCCGCTGCCGGCGCTATTGTCGGCGTTGCTCTGGCCCCGCGCTCGGGCGCCGAGACCCGCGCCATGGCTGCCGATATCGCCAACGACGCCTGGGACAATATGCGCGACACCTACGAGCACAGCGCCGAGGAGGCCCGTGCTGCGGTGAATGACTTTGGCCCGATGGTCGACGCCAAGACCGACGACCTGCGCGCCAAGGTCGACCTGGCCCGCGAGCGCATGGACCAGCTGCGCGAGCAGCTCAACGACGCCATTTCGGGCGGCAACGTGACGCCTGCCGCCGACGTCGTGGTCGAGAACGCCGTCGAGGCTGATACCGAGGCTGCGGAGCCCTCGACCGAGGCATAATGCGCGCCGGGGATTTTGTCGGCGCCAAGATCTATCGCAAGCCTACCGAGGACAAGCGCACCAAAAAGGACGGCACGCCGCGCAGCCCTAAAAAGCTCGGAAAGATTCACTTTCCGGTCTTTACCCCGGGCGGTACGCGCGTGGTCGGCTTTATGGTCCGCCAGTCCGATATCGCGGGTATGATCGAGCGTCCCGACCGATTCGTAGCGCTCGACGCCATTGGTGTCTACGAGGGCGCCATTGCGGTCGATGACGTCAAGGACACGTACGATGCCGCCGCCGCCAAGCGCCTCGACATCAACCTGGACGATTGCATCATCTGGGTCGGTATGGACGTGCGCACGGAATCGGGCGACGTCGTGGGCTATTGCTCGGATGTGGAGTTCAAGCCGCGTTCGGGCATCGTGCAGGCATTCTATGTGACCGCCGGTGCTGCTTCGAGTGTTTTGGTTGGTGACACGCAGGTGCCGCCGACGATGCTGCGCGGCTATGAGAACGGCGCGATGGTCGTCTCAGACGAGGTCAAGTCGCTCGGGTATTCGGGCGGTGCGGCTGCCAAAGCTGCCGAGGCCAGCGTCGTGGTGGGCGACAAGGTCAAAAAGGGCGCCAAGGTGCTCGACGACAAGGGATCGGTTGCCGTGGACAAGGGTAGTCGCGCGCTGGGCAAGCAGCTCGGCAAGACGCGCGGCATGTTCAAGGCCTTTAAGGATGAATACCAAAAGGCGAGCGGAGGCTCGTCAAAAGCTACAAAATAGCGACGTACCAAATGATGGGAGGCAAGCCGGAGACCTGTTGCTCCGGCTTGCTGTGTTTATGGGGGAGGGCACATGCGCCAAAACGGATCCAACTTAAACGGGCGTTCGGGTGCGCGTCCGACGGCGCGCCGCGACCTGGGGCAGCTGCCCAGCGGCCAGCGCAAGCGTCACCGTAAGCCCGGCGCGATGTACCTCAACCATAGCCGCGGGTTTAGCGATCGCAGTGCGCGCATCGGCAACAGCCGCACACCCCGTCGTTCGTCTCGCCTGCCCTACGCGCTTATCGCCGTGGGTTGTGCACTCGTGCTGTTTATCGCTGCCGTCGTGGGCTACGTCAACCGCAGCGTGGACGTGGAGCTCAACGGCCAGAAGACCGCGGTGCGCGTGGGCTCTACGCTGCAGAATCTCATCGACGAACAGGATTTGACTGGCACCTACGACGCAGGCGACCTGCTGGCCGTCGATGACAGCGTGCTCAAGCGCCATGGGGGCGAAAAGCTGTCGGTGAAGGTCGACGGCAAGCGCGTGAAACAGGGCAAATGGGATAGCCGCGAACTTGAGGGCGGCGAGAAGGTGACGGTCAAGGATGGCCGTAACACCTACGAGAAGCACGAGGTTCAGGCTACGGTTATCGAGCCCAAGCTCAAGGTCGAGGGTACGGGCGCTATCGAGTATGTGCAGACGTGGGGTGTCCAGGGCCGCTCCGAGGTGTGGGTTGGCGAGCAGTCGGGCAAGACGCAAGACCGCGGCGAGGTTGTGCCCGTCACCGATTGCGTTGTTGCGTGCGCCAGCGTGGCGCCCAAGGGCAACAAAAAGTACGTGGCGCTGACGTTTGACGAGGGTCCGAGCGGCGCCACCAAACAGATCTTGCAGGTGTTCAAGGAAAAGGGCGTCACCGCGACGTTCTTCCTTTCGGGCGATGCGGTCGAGGCCTCGCCTGCCACGGCCAAGGCGATTGTCGATGCCGGGTGCGAGGTCGGATCCAACAGCTACAGCGACGATTCGCTCAAGGGCCAGGACCGTGAGGCGGTACGCGAACAGATCACGAAAGGCACCGATGCGATTAAGTCGGCGACCGGCGTGAAGACGATGCTGCTGCGTGCTCCCTACGCTGCCTTTGACGAGCAAAACTGGATTGATGCGATGGACCTGGTCTCCGCCGTGGTCTCGTGGAATATTGACTCGGGCGACTGGCTGCTAAACGGTGCCGACGAGCAGGTCTCGACGGTGCTCGATTCGGTGACGCCGGGCAATATCGTGCTGCTCACCGATAGAGACGAATGCGCCGAGCAGACGCTCGAGGCGCTGCCGCAGATTATCGACGGCCTCATTGCCGACGGCTACAAGATCGTGACGCTCAGCGACCTGGTCAAGACGGACACGTTGCTGAGCAAAAAGCTCACCTCGCTGACGAAGGCCACCATGCCCAAGGACGCCGTGTTCCCCCAACTTGCCGAGGACGACGACACCACAGAGTAGTTATTGGGTAGTCATTTAAGAACGTCCCCAATGGCTATGTCACGGATGCGTCAGCGTTTGGTATGCCTGCAATGTGCAGCGCATAAATTCGATGTCGCAGGGCGATGCTGATGCTATAGTTACTGCGGTTAATGAGGGTCAAGAGAAAGGTTACAGGTGAAATCCAAACCTCGACCATACAGTCGATGACCCCATGCAGGTGCTTTTTGCGCATGCACGGGGTGTAAGCGTCGAGCGGCGTGCCGCCCGCGCATGCGTATACATATCCAGAAGCCCCCGGACGCCGCACATGCGGCCGCGTTCGGAGGAATAATGATGGGGAGCACCATTGAATTATCTGAGTGAGATGCTCAAATTGCCGGTCTTGGACGTCGATGGCGAAAAGCTCGGCGTGGTCAACGATTTTGGTATTGCTACCGGCGAAGTTTTTCCACATGTGACGTCGCTCGCGTTCCGCGGTCCCGGCAAGACGCCGTTTATGATCAGCTGGCGCAAATGGGTCGACCGTATCGACGAGACGGGTGTACACCTTAAGACGTCGGCCACCGAAATCCGTTTTTCGTACCTGCAGCCGACCGAACTCTTGCTTGCCCGCGACGTGCTCAACAAGCAGATTGTCGACACGCAGGGCATGAAGGTCGTGCGCGTAAACGACATCAAGTTTTCCATGTCGGGCGAAAACCAGCTGCGCCTGCTGGGCGCCGAGGTCGGTGCTCGCGGTCTGCTACGCGCCATCAGCCCCGCGCTCGAGCATATCGTCGAAGGCTTTATGAAGCACCTGGGCAAGCCGCTCAGTGAGGACATCATCGCTTGGTCCTACATGGACCTGCTCGACCGCTCGACCAAGAACATTCAACTCTCGGTGTCGCACAAGACGCTCGGCGAGCTGCACCCTGCCGACATCGCCGACATTATCGAGCAGCTCGACCCGCGCCTGCGTGCGCAGGTGTTTGCGCAGCTCGATACTGCCCAGGCCGCCGAGGCCATCTCGGAGTTCGATGACGACGAGCTTATGACCGAGATGCTCGAGGGCCTGTCCGACACGGACGCATCGTCGATGCTGGCCATGATGGACCCGGACGACGCTGCCGACCTGATCGACGAACTCGATTATGAGAAGGCCGAGAAGCTCCTGCGCCTGATGGGCGTCAAGGAGGAGAAGGCGATTCGTAATCTGCTGGGCTACGAGGACAACACCGCCGGCCGCATCATGACCTCGGAGTTTGTCTCGCTGCCCGCCACGGCGACGGTCGGCGACGCCATCGAGGCGATTCGCAAGCTCGACGAGGACTTTGAGAGCGTCTATTACGTCTATACCGAGGACCCGAGCGGCATGCTGACGGGCGTGCTTTCGCTGCGCACGCTGATCGTGGCCGACCGCGACGCCACGCTGGGCCAGCTCGCCTATCGCGATCTGGTCTACGTGTCACCCGACGAGGACCAGGAAGACGTGACGGACGAGATGACCAAGTACGACCTGGTTGCCATCCCTGTCTGCGACGAGAACCGTCATATCCTGGGCATCGTGACCTTCGACGACGCCATGGACGTTATTGCCGAGGAGCATCAGGAGGACCTGCAGATCGCCGGTGTCGGCTCGGGCGATAGCGCGTCGGACGACTCGACGAACGTGCTCAGCTGGTTCGTGCATCGTCAGTACTGGGTCGTCGTGTGGGGCATCGCCTCGTGCATCATGGCAACGGTGCTGGGGACGGCGCTGGGCTCCGCGCATTTGGTGGTGTTCCCCATGTGCGCCATGCCGCTCGTGTTGCTGGCTGCCTCGCGTATGGTGTCGTTCGTCAAGAACTACTTCCTGGAGTATGACGGTCACGACGACGAGCCCAAGCCGTATCTGGGGTTCTTCTTCCAGAGCACGGGCATGGGCCTGATTCTGTCACTCGTGACCTATCTGTGCGCCCAGCTGGTGCGCACCGCTGCGTTCCCCGATGCGCCCATGTTTGAGGAGCAACTCTTTACCGGGTGCTTTAATATCGCTGCCATCATTTGCCTGGTTGGCAACATGAGCGCCGTGATTTACCTGATGGTGCTGTTCTGGCGTGACGAGCATGACCTCAACACGTCGGGCACCGCCATGAACGTTATTGCCGTCATGATCTCGTGCGTAGCGTACTGCGCCGCTGCGGTGCTGCTCACCATGTCGGTCATGGGGTAGGTGGTCGCGTGCAAAATACGAAGCAAAAGCCGAGCACCAAGCAAAAGCTGACCATCGCGGCCATCTTTGGCGCCATGGGCCCCGGTCTTCTGGCGGCGCTTTCGGGCAATGACGCTGGCGGCATCGCCACGTATTCCAGCGCGGGCGCCAGCTATGGCTATAAGATGCTCTGGATGCTTCCCGTCATGACCGTGCTGCTTATCGTGACGCAGGAGACCGCGGCGCGCTGCGGATGCGTCACGGGTAAGGGCCTGGCGTCGCTCATTCGCGAGCGCTTTGGCGTGCGCAAGAGCGTGCTGGCCATGGCAGCGCTGTTGATCGCCAACACGGCGGTGACCATCTCGGAGTTCGCGGGTATCGCGAGCGGCCTTGCTCTGTTTGGCGTTCCGGCGAGCATCTCGGTGCCGCTCGTGGCGCTGCTGGTGTGGATGCTTACCATGTCGGGCAGTTTCCAGCGCATCGAGAAGATTCTGCTGCTGGTAAGCTGCGTGTTCGTGACCTACATCGTCGCCGCGTTTATGGCCGGCCCCAACTGGGGCGAGGTCGCGGTCGACCTGGTCGTGCCTAACATTCAAAATGATCCCAGCTACGTGTCGCTCGTGGTCGCAACGATCGGTACCACCATCGCGCCGTGGATGATTTTCTTGGCGCAGAACAACGTGGTCGATAAGAACGCGGGCGAGGACGATATCGTGCTGCAGCGCATCGATACCGTGAGCGGCTCGCTTGCTGCCGATGTCATTGCCGGCTTTATTATCATCACGACCGGTACGGTGTTGTTCCCGGCGGGCATTCAGATTAGCGATGCTGCCGATGCTGCCCGCGCGCTGGAGCCTATTGCGGGTCAGTGGTCCACGGTACTGTTTGCCTCGGGCCTGGTCGCGGCGAGCTTCTTGGCTGCCTGCGTGCTGCCGGGCGTTACGTCGAGCGCTATCTGCGAGGCATTTGGCTGGGAGCGCGGTGCCGACCGCAGCTGGGACGAGGCCCCGGTCTATCGCGGCATCATTACGGCCATCATCGGCATTTCTGCCGTGTTGGTGCTCATGCCTGGCGTCGATTTGTTCCAGATTATGATGACCTCGCAGGTCATCAACGGCGTGCTGCTGCCCGTAGTCTTGGTATTCCAGGTGGTTATCGCGGCGGATCGCCACATTATGGGCGCCAATCGCAACGGCCGCGTATGGAACGTGCTCACTTGGGCGACTATCGGCGTGATTACGGTGCTGACGGTCGTCATGTTTGTGCTGCAAGCGATGGGCTACAGCGCGTAGCGTCTACTTTTGCTTCCGAACAGGCCGCAGCGATGGGCTGCGGCCTGTTTTTTGTCTGCTATAGGGCGTTAGTTATATGTCAGTGGGCAAAAAATACCAAATATGAGTACTGTTGCTAAGTGAACAGCATTTACATCCAAGAAGATAATGAACATAACATATATTATGTTCATTAAAATTGGTTCCGATACGCCTTAAACCAGTCAGGTTGGCTGCTTTAGGGGGCTGTAGGGGTCGCCCGAACGTCATTTTGGATGGTTTTGCCTGCGACTAAAATGGTAACAGTACTCATATTTGCCCTTTTTTGCCCACAGACCTTTGAGGTTGCGGCGAAAAGGGCTTGTTTTGATTGTTTGGGGCAGGTGCGAGGCACGGAAACGATGTCTGGAGCGGCGGAGCGGCTTGGAATTCATCCGGAGAGGTCTTCATTGGCTACGCCAGGAGTGCCTCCAAGTGGCGGTACAAAAGGAGCGCCCCTAACTGCCGCAGGGGGCGTCGGCCACGGCCGACGCCCCCTGCGGGTGTACGCAGATTTTGCTGCGCGTTACTTGTCGGTGCCCAGCTTGTGTGGCTTGTAGGCGAGGGCATTGACGAGTGCGTCGGCGGCGGACTTGACGGCTGCCGGCTGCGGATCGTTGACGTGGTCCTCGGGGTGCACGGGCAGGTCTTTCTTGACTGCATCGTGGATCAGGTTGAGGTACTCGGTCACGCCGGTAGTCGACAGGTGCGTGCCGTCGCCATCGAATAGGTCGTTGCGGTTGGCGCTGTGCCCGTACCAGTCGATAACGCGTACATTCTTGTAGCGCGTGGCGGCGTTGGCGATAGCCTGGTTGGTGGAACCCACCCACGGCTGCGGACTGCGTGTGTTCACAAACGCGACGATGCGCTTGTCGCCGGCATCGGCCATGATGGCATCGATCTGGTCATCAGTTACCAAACCATTGGTGCCCAGGGCAAAGACCACGATCTTGCCGGCAAGGTTCTGCTGGATATAGCCCTCAAATGTCGCGCGGCCCGCATCAAACTGGCGGCCCTTTTCGGCATCGATATGGCTGTGCGGGAACACGCCGTCAAAGGAATCAACGGCGCGCAGCGACACGGAGTCGCCGATCATCAACAGGTCGTAGGAGCCATCGGGGAAGCCGTCGTTGTCCTTGTCGGTGTCGTCGGCCGCTTGCTGGTCGGTGGGCGCGGTGTTTTTGGCTTCCTTGTTCAGAACTTCGGCGCCCTCGCCGCTCAGCGCAGACGTCTCGGGCACAAAGATCAGACCGCCCAGTGCGACGACCAACACGATAGCGCAGGCTGCGCAGACAGGGACGTGCGCGCGTGCCCAGTTGGCGGGTGTGGTGGTTCCATTGCGGAATTCGGTGACGGTGCGGCCGAAGGCGCCCTTCCTAAACGGCGTTTCGATAAAGCGATAAGAGCACTCGGCTACGGCGACTACCACAAGTACCTGCAAGATGTACTGCCACCAGGGCGTATCGTTGATGTTGGCGACCGGGTTCATGAGCAACAGCAGCGGATAGTGCCACAGGTAGATGCTGTACGAGCGCTTGCCAACCCACACGAGCGGCTCGGCGGACAGCGCACGGGCAACCATTCCCTGGGGCTGCACGCAGGCCGCGATGACCATGAGCGTGAGGATGGAGCATAACAGCGTGCCGCCGCGATACTGGAACGCGGTGTAGCCGTTGGTGAGCGCGACCATGGCGGCAAGGCCAACCAGACCCACGACGCCCAACACATCGATGGATGAGGGCGAGGACCAAAAGCGCACGAGGGCGCTCGGCTGTGCCGGGGCGGTCTCGGCTGATTCGTCGGCCTTCTCGCCAGGCTTGCCCTCGGCGTTCTTGCCGTGCTTGGCGGCACCAGCCAGGCGATTGAGCCCCAAACGACGTGCGAGACGCACCGGCGCCAGGTCGCGATCGGGGATAAAGGCCATCCAGGCACCCAGCAGCAGCGAGAACACGCGGGTGTCGGTGCCGTAGTACACGCGGCTGGGGTCGGCGGCAGGGTTGTAAAGCACCATCATGGCGAGGGCGGAAACCGCGGCAAGGCCCAGAACCACGCGGCGCGTGTTGGGCTTGCTCACATGCATGGATACCATGGCAAACAGCAGAGGCGGCCAAATTAGGTAGAACTGTTCCTCGATGGCAAGCGACCAAAAGTGCGTGAGCGGCGAAGGGTCGCCCAGGGCATTGAAGTACGAGACGTTTTGGGCAATCTGCCACCAGTTGTTGAAGAACAGCAGCGACGGCAGGATGTCGGGGCGCATCTTGGTGAGCATCACGTGGTTAAAGATGGTGCACAGCGCGCAGGTTACGAACACTACCGTTACCACGGCGGGGACCAGGCGACGGATGCGGCGAATCCAGAAGCTCTTAAGGTCGATGCGGCCGGTCTTGGCGACTTCGTTGAGCAGCAGGCGCGTGATTAGATAGCCCGAAAGCACAAAGAAAATCGTGACGCCAAGCAGGCCGCCCTGAGCCCACGTGAGGTTGAGGTGATAGAGCACCACCGCGACGACGGCGAGCGTACGCAGACCATCGAGCGCAGGAATGTAGCGGGACTTGGGACGAGCGGGTGCCTGCTTGTCGGCAGCGGACGAGCGTGTGGCGCCGGTGTTGGTCTTGGCTGCATGGGCGTCCTTGTTGGTGGGCGTTCGATGCGGGACCGGGCCGCGTCGCGACTCGCCGGTGCGGCGGTCGGCGCGCGGGCGTTCGTGCGGCGCCTGGTTATCGAGCGCGCGGCGCGGTCCGCGTGGGCTCGATGGTGGGAATTGTTCCATAAAACATCATCCAATGACGAGAATAATCAGCACGTATTCATTGTAGCTGCCTGCTCCTGTGAATGCTTGCTGCTGGCGCAACCTCAAGGGTGCGTTCACATCAAAGTGAACTAAAGTTATAGAGGTGCGAAGGCGCGCAATCGACGGTCGACGGTGGGTGCAAAGCCCGCAGATGAGGAGGTTTCCATGGCAGATCGCGGCATCGTTGCGGTGTTCGGCAGCATGAACATGGACCTTTCGGTGGCGTGCGAGCGCATACCGCGCGCGGGCGAGACCGTCGGCGGCAGCGGGTTTATCACCAACGCCGGCGGCAAGGGCGCCAATCAGGCCGTAGCTGCCGCGCGTATGGGCGCGTGCACGCACATGATCGGCGCGGTCGGTCGCGACGCGTTCGGCGCGTCGCTCGTGGTGGGGCTCCAAGACGCCGGCGTGGACTGTGACTTTGTAGTGCATCGCGATGACGTGGAGACGGGAACGGCGACCATCATTCGCTGCGAGGGCGACAACCGCATCGTACTGTCACCGGGCGCCAACCATGCGCTTGCGGGCGCGGACGTTGCCTGCGCGCTGAGGCGTCTGGTGGCTCATGAGCTCGACGGCGACGCCAGCGAGATTGCCCCGGCTGCCGGAAGCGTCTTTATCGCCCAGGGCGAATGTGACCTTGCAGCGACGGCCGAGGCGCTTGTTTGCGCTCACGAGCTGGGGTTCTATACGGTCTTTAATCCAGCGCCCGCCTGCGAGCTGCCTGCGGAGGTCTGGCCTGCGGTCGACTTGGTCTGCCCCAACGAGACCGAGTGCCAGGTGCTGACGGGCATTCTGCCCACGGATGACGCGAGTTGCGTCACCGCGCTCAATGCGCTGCTCGACAAGGGTGCCGGAGCTGCGGTCATCACGTTGGGCGGTGCCGGCTCGGTTACGCTCGGCGATGGCGGTGAGCTGCTGCGCATGCCGGCACTTTCGAGTACGGTAGTCGATACCACGGCCGCCGGCGATACGTTTATCGGCGCGTTGGCGGCGGCTCGCCTAGAGGGCTTGCCGCTCTTTGAGTGCATGGCCGCGGGTGCTCGCGCCTCGGCAGTGACGGTGTCGCGCCTGGGCGCTCAGCAATCGATTCCCACGCGCGCCGAAGTTGAACATTGGTTTGGTTAAACGATAAAGACGGAGAAGCGGAGTAGAACAATGGCAATCAAGAAGCTGATCCTTGATCTGGATATGGGTGTTGACGATGCGATGGCGCTGGCCTATGCCATCGCGAGCCCCGAGGTGGAGCTCGTGGGCATCACCACGTGCTTTGGTAACGTGCGCGTCGAGCAATCGGCGCACAATTGCCTGGCGGTGCTCGATCTGCTGGGTCGCCCCGAGGTTCCGGTGTACCTGGGTGCCGACCGTCCTCTGCAGGCGACTGAGCCCTATACGCCGCCGGCGTCCACCGCGCTCATTCACGGCAAGAACGGCATCGGCGGCGCGAGCGTGCCCGCGTCGCCCTACGAGCCGGTGGGGGCGACCTCGGCCGACGGCAACGCTGCGGTCGATTATCTGATCGATGCCGCGCGCACCTATGGTCCCGATCTGGTCTACGTAGCGACTGGCCCGCTCTCCAACCTGGCGCTCGCCCTGGAGCGCGATACGGCGGCGATGATGTCCATCGGCCGCGTGGTCGTGATGGGCGGCGCCCTTACCGTGCCCGGCAACGTGAGCGCGGGCGCCGAGGCCAATATGGCGAGCGACCCCGAGGCAGCCGACGCGGTGCTGCGCTCGGGCCGTAAGCTCACCATGGTGGGTCTGGACGTGACGCATCGCGTGGTGCTCACACGCCGCGACATTGCCGGCTGGACGGGCTCGGGCACCATGGCGGGCTGCGCATTTGCGAGCATGGTCGAGCACTACATTGGCTCGTACGAGATGAACGCACCCTACCTGGGTGGTTGTGCGCTGCACGATCCGCTGGCCGTTGCCGTGGCGATCGACCCCACGCTCGTAGGTGCGCTCGGCTGCAACCTGCGTGTTGATCTGCTGGGCGAGTACCGCGGTCGCACCATCTGCGATGAGCGCCGCCTGTCCGATCCGGACAAGAGCACGCTTGTGGCACTGACCGTGGATGCTCCGCGCTTCCTGTCCGAGTTCAAGACACGTATGGCCCGTGTCCTAGGCTAGGCTCGGGATCGAAGCACGCCCATCTGCTCGATGTGGCCGCTGGCGGGCCGACATCTACCGTTCGCCAGCCCGATGGTCCCCGGGGCGGGGAGAGCGCTATAATGCATTTTGCATCTTGGATTGTTACTCCTGTGTGGAGGCATGCCCAAGAGCAATACAACACGGATTGTTACGTAAGGCATGACCGCAATAACACTGCTTTTGCGGTCATGCCTTTTTCTGTGAGTGTTCTTGAAAGGAGGTTCACCATGCTTGCAATTAAAAAGCTTAACAACAACGCGGTTCTTTGCCGTGACGGACAGGGGCGAGATGTCATCGCCATGGGCAGGGGCGTCGGTTTCGGCGGAGATTTTCCTCGAGAGCTCCCTCTTTCTAAAATCGAGCATACGTTTTACGACATTGATCCTAAAGGACAAGATGTCATGAGGGATCTTCCCTCGGATATCGTGATGTTTGCGGCGAAAGTTATGGACATCGTTGCCAACGAACTGCCCTACGACCTCTCGACCAATGCGACGCTGTTCATGGCTGATCACCTGTCGTTTGCCGTTGCGCGAGCCCAAAAGGGGGTCCGCATCGCGATGCCTCTTGCCTATGAAGTGCGGGAGACGTATCCGAAGGAATACAAGCCTGCCCAGTTTATCGTCATGCGACTCGAGAAGGAGCTCGGAGAGCGGCTTCCCAAGGATGAGATTGCCAGTATTGCGATGAATCTCGTGAACGCACGGGTTGTTGAAGCCGTCAAAGCCACGGCCGAGCCCACAAAGCAGTTCGACGATATGCTCGAGGACGTTATCGAGATTCTCGAAAGCGATTTCCGCATTATTGTCGACCGCGATTCCTTTGATTTCACCCGCTTCGCCACGCATCTGCGGTACCTGTTCAAGCGCATTCAAGCCGGCGAGTCGCTGAACAGCGCCAACATGCAGATGTACAAGAACTTTCGTGAGGAGTTTCCGCAGTTGGCAGAGTGCGTGAAGCATATCGGTTCCTATTGTCGTGAAACGTGGGACGCCACGCTCTCCGAGGAGGAGGAACTCTATCTGATGATCCATCTCAATCGGATCATCTCCAAAAAAGGATTGTAACCCGTAGCCATTCGGGGCATGACCTTTGCCGATTCGAACAGTAAGCCAAGATTGTGCAAAGGAGCCAATGATGGCAAATTACAAAAAGGTGGCAGAGCAGATTCTCTCCACTGTGGGCGGGGCGGAAAACGTGGCTTCGGTTACGCATTGCATGACGCGCCTGCGCTTCAGCCTCAAGGATGAAAGCCTCTCGAATGATGAGAAGCTTGAGGACATCTCGTCTATCATCAGCGTCGTGCACGCCGGAGGGCAGGTGCAGCTGGTGGTCGGGCCCACGGTCGACAAGGTCTACGACGAGGTTTGTAAGCAGGGCGGATTCGAGGTCACGGTATCGATTGACGAGGAACTCGATGGCCCTCAGCTTAGCTGGAAGGAGCGCTTGGCGCCCAAGCACCTCTTCAATCAGCTGCTCGATGCCGTGAGCGGCGCTATCACCCCGATCCTTCCGATCTTTTGTGTCGCCGGTATCTTCAAGATGCTCGTTATTCTGTTTGGGCCCGAAGGCGCCGGTTTTATGTCCGAAACGAGCGACCTGTATCGGATCCTTTCCCTGGTGGGCGATGCGGCGTATTACTACTTCCCGGTGTTTGCCGCCTATAGCTCGGCTAAGAAGTTCAAAACGAGTCCTGTGCTGGCACTGCTCATCGCTGTTGTGATGATTTATCCCGACATGCTCGCTATTGTTGAGGACGGAAAGCCTTTCAGCGTCTTCGGCATCCCCATGCAGCTCGTCAACTACACCCAGGCTGTTCTTCCGGTCATCTTGATCACCTGGGCCCAGTCCTATATTGAGCGCTTCTTTAAGAAGATCTCGCCTGATATGTTGCGCGTTCTGATCGTACCCGTGGGTACGGTGCTCGTGATGTTGCCGGTCGCGCTGTGCCTCTGCGGCCCTGCCGTCCAATTTGTCATGGGCCTTGTGGCCGATTTCATCATTTGGCTCGCCTCTGTTGCCGGTCCCGCTGCGACCGCGGTTATCGGCGCATTCTGGAATCTGATCATCGCCACCGGCATGCACGTGCCGATCTATACCGCCATATTGCCCGCCGCGCTCCAGAACGGTTACGACGCCATCTTATACCCCGGCGCCGCGGTTGTAGCCTACACCACGCTTGCCATCGCGCTCGCCTATGGCCTGCGCGCTAAGGACAAGGAGAGTCGAGCCACGGGCTGGAACTTGTTCATCACCTATGCCTTCGGTCGCGTGAGTGAGCCCATCATCTACGGCATCCTGTTTCGCGACAAGAAGGCTCTTGCCTGGAACATGATTGGTGGTGCTGTCGGTGGTCTGCTGGTAAGCCTTCTTCATGCCAACGTCTATATCTTCACTGGCGTTGGTTTCCCATGGATGAACGTGCTCATGTTTGCTCAGGATATCATCCCTGGCACCATCGGGTGTCTTGCTGGCGGTGCCGTGACGTTTGCGTTGGCGATGGTTTTTGGATTTGAAGGACAGGAGAAGATGCCGTTGAAGTCCAAGAGCGGCGATTCTGAGGCCGTTGAATCCGTCGAGGCATAAGAGGCTACTGCACAAATATACTCCCCAGCCGTTGCGCGGTCCGACCCCTTGGCCGCGCAACGGTACTGTGCTGTTGCGCGGCACTTGCCGAGTCCGTTGCGTTCGACAGTGTGGGCCGGGAATTTGATAGAAAGGACGACACCATAATGTTTAGAGAAGATTTTTTATGGGGCGGGGCTCTGGCTGCAAACCAGTGCGAGGGAGGATGGAACGAAGGCGGTCGCGGTTTAGCCAATTCCGACATGCTGCCGTTTGGCGATCAACGCATGGACGTCATGCGGGGAGACCTTGATCCGCGTGCGTTGGCACCCGACAGCTTCTATCCCGCTCGCAAGGGCATTGATTTTTACCATAGGTACAAGCAGGATATTGAACTGTTTGCCCAGATGGGTTTTAAATGCCTGCGCTTATCAATCGCCTGGAGCCGCATTTTTCCCAAAGGAGACGAAGCCGAGCCCAATGAAGAAGGCCTTGCCTTTTACGAGGATGTTTTTAGGACGTGTCGCGCGCATGACATTGAGCCTTTGGTGACGCTCAACCACTATGATGTCCCCATGCATCTCGTCGATGCGTATGGCGGATGGCGCGATCGCAGGTTGGTCGACCTGTTCGAGCGATATTCGCGTACCGTGTTCGAGCGCTATCGGGGATTGGTCAATTATTGGCTGACCTTTAACGAGATCAACATCATGACGCAGGCGTGCTTTATGGCGGCGGGGATCATCTTCGAGCAAGGGGAGAATCGCTATGCAACGGTTCACACGGCCGTGCACCATGTATTGGTTGCGAGCGCCCGTGCGGTCGGGGCGTGTCATGAACTGTGCCCTGGGGCGAAGATCGGTTGCATGCTCAACGCAGGTGTCTTCTATCCGGCTACATGTGATCCGGACGATGTGCTGGCTGCGCAGGCTGAGAATCGCAGCCATTATATGTTTGCCGACGTCCAGGTGCGCGGTGCGTACCCGAGCTATGTTCTCAAGGAATACGCCCGCCATGGTTTTGAGGTGCCCTATCGGGATGATGACCGCGAAGTACTGGCTGCAAACCTGGTCGATTTCGTCTCGTTTTCGTATTACTCGACGCGCGTCGCAAAAGCGCATGCGGAAGGTCAGTTCGATTCGAACCTTCTTCGCTCGGCGCCTAATCCGTATCTAAAACAGGAGCCTTGGGGGAGGTTTATCGACCCCAAAGGGCTGCGCGTCACCATGAATGAAATCTGGGATCGCTATCAAAAGCCGCTGTTCATCGTCGAAAACGGTTTGGGTGCTCCTGATGTGCCGGAAGATTCGGGTGAAATAGAAGACGACTATCGAGTTGAATACCTGCGGGCCCACATCGAGGCGATGAGGGAGACCGTCGAGCTCGACGGGGTGGAACTCATGGGATATACCTGTTGGGGCCCGATCGATTTGGTTTCGGTCGCCACAGGACAGATGCGTAAGCGCTACGGGTTTATCTATGTCGATCGAGACGATAGCGGTGCGGGCTCGTTTGAGAGACGTAAAAAGAAAAGCTTCGAATGGTACCGACGCGTAATAGCAAGCAATGGCGAAGACCTTGCGTAATAACGTTAAGATGGACAAATGCGCCCGTTGGGGGAATAGTCGTGCCACTTCGCTTGACAACAGGCTAAACTAGCTATTAAACATTTACTATTCTGTTTAGATTGAATTTGCGGTCGTTTAGTTGCCGAGCCACGGGGCGGTCAAGCCACGATGCTCGGCCGCGACCGATGCTAGGGGGAACGATGGCTAAAGCAAGCGTCCGCGAGATCAGCCGCATTACCGGCTTTTCGCCCGCAACCGTGTCCAACGCGCTCAACCGCAAGCGCAGCGTGAGCGAGGAGACCGCCAAGGTCATCCTGGAGTGCGCGCAGTCGCTTGGCTATCAGCAGTCGACGCAGCTCGAGAGCATCCAGTTTGTGCTTGCGCGCAAGACGGGCGCCATCCTGGACGAGAGCACCTTCCATCCCGCGGTCATCGAGGGCGTGGAGCGCCAGGCGCGTCGCCACGGCATGAGCACGAGCTTTGTCTCGCTCGACTTTAGCGACCTGGACGCCGTGCGCCCGCAGGTCGAGGGCCTGATCGCCGACCCGTCGGCCGCCATCGTGCTGATGGGTACCGAGCTGGGCGAGGAGGACTACGCCCTGTTCGCCGACGCTGCCGCCCACCTGATTGTGCTCGACGGCTGGAGCGATCGCCAGTACTTCGATGCCGTAGTCATCGCCAACACCGATTCGGTGCTGCGTGCCGTGGATTACCTTATCGAGAAAGGCCACAGGCAAATCGGCTATCTGGCGGGCGACCTTCGGATCCGCAACTTTAAGGACCGCGAGCGCGGCTATCGCCAAGCGCTTGAGGACGCGGATCTTGAGGCCAACCCGGCATGGCACGTCACGCTGGGTACCACGCTCGAGGGCGCTTATCACGACATGGGCGTGTGGCTCGACAACGTCTCGCGCGACGATCTGCCGACGGCTTTCTTTGCCGAGAACGACGTGCTCGCCGTGGGCGCCATGCGCGCGTTCAACGAGCACGGTATTCGCGTGCCCGAGGATGTCTCGATCATCGGCTTTGACGACCTGTCTTTGGGCGCCTTCTCCAACCCGCCGCTCACCACGGTGCATGTTCCCAAGCACGAGGTGGGCGAGATCACGGTGCGTCGCCTGGTGGGCAACATCCGCAACCCCAAGAGCTATACCTGCAAGACGGCCGTGTCGACCTACTTTGTCGAGCGCCAAAGCGTGCGCGAGATCTAGTCGGAACGGCGCCAGACCCCAGAGCGGAAAAGTCCTTCTAGATTACCTAGAATGATTTTCTGGGACGGGGATTTAAAACTCATTGATCCCCGTCCCGGGTAGCTCATTTGGGACGGGGCTTTTTTGACTGGTATGATTGGTGCGACCAATCGAACCAGCTAAAAGAGCCCCGTCCCAATTTGACTATCGAGAGGATCTGCCATGGAGCGCATCGCCAGCTTTTCCGTTGATCATCTGCTGCTTGAGCCCGGCGTGTATGTGAGCCGCATCGACCGCGATCCGGCGACCGGTGCCGCCGTCACCACGTTTGACCTGCGCCTGACCACGCCCAACAAGGAGCCGGTCATGAACACGGCCGAGTGCCACACCATCGAGCACCTGGGCGCGACGTTCCTTCGCAATCATGCCGAGTGGTCGGGCCGCATTGTCTACTTTGGCCCCATGGGCTGCCGCACGGGCTTTTACCTGGTTGTGTTTGGCGAGGTGACGAGCGAGGAGATCCTGCCGCTCGTGCGTGAGCTGTTCGAGTTTGTCGCCGGCTTTGAGGGCGATGTCCCCGGTGCCGCTCCCGAGGAATGCGGTAACTACCTGGACCAGAACCTCCCCATGGCCAACTGGCTTGCGCGCCGCTATCTCGACCGCGACCTGGCCGATATCGACGAGAAGCACCTGCACTATCAGCAGGCGTAAGGGCTTTATCGCCCAAAACGCGCGCATTGGGCGCCTTCGCTTATGCGGGGGTGCCTTTTTGCTGAGTGGTCGGGACGAGTGTTTAAAATCGCTTATGTTTGTTCTAGAATGTTCATACTGTCACATAAACGAACAGGAGCGAACATGCATATCTACTCTGTCAACGATCCCGAGTTCAAGTCCTATGGCAACGTTTGGGATAACGTTCCGTCCGAGCTTACGTCGCCCGTGCTCGAGGCGCTCTCTGCCACGCCCATTCCCGAGGGCAGCAAGTACGTTGCAAGTGCGCCGGAGCTCGAGGACGTCAAGGATGCCGACAAGCTTGGCTTTCTCGTGTTTGGTGGCCGTCCGTTCCAGCTGGGCTGGTGCAACGGCCACAACACGCGTCTCAACTGCCTGGAGTACCACCGCGCGAGCGAGTTCAACCTGGGCGCGCGCGACTTTATTCTGCTCGTGGCGCATCGCTGGGAGATCGAGGACGGCAAGCTCGACACCGCGTGCGTCAAGGCGTTTCGCGTGCCGGCGGGTACGGTCGTCGAAGTCTTCAACACCACGCTCCACTACACGCCGTGCATGGTCGACGACGGTGGCTTCCAGGTGATGGTGGCGCTGCCCGCCGGCACCAACGGCCCGCGCCCCGAGGTCGCGGCCGACATGCCTGCGGCCGGCGACAGCTACTGCTACTGGAAGGCCGACAAGTGGGTCCTCTGCCATGCTGACAGCCCCAAGGCAGCCGAAGGCGGCTACGTAGGCCTCATCGGCAAAAATCTCGACATCACCGTGGACTAGCGCATCGCCCCAAACCACCACAAAGGTGCCTGTCTCCTTTGCGGTGGTTTGGGGCGGGCGGATATCGGGAAGTGCCAGACGGGGGAGGCTGCCGGGCGCCTTGCCGTCTGCGGATTTTGGGACATGCGGCCCGCTTTTTCGACCCATCTGTCGGTACACTAAAAGCACTATGGGTACCCGCGAGCGACATATCGGCAACGCGGCCGCCCGATCCGCACCCGTGGCGGATCCCAGGGGCGGCAGGCTCTTCGCCATGCCGCGATTCCTTGTTGGCATAACACATCAGGTGTACCGCCACCGCGTCTTTGCTATCGCCGGTGTCATCACCGCGATGTTCCTCATGCTTTTGGCAGTCTTGCCGGCACTGTTCGCCTTCGACCCCAAACTTTCTAACGCCGTGCCAGCCTATGGCGGGGTGTCCGAAGAGGTCGTGGATGCGCTCGCCCACTCGAGCTCTCTCCCGCTGCTTGTCGCCGCAATTATATTTTCGATCTGGGGCGTATCGGTCTATCTGCGCTGTTTGGACTATGTGCTGCGCCGCCGCCTTGTTGCCGTCGCCACCATCTGCGCCCTGTGGATGATCGAAGTCATTCTCAAGTACAAGTCGTTCACGCCGTTCTATGCCACCGTGCTGTGGTACCTGTACTACGTGCCCATGACGCTCATTCCGCTGCTCTACCAGTTGTGTGGTCTGCGCCTTGCGGGCCTGGAGCAACACCGCCTGGGTCGCCGCTACTGCGCTGCGCTGTGGATTGTGGCTATCCTGCTTATCGGATTTGTGCTCACCAACGATTTTCACCAGCAGGTCTTCCACTTTGACCGTACAAGCGACACCTGGAGCAACGATTACACGTACGGCTGGGGTTATTTCGCCGTCCTCGTGTGGACGGCCTTTAACTTTGTGGCCTTTTTTATCCTGGTGGGCCGGTCCTCGTCCTTTCGCATCCAACGTTTCTCGGGCACGGCGGCGCTCGTGCTGCTGGGCGGTGCGTTCTTTGCCATCTCATATGCGTTGCGTGTGCCCTGGGCATGGAGGCTCAACTTCTCGCTCGTCTATTGCGTCTTGTGTGTGGTGGCGATGGAAATCTGTCTCGATTGCGGTGTCATTCCGTCATATCACGACATCGCCGGCATCTTCGACACCTTGCCGCTTGACCTCAAAGTTCTAACGCGCGACCTGCAGGAAGTCTATGCCACGCCGGTGTCGAAGCCGATGCCGGCGGGCGTGTGCGAGGAGTTGCGGACCCAGGCGCACGGCCGCGCCCATGCCTTTGCCGTGGCGTCCGATCCCGATGTGATGTACCGTGCCTTTCCACTGCTGGGCGGATCGGCCCTGCTTGCCCAAGACGTGTCGGATCTCAACGAGCTTAACCGTGAACTGGCACATCGTCGTATGGAGCTGCAGCGTCAAAATGAGCTGCTCGCCGCCGACTACGACCTTAAGACGCACCTGGCAGACCAAGAGGCCGAGACCTTGCTGGTCCAAGACGTGGACCAGGCGCTTGCCCGCGCGCTCGAAGGGATGTACGACCTGCTGAGCTCGCTGCCGCCGTTGACCGATGAATCGTCTTCGCACGAGCGTTACCGCATGCTGCAGCGCGCCAAGATGCTCGTCGCCTATTGCAAGCGCAAGGGGTCGCTCACGTTGGCACAGCACGGGGAGAGCGGTTTTGATCGCGACCGCATTCAGCTCATTGCCAACGAGCTCGCAAGCGACCTGCGCACCATCGATATCGATTGCGCCTCGATTATCGCCATACGGCGCCCGTTGCACGCCAGTACGGTAAGCGCCCTGTACGACTGCGTGTATGACTTTGCGTTTTTTGCCTACACCACCGACCATCCGGCGCTTATGTATCACTTGGGCGACCATGACCGATGCAGTGTCGAGCTACGCGCCACGCTTTTTTCCAACGATGATGCAGATCTTTCGCAGACGCCCGCTGCGCAAGAGCTCGATAGCGCTCTGCAAGGGCGCAACGTGGCATACCGCCTTGAGGGCGAGCCCGGCCAGCTGCGCATGATCGTCTTGATGCCGAGGGCGGGTGAGTGACGATGCAGATTTCGCTTATTCTTCCCCAAATCGTTGCGCTCGATGTTGTCTTTGCCCTGGCTGCGTGTCTGCAGACGATCCACGTCCCGCTCATCGCATCGCGCCGCTCGTCCTATAACCGTAAGGTGATTTGTGCCTACGAGGCGAGCCTTGTGCTTCACCTAGTTATTTCGGCGCTCATCTTGTTCGCGTCGTCTGGCTCATATCTGGTGGCGCCGCTTGACGTTTGTGCCAGGGCAATGGGCGGAGCGCTGTGGCTCAATGCCGCAATCTTTGCCTACGGCGTGGTGCTTATGGTGCGTTATCGTCGCCCCGTCATGCTGGCCGAACTGTTGCTCGTTGCCGCCGTGACGCCGCCGGTGGTTTTTGCCATGGGCTCGGCGTGGACCACGGTCCTTATCGCAGAGGGAGCGTTCTTCCTGTTCCGCTCCATTGCGGCGCTCTTGATGGATGTCCGCAACCGCCAGGAGGATATCACCGCGTTCTCGACGATCGAAACCATCAACGTGATTCCCGTGGGCATCCTGTATCTGGACCCGAGGGGCCGTCCGCTGCTCATGAACCGCTGCATGCGAAAAAACCTGGTGGAGCTTCATATGCCCACCGACCTAGGCGATATGAGCGGTACATGGAACGACTTGCGCAAACTCAGCATGCAAATGCCCGAAAGCAGCAGGAACCGTGTGCGGATTAATCTGGACCGCTTTGGTGAGGCGCGGGCGGTGGTCGAGGTTTCTACCGCCGAGATTCGCTTGTTTGTGCACGATGACGTTATGGTTTCGGGCCGCCTCTTCGAGCGCATTATCGGCCTGGATGTAACAGGGTATGCGCATGCTCATGATCGCCTGGCGCAAGCCAACCACCTGCTTGAGCTTGCGGGCCAAGAGCTCCAAGCCCAGATCGAAGAAGTCAAAAAAGTTGCTGACAATGCGGCCTATCTGCGTATGCGCGCTCGCGTGCACGACGTGATCGGGCAGCGCCTGTCCATCCTCCATCGTTATCTGGAGGAGGGGCGCCTGGATGACGAGTCACTCGAGCAGATCGACCCGCTGCTGCGCTCAATCGCTGCCGATCTGCGCAGCGGGGGCGACACCGAACCGGCAGAGCAACTGGGCGATATCGTCCATGCCTTTGGCCTGGTGAGCGTGCAGATCGATGTGGAGGGCGAGCTGCCAAGCGACGCGCGTGTCGCCGCAGCCTTTCTGCAGATTATCCGCGAAGCCTCGACCAATGCCACCAAGCATGCACAGGCCCATCAGGTCCATGTGCGCCTGCGGCAGGAGACGTCGGAAGACGGTGCTGTTGCGCGGATGACCGTTTCTAACGACGGCGCGCCTGCACCCGTATCGTATCGCGAGGGAACGGGTATCCCTGGTATGAGGCATGTCGCACAGAATCTGGGCGGCAGCCTGGAAGTCCACACCGCCCCGCCCTTCACACTTACGGTGTCCATCCCGCTCGCCTCCAACGCCACGGTCCAAAGGAGAAGTTCATGATCCGCGTCCTTATAGTCGAAGACCAGGCCATCCTGCGCGAGAGCCTGGCGCGCTCCGTTGGCGACCAGCCCGACATGACGGTTGTTGCCGCGATCGCCGACGCCTCGGATGCCTTGGACGTTGTGCTTAAGGAGCGCCCGGACATGATACTGATGGACGTATGTACCGAGCATGATTCCAACGGCATCGTGGCGGCGGCGCGCATCAAAGAACAACTGCCCGAGTGCCGCGTCATTATCATGACGGGTATGCCCGAAATCACCTTTGTGGACCAGGCGCGCGAGGCGGGTGTCGACAGCTTTGTGTACAAGAACGTTGGTATCGACGAGCTATTCGCCGTGATGCGCTCCACGCTGGCGGGTTACTGCACGTTTCCCAAGCCGCCCGAGAGCATCTTCTCGGGCACGGCGGCCCTCGACGATGTCGAGCTGTCGATCTTGCGCCTTGCCTGCGAGGGTAAAAGCCGCCGCGAGATCGCGGCCGAGCTGTTTATGAGCGAGGGCACCATCAAACGCCGCATCTCGGAGATTCTCAATAAGACCGGCTACGACAACATCATGCGCTTGGCCGTGCGCGCAGTAACGGAGGGCAGCATCGTTCCCAACATGGAGCGCTAGCGCTCGTTACGCATCGGCATAAAGCGGCGGGGCCGCAGGATCAACTCCTGCGGCCCCGTCTGGCATATGCGCGGATGTGTCCGCCAATCCGCGGCTGTCGTGGTCTGCCGCTACGCGATGGTCGCGGTGTAGGAGGCGACGTCCTCGTAGGAATCGGTCAGGTAGGCGTCGATGCCGATGGTCGTATTGACGAGGTCATCAAGGCTATCGAGCGTGCCCTTCGAGAAGGTGAATTCCTCGGTGGCGTTGGTACCGGGCATCAGGTGAGCCGAGAACCAGGGTTCCTTCATGGTGCCGTTGACGTTGGTCTTGCCGGAAGGAGCGTAGAAGGTCAGGTCCTTGTCGCTCTTGTTGGTGATGTTGACGACAAAGCCGATGTCGCCCCAGTCGTCCTTGAACTTCTCGGTGATGGTGATGGTGCACAGATCGTCATCGGCGACGGTGACGGCGGGGGAGATTTCGACGCTCTGGACATCGTCGTCTTCGACGGCCTCATCGATCTCCTCTTCCTTCTCGGCCGCCTCGCGATCCTTCTTCACCGTACCGGACAGGTCCTTGTCGGACTTCGTAAAGATAAGCTTGTCGCCTTCCACCTCGAGGACGAGCTTGTCGTTCTTGAGCTTCAGGTCGTGCGACTCATCTTCGGCGGTAATCGTTACGGTGGTGGCGTCCTTGGCCTCCCATTTCAGGTCGGCGACCTCAAGGAACATGTCGAGGACGCCCGTGCCGTCTTCGTCGAGGATCAGGATACAGTTGAGGCCCCACTCCTTGAGCATATCCATGTACTCATCGGTGAGCTCTTCGCCGTCCAAGGTTCCACCCGAGTACTGCCAGCTGCCGACGAAGTTGGCCTTGGGGTCCTTGCCGCCGCCGCTGCAGCCCGTCAGGGCAAAGGCGAGCGCCAGGACGCATGTCAGGAATGCGAGTACGGACTTTTTGAACGTTGTCTTCATGGTGTCCTCCTTCATCGAACGAAACCCATAGAAGCAAATGCGGGGGTGGCGGATCCCCCGCCAATTACCAGATAGAGGGGCTAGGGCCGGGGCGTTCCGCAGTTGCTGCAGAACTTGCCGCCGTTTTCGCTGCCGCAGTTGGGGCAGAACCACTTGGCCGGTGCCGGGGCGGGCGCGGGACTGCCGCACTCGGAGCAGAACTTGCCGGTGTTGGTGGCGCCGCAGCTGCAGGTCCATGCGCCTGCCGCAGGTGCGGCGGCGGGAGCCGGGGCGGGAGCCGGAGCCGGCTGCGGGGCGGCCTGCTGCTGTGCCTGGCCGGCGGCAAACAGCTGGCTGGCGTTCATGCCGCCCATGCCGCCTGCCATGCCCATGCCCATAAAGCCTGCCATCGCGCCGTTGGGGTTGGCGGCTGCCGCGCGCATTGCGTCGCTCTGGGCGCTGGCAATGTTGGCTGCCGCCATGGTGGGATCGCGCATGACCGCGGCTTTCTGCAGGTCCTTGATCATCTGCTCGTCTTCTTGCGAGGCGGCGATGGAGTTGACGCCAAAGCTCACGATCTCGACGCCGCGCAGGTCACGCCAGTCGGCAGAGAGGACCTCGTTGAGCGCGCGGGCGAGCTCGGTGGTGTGGCCGGGGATGGCGCTGTAGCGGATGCCCATCTCCGAGATCTTGGCAAAGGTGGGCTGCAGGGCGGTGAGCAGCTCGGACTTAAGCTGGCTGTCGATCTTGTCGCGCGTGTAGCTATCGGTCACGTTGCCGCATACGTTGGTGTAGAACAGCAGCGGGTTGGTGATACGGTACGAATACTCGCCGTTGCAGCGCACGGAGATGTCGACGTCCAGGCCAATGTTGTTATCGACCACGCGGAAGGGCACGGGCGAGGCGGTACCGTACTTGTTGCCGATGATCTCCTTGGTGTTGATAAAGTAGACGCGCTGGTCCTTGCCCGCGTCGCCGCCAAAGGTAAAGCGGCTGCCGATATTGGCGAAGGTCTCCTTGATGGAGTCGCCCAGGTTGCCGCTAAAGACGCTCGGCTCGCTGCCGGTGTCAAAGACAAACTCGCCGGGCTCCAGCGCGACCTCGATGATCTTGCCGTTTTGCACCACGAGCATGCCCTGGCCGTCGTTGACGGCGATGACGGAGCCGTTGGAGATGACGTTGTCCTCGCCGCGCGTGTTGGAGCTGCGGCCGCCGGTGCGCTTGCTGCCCTTGCAGGCCAAGACATCAGCGGGCATCGATTCGCAATAGATAAATTCCTTCCACTGGTCGGCCATGACGCCGCCGGCAGCTCCCAATCCGGCTTTCAAGAGTCCCATGGTGATCTTCCTTTCTCGTCAAAGGCCGGGTGGTATCGGTCAGAATGGCTAATCGTCCTTGTTGTCCTTCATGACAACGGTGGTCTCGGTGTGGCTGAAGGTGTCGTGCTTCTCGGTCAGGTCGAGCTCGCCACAATACTCATCGGCATGGGTTGCTTCGTTGGCCGTCTTGAGCTGGCCTACCAGTAGCACGTCTCCGATAATCACGATGATCAGCGGCGCGATGATGTTGATGAGGATGCCCTCGATATCAAAGATGAGGTAATCCGGATCGAAGGCGTATTCCCCCATAAAGAGAATCTGGGAGAGGATAAATCCGATCACGAAGAACAGCACCGAGGCGATGGCGAGCTTGGGCTTGGAGCAGGGGAGCTCGCCGACCAAGCGGCCGGTCTGGCCGTTCATGGCAAACAGGTAGCTCTTGCCGTTCCACGAGGTGGAGAGCATCCAGACGGGGAACAGGGCGTAGTCGCTGTCTTCCCAGGTGTAGTCGAGCTGCTTGCTTTCGACCGTAGCATCGTCGTATTCGTCGACGACGGTCTCGCGCAGGGCCGAGATCGTGCTTTCTTCCATACGGCGCTCGGCGCGCGCCTTGCAGGTCTCGCAGTCCTCGTCGTAACGGTTGGCGATGTAGCCGGGCATATATGCGACCGAGAACGGACGCAGTGCGTCGTAGTCAAACGGCTCGATGGCGTCCATGTGGCCGTCGGGCATCTTGGACGATCCGTCGACGGGCACGCGCTTAAACGAGATATTGCCCTTGCGATAGGCATCGTAGTGGTCGGTGGTCGTGACGGTGCGGTCGGATTCCTCGGTCACGGTCTCGTTGGTCGCGTCAAAGTACACTTCGCCATCCACGCGGGCGCCGTAGAGCCAAAACGGCACGTAGACACCTTGGACCTCCTCGATGTGGTTGCCGGTGACAAAGCTCTTGGGCAGCAAGACCTTGCCCTTGTAGTGTTCCTTGAGTGCGGCCGTGACGTCGTCGTGCCCGAGCTTAAACGGAATTACCAGGTCGGGCGAGAAGTCGCCAGAGAGCTGGCCGGGCGCCACGGCGGAGTTGCCGCAGTACGGGCAGGTGGTGACGGCGACGGTGCCGTCGGACACGAGCTCGGCGCCGCACGACGAACAGATGTAGCCGGCGTTTTGAGCCAGCTCCTGCACGGCATCGTCGACAGCAGGCTTGGGGGCCGCGGCTGCGGCATCGGCTTTGGCATCTGCCTTGTCCTGGCGCTCGCGATAGAGGGCCTCGACTTCTTCGACTTCAAAACGCGAATCGCAGTAGTCGCAGACGAGCTTTTGCTCGGCACTGGCAAAGTGAAGGGGGCCGCCACACGCGGGGCACTGATAGTTGACGCTCTCGAAGGCCATGATCGGTCCTTTCGCTGCCGGAGGCTATGCGCCGATGGCGCCGCCGCAGTATTCGCAGCGCCCACTGGCATCGGGAATGGTGGTTGCACCGCAGAAGGGGCAGGTCACCGCGGTCTTGGGGGCCTTGGCGGCCACGACGCTGTCGCGCGTCTCCTGGCGCAGCTGCACCAGCGCGTCGCGGACCTCGGTTGCCTGGCGCTTGGCCTCGCGGTATTCGATGGAGCCGCGCTGATCGATGGTGGAGTCGTTCACGCGCAGGTTGATCTCGGTAAAGTACGGCGTGTTGACGTGGATGGTCAGATTAAAGTCGTAATCCAGGTCGTAGCGCGGCGGGTTGTAGCTCTCGCGCTCGCCGTCCTTGGTCTCGCGATAGATCTCGGTGCGATGCTCGTCGATATCCATATCGCAGCCGAGTACCTGCGAGAACTCGATGATGTCGGGATTGGCGTCGCGCCAGCGGCTCTGCGAAGTGATGATCAGCAGGCCCGCGTCCTCATCGAGCATAATATTGGTGCGCCCGGCAGAAAGCGTGCGCGTGGGGTTGAACGAAGACAGGCGTTCGGCGTTGGCCTCGCGGTAGGCGAGTTGCTCACGGATGTCGTCCGCGGTGCTGGAGCGATAGCCGTGAAAGTAGGGGGAGAGCTTGCCGGCGCACTCTTTGCACAGGTAGCCTTCATTGATTTTTGTCTTACCTAGAAGTCCCAGCTCGGTACCGCAAATCGCGCACTCTTTCTTCTCGAACATCTTGTCAAAGAAGCCCATGGCTGCCTCCCATCAACTGGTAGCGTGTGTCACTTTTGATGATGGGGGAGTGCGCGATCCTTCGCGATACCCAGACGGCTCAAGGAGTCTCCACAACTGGGACACATGGCCCATTTTTCATCCGACACATAGGGACACTCCTTGCCGCGGGTAGTCATTGGGCACTCATTGGGGACGTACTTAAATGAGTGGTAGTTGGAGACGCTCCTGGCCGAGCTAGAGATCGCGCGTGTCCCTTCTGGTCCATGCGGCTCAAAATCGCGGCGTGATGTGGACGGCTGGGGTCGAATTGGCAGCATTTCGAGCTCGGCTTCGATATTGAGACTGGTTCTTTATTAAAATAGATTTCCAGACAATTGAGCGAATGGGGGTTAACCATGAGGGACATGGGAGACACAACCGCATATCTGCGTCGGGGCATTCGGGAGATTATATGCCTGGCGCTGTTCTTCTTCACGTTTTTGGCGTGCGAGTATCTTTTTGATGCGCGCATGGCCGAGTTCGTGTCTCCGAACGAGGTCGTTATTTATGAGAGCCTTGTCATCGGCGCGAGCGTGATTGGCTTCTTTGTGCGTCCCATTCTGTACTATCGCCGTCCCCATGCTATCGACGCAACGAGTGACGTCACGGGCGTTTTGCTGGTGGCGGCATTGCTGCTGTTGATTATGGCGGTTCAGGTTGAGGTGGTAATTGCCGGCAGTTTGGTGGCGTGCTGCGCGTTGGGCTACTGCGGATCGACTGCCTACGCAAGCTTTGCACGGCGCTTTGCGCGGACGCCCTGCTTGGCGCGCGCCGCCGCACTTTCTTACGTCATGGGCGTGCTGGTGCAGGTCCTCAACCACATGGTGATGCCTGCCGGCATTCCTCAGCAGGCTGTTCTGGTTGTCTGTGCGATCGCGCAGGTGGCGTTGCTCCACGGTGCCCGACGCGCCAAGCTGCGCGACGAGTCCGATCCCAGCTTTGAACCCAGTGTTGCTGGGCTTTCGGTAGATGCTTTGGAATATGGCGCCAAGTGGCAAGACGATCCCAAGGCAAAGGCGGCATTCCGCCGCGCCGTGGTCCGCCTGACCGTGGCGACGGCGTATCTTTCCGGCATATTCGCCGCTCTCAACGCGGGTCTCACAACCTTGCATGCTACCGGAGCCGTTGATTTGGGTGACTGGCCGCGCCTGCTGCTTGTCGTGAGCTCGTTGGCTGCCGGCGTCCTATTTGACCTGCACGGCCGCTCGTATATGAATATCGGCATGACATGTGCCGCCATACTGTCCACGCTTTCGTTCTTTGTGCTCATCGTCGATGGCAATGGCGGCAACGAGCTTGCTGCCACAATCATCTTTTATCTGGGCTCGGGCTTCTTTGTGGTGTTCTTTACCACAAAATATGCCGCCGTCTCGCTCTATGCGCGCTGGTCATATTTTTGGCCGTGCATGGGTCGCGTCGTCAACAACATGTGCTCGATGCTCGTGACGGCGCCGGCGGTGGCGATCATCTCGAGTCAAAACGTGCTGGCTGCGATCGGTGCGGCACTCGTGATGTTTGTGGGCATTGCGATTACGCTGCTGGGGCAGTTGGGGCAACGAACCGATGATGCCGTGATGCAGGGTGGCCTGCCGCTTGCCACCGACGATCTTGGTGGGGATCTTGCGCCCACACGCTCCGACCCCGAGCCCGTGTGGGCAGCGGAGCTCACGTCCGATGAACGCCTCGATGCTTTCGTCGCCACCTTTGGGCTTACAGAGCGCGAGCACGATATTCTTGAGGTCTTGGTCGTTTCGGACCAGAGCGTTCAGGACATCGCCACAACGCTTTTCCTTTCGCGCTCCACGCTCTATCGTCACATTTCCTCGATCAACAAAAAGACCGGCCCCGCCTCGCGCATGGCCCTCATCAACTTCTTCTGGTCCTGGACACCCAAGGACTAGCTAATCTCCCAATAAGTCGCGGTGGAATAGTCCCTAAATTAAAGTCACGGGGCTTTAAACAGGAACTATTTCACCGCAACTGCTGGGGGGATAGACTGCGGCGGCGGCAGAGGCAACGGCAGCGGCGTTGGCAGCTGTGGTAGTGGCAACGGCAGCTGGCAGGGTGTTTTCCGTCTACTTGCTACAGCAGCTCGCCGTGGCGGGCAATGTAGCGGCGCTTCGCCAGCTGGGTGAGCGCGATATAGGCGGTAACGATGCCAATGAGCAGCCCAAAAAAGCTCGTGGGCAGCGGCATGAGGCCGAGCGCATCGGCGATGGGGCTTGCCGGCAGCCAGGTGACGAGCGCCAGGCCCAGCACGGTAAGAACGCACAATGCGGGCGCGGCGTGGTCGCGCGGGCTCGGCAGATGCGGGGAGCGCAACATGTGGACCACGAGTGTCTGCGACCACATGGACTCGACAAACCAGCCGCTCTGGAAGAGCGCAGCAAAGGTCGCCATACCCGCGACGTCGCCCGCGGCGGCAAGCTCGGACCAGCTTGCGTCCACGGCGGCGGGGCACACGACAAAGAAGAGCGCGGCGAAGGTCACGATGTCAAACAGCGAGCTCACGGGGCCCAGCTCGAGCATAAAGCCCTTGATGGACGCGGCGCCCCAGGCACGCGGGCGGGCAGTCCAGGCGTCATCGACGGTGTCCCACGGCAGTGCGATGCACACGATCTCGTAGACCAGCGATAGCAGTACCAGCTGCAGGGCGCTCATGGGCAAAAACGGCAAGAACAGGCTCGCGACGGTCACGGACAGCACATTGCCAAAGTTGGAGCTCACCGTGGTCTTGAGGTACTTGAGCAGGTTGCCGTAAGTGCGGCGGCCTTCGATGATGCCGCGCTCGAGCACGCCCAGGTCCTTCTGAAGCAAGATGATATCGGCGGATTCCTTGGCAATATCGACGGCCGAATCGACCGAGATGCCGCAATCGCTCGCACGCATGGCGGCGGCGTCGTTGATGCCGTCGCCCATAAAGCCCACGGTGTGGCCGAGCATCTCGCGCATGACACGTACCAGGCGCGCCTTCTGCAGCGGCGAGAGCTTGGCGAAGAGGTGGGTTTTCTCGGCGCGCTCGGCAAGTTCGGCGTCATCGAGCGCATCGATCTCGGAGCCGAGCAAGACGTTGCTCGCATCGATACCAATCTGCTCGCAGACGGTGGCGGCGACGCGGTCGTTGTCGCCGGTTAGGACCTTGACCGCCACGCCCTTGGCCTCGAGGGTGGCGACGGCGCCCGCGGCACTTGCTTTGGGCGGATCGAGGAAGGCCAAAAAGCCCATCAGCACCATGTCGCACTCGTCGGCGATGCCAAACTCGCCCACGCAGCGCGGATTGGTCTTCTGCGCCACGGCAATTACGCGTAGGCCCTCGGCGTTAAGTCCGGCGATCTGCTTGCGAATCTGGGCGAGCTTCTCGTCGGTGAGCGGCTGAGCGATGCCATCGATCTCGACAAAGGAGCAGATCTCGAGCATTTCCTCGGCGGCGCCCTTGGTAACCATCTGGGTTTTGCCTTGGGCGTCGGCGACAACTACGCTCAGGCGACGGCGCGAGAAATCGAAGGGAACCTCGTCGACCTTGGTGTAGCGGTCGCGCAGACTCTGGCCCAGCATAGAATCGGGCACGACGGTCGAGGGCGTCACATCGGCACGGTCGATTACGGCCAGGTCGATAAGATTTTTGAGGCCGGTCTGGAAGAAGCTGTTCAAAAACGCATGGCGCAGCACGCGCGCGTCCTCGTTGCCATCGGTGTTGAGGTAGCGCTCGAGCACGATGCGGTCTTCGGTGAGGGTGCCGGTCTTGTCGCAGCACAGGACGTCCATCGCTCCGAGGTTTTGAATCGCCGGCAGCTCCTTGACGATAACCTGGCGACGGGCGAGGTCCTTGGCGCCCTGCGACAGGCTCGTGGTCACGATGACGGGAAGCATCTGCGGCGTGATGCCCACGGCCACGCTTGTGGCGAACAGCAGCGCGTCGATGACGTTGCCCTTGGTGGCGGCGTTGATGGCAAAGACGGCCGGCGCCATAACGAGCATCAGGCGTACGAGCAACATGGAGACGCTCGAGACGCCGCGGTCAAACGCGCTCTTTTCGCCGCGCCCGTTGAGCATCTTGGCGATGCCGCCCAGGTAGGTGTCCGAGCCTGTGGCAACGACAAGCGCCATGGCGGCGCCGTTTTGCACGGAGGTGCCGGTAAAGACGATGTTCTTGCAGGCAGAGAGTGGTAGTGCGGAGCCGTCGGTGCCCTCGACGACGGTGGCGGCGGTGGTCTTCTCGACGGCCTCGCTCTCGCCGGTGAGTGCGGACTCGATCACAAACAGGTCGCGCGCGGTGATGATGCGGGCATCTGCCGGCACCATATCGCCGGCAGAGAGGCGGATTACATCGCCGGGGACGAGCTCGTCGAAGGGGATCTCGATGCGCCCGCCGTCGCGCAGGGCGGTGCAAGTGTTGGAGACCAGGTCCTTGAGGGCCTCTGCCGCATTGCCGCTGCGGGCTTCCTGGATAAACTTCATGCCGCCCGATACCAGCAGCATGGTGCCGATGACGATGACCGTGGAGGGGTCGCGCTGCGGTTCGGGCACGGCGAGCACGTCGATGTAGAGCGAGACCAGTGCGAGCGCGGCGAGGATGCCGGCGAAGGGATCGATGAACGCGTCAG
The DNA here is from genome assembly GCF_040092445.1 of Collinsella sp. CLA-ER-H11. Taxonomy (NCBI): domain Bacteria; kingdom Bacillati; phylum Actinomycetota; class Coriobacteriia; order Coriobacteriales; family Coriobacteriaceae; genus Collinsella; species Collinsella sp. CLA-ER-H11. The sequence continues at coordinate 222,876 of NZ_JBBNLN010000001.1, read as the reverse complement.
CGATGCGGCGGGCGAGCGTTTTGGTCGTTGCCTCGATGGTGTTGGGGCCGACGGCGTTCAGGCGCTCAGTTGCCTGCTCGACGGTGAGGCCGTTTGCCGTGGCGTCAAGCAGTACGAGGGCGTCCTCGGCACTATGGGTGGCGGCGAATATGGTGTTCTTGGACAGACCGGTATGAGCGGCAGGGCGCGCCGTGCGGCGGCGCTTGGAGATGGCTTCGAGTACCGTGACGGTTTTGAGCATCAGCATAGGGTCCTCCTTGTTGAGGGGAGTTAGCGTACGTGTCGTATTTGCATCAAAAAACCTAGATGTCGCTCACGTCAAGCTCTTGAGCCCACAAAGGGTGCAGCGCGCCTTTGTGGTGGTTTTGGCGATCTGCCGGTGGCGTTTATGCGTGTGCGGAGTCCTCGCGGCGTGCCGAGGGCGACATGCAGGTTTTTCGACTAGGACTGCCTTCCATGGCACACCTCCTAAAGGCTGAGCGCAGCGCGCTTTGGGTATCTTGTACCCCTTTTTAATCCGCCCGTATTCTTGATGAGGGGGTTTGACATGTCAACCCCATTGTTCGGAAAACCATTCCCCCTGACAAAGCCTTTACAGAATGCCGTGGCCCCAAAGCGCGCCCGCATCTACGCTTCGCCTGCGCTAAACTGGAAGGCACGTACGCGATTACGAGAGGAGCCCGCATGGAGGCTTACAAGCAAGAGTTCATCAAGTTTATGGTCGAGTCCGACGTCCTTAAGTTCGGCAGCTTTACGCTCAAGAGCGGCCGTCAGTCCCCGTTCTTTATGAACGCCGGCGCTTACGTGACGGGCTATCAGCTCAAGAAGCTGGGCGAGTATTACGCCCAGGCCATCCACGATAACTTTGGCGACGACTTTGACGTGCTGTTTGGACCGGCCTACAAGGGTATTCCGCTGGCCGTCGTGACCGCCATTGCCTACCATGAGCTGTACGGCAAGGAGGTCAAGTACTGCTGCGACCGCAAGGAGGCCAAGGACCACGGCGCCGACAAGGGTAACCTGCTGGGCTATGAGCCCCAGGACGGCGACCGCGTGGTCATGGTCGAGGACGTTACCACCAGCGGCAAGTCCATCGACGAGACCTATCCCAAGGTCAAGGCTGCTGCCGATGTCGAGATTAAGGGCCTGATCGTGTCCCTCAACCGCATGGAGGTCGGCAAGGGTGGCGTGACCACCGCCCAGAAGGAGATCGAGGCCAAGTACGGTTTCCCCGTCGCGAGCATCGTCTCCATGGCCGAGGTCGTCGAGACCCTCTATAACCACGAGATCGACGGCAAGGTCGTCATCGATGACGAGCTCAAGACCGCCATCGACGCCTACTACGAGCAGTACGGAGCTCAGGAGTAGTTACGGCGTTTTACCAAACGCCGTAACTGCTCGACGCTGCGCGGGCCGCATTTGGACAATCTGACGTTCAACTTCAAGGGCGCGACCAGAAGGTCAGCGCCCTTTCGTTTCACGTCACCTTGTCTCAAATGCGACCCGCTCGCTGTCCGTTCTCTACCTGCGGCGTCGTCTTGCTCCGAATGCGGCCCGTTCGCTGTCGTTGCCGAAACATCGGCGATGCCGGAGTAGTCATTGGGGACGTTCTTAAATGACTAGTCAGAAATGAGCGTGGATAATCTCCCGGTTTTGGCCTGTGTGCGGGCTCAAAGTGGGAGATTATCCACGCTCGCTTTAATTTGCCTGGGCTGCGATGCCTATCTAATCGGCTCGGCGTCTTCCCTGAGAATCGAAAGATACTCTTCATACCCGTACTGCCGGTATCTCTGTCTTGACTCGTCGAGCGGACGGAGGATACCCAATTCTTCAAATGATTTGACAAGCGAGCTCGCGGTACTCCTGCCGATATCGAGTTGGGCAGCGATGAATGCGGTGTCGACGATGGGGTGCTCTTCAAGAATGCCCAACAGCCTTTGCCCGTTTGCAGCGGTCCTTCCGAGATTTTCGGTAATGGTTGCTGTGGAACGGTTATGGAGGTCAACAAGGTTTTTTAAAGACCCTACCGAGTCCTTCGCACTCTCGAGAAGACTGTTGCAGAAAAACTCTATCCATTCCTCGTAAGTGCCTCTCTCCCTTACGGATGTGAGTTGCCGGTAGTACTCGCTTCGATTTTTCTTGAACTGGAACGATGGATAGAACAAGCAAGAATGAAGAACGCCATCATTGATGAGCATAAGTGTAATGAGAAGCCTGCCCAGGCGACCGTTTCCGTCTAGGAATGGATGGGCAGTTTCAAATTGGTAATGGACGAGCGCCGCCCGCACAATCGGATCCATTTCGACTTGAGGCTCATTGATAAAGCGTTCGAGGTCCTGGAGCGTGTTACTCAAATCTTCAATGTTTGGAGGGACAAACGATGCGGTTGCAATGGTGCAGCCTGAGGGGCCAATCCAGTTTTGTGAGGAGCGCAGCTCGCCTGGATTCTTCTCCGTTCCGCGCACTCCGTCCAGCAGGACCGCATGAACTTGCCTAAGAAGTCTCGTGCACAAGGGCATCTTTTTGAGCAGTTCTACGCCGCGGTCGACAGCACGGACGTAATTCACGACGTCTGCGACATCTTTATGATGGAGTTGTGTTTGCGATGGACTAAGTAGGTCGTCAAACGTGCACTGGGTTCCTTCAATTTGCGAAGAAAGGAGTGCTTCTTTGCGCACGTACATTGTCAGATACATGTCGGCGTTGGGAACAAAGTAGAGCATGCCTTCAAGCTCTCCAAGCTTTCGTGAGCATGCGGAAAGCGTGCGATAGGTTTCCTCGGTGAGGTTTAGCTGCCTCAATGATTGCAAGGGCGTTGGAAAAAACGAATAGTAAGCCAATTTCCCCGATAGATTATTGCGGAGCGTTCCCTGGCCGTTCTCCTCGATTTGCATCGCGCCCTCCATATCTTTAGTGCCGGAAACTCGTTATTAGGCTAATCATATCAATTCTAATAACGAGTTTAATGATTAAATAGTTATTAGAATTGATGTAAACAATCTAATGATGAGAAGTCGTTATTACTTGACCATGGAGCTCGGCTTGGTACAGGGGGGGGTTGTCCAAAATGAGAGCGGATAATCTCCCGTTTTTGGCTCGGTGACGGCCTCAAAGTGGGAGATTATCCACGTTCGCTAGTTAAGCGTCCAAAAATCCACACTCGCCAAACCTGCCAAAAAGGACAGGTTTATTTTGGCACGTTTCGGTCGGTGTCAGGAAGTGTTAGGGACAAGGCGGCGACAGGACTCGAGAGCGAAAAGAAGTGCCGGGTTTGGCGCGCCCGCTTCTGCCCGTCCCGTGCGCGGGCGATACTCGGCTTATCGATCCGCGATGCAAAGGAGACGCTCATTCCACGAGCACTACCGGGAAGGGCTCGCGATTCGAGTCCCCACCTTAGCATTTGAACCATTTGGCACTATAATTACCGTAGGCATGCGCACAACGTTGCGCTTAATCAAGAGGAGAAAACGTATGGGTCTGTTTGACATGTTCAAGAAGAAGGCTGAGCCCGCGGCTGCCGCTGCTCCGGCCTCCATCTCTGCTTCTGCTGGCGCCGACGTGCTGTGCTCGCCCGTCAAGGGCAAGGTCATCAAGATGGCCGACGTGCCCGATCCCGTCTTTGGTGGCGAGGTTCTGGGCAAGGGCTGCGCTGTGTGGCCCGAGGACGACCTGGTCTACGCTCCCTGCGACGGCAAGGTGACCGTCACCATGGGTCACGCCGTGGGCCTGCAGTCCGATAGCGGCATCGAGGTTCTGGTGCACGTTGGCGTCGATACCGTCAACATGAACGGCGACGGCTTCGAGGGCTTCGTCAAGGCTGACGACATCGTGAAGGCCGGCCAGCCCATACTCAAGATCGACCGCGCCAAGATCGCTGCCGCCGGTTACAAGGACTGCGTCGTCGTGGCCGTGTCCAACACCGCCGAGTTTGCCGATGTCGAGCTCGCCGTCGAGGCCGAGTCTGCCGTCGCCGCCGGTGACGTCATCGTTAAGGTTGTCCGCAAGTAATCTGCGGCATCCAAAGGATGTGCAAGGGTGGTCGGGTTTTCCGGCCACTTTTTTTATTGCACCGCGGGAAAGCGTTTTATTGCACGTTGGGCGGGCTTGCAAACCGTTCGGACGCTAAAACGAACCGACCGCGCCTTCGCGTTGCCGAGGGTGTTCATAAGCGGATAGTATGGGCTTACTTATTACAACGTGCGCCGCGTCTGGGAAGCGCAGTGCCGCTCATTGGGAGGAACAACATGAAAAAGAAGCTGCTGCTTGCGCCCCTCATGGCCGTCTTGGTTGCATGTGTGGTCGTGCTTTCCGGCTGTGGAGGTCCTTCGGTTGAGGAGCTCATCACCGAGGATCTTACGACGCAGTTTGACGAGGTCAAGAACGGTGGCGACGACTTCCTCTCTGGTCTGGAGGAGGCTTCGGGCGACGAGTTCGAGCAGCTGGGTATCGATCCCAAGGAGTATGCCAAGACCTATCTCAAGGGCTTTGACTACAAGATCGGCGACGTGACGGTCGACGAGGACAAGGGCGTCGCGACCGCCGAGGTCTCTATCACCTGCAAGTCCATGAACAAGATCGTCGAGGACTTTTCCACCCAGTATCAGGAGAAGGTCGCTGCGCTTGACACGGTTCCTTCCGATGACGAGCTGTACAAGATGGCCGGTCAGGTTATGGTCGATGTGACCAAGGCCACCGAGCCCAGGAAGACCACGGTTATCTTCAAGTACACCTGCAACGACGACGGTGAGTGGTCTGCCGACGACTCCGTCAACTCCGAGATGATGGATGCAATGCTGAGCTAGTTCGTTGCGCGGTAGTTCGTTACGGCGTTTTACCAAACGCCGTAACTGCTCGACGCTGCAAACGCCCCTAAGCGGCAATCTGACGTTCAATTTCAAGGGCGCGACCAGAAGGTCAGTGCCCTTTCATTTCACGTCACCTTGCTCGCTTAGGGGCGTTTTCGCTGTCCGTTCTCTACCTGCGGCGTTGCCATGGTGGTCATTGGGAAGGCGGCAGCTGGGGACGTTCCTTTTCTGCCGGCAGTTGGGGACACTCCTTGTGCCAGCGTTGCATCGATTGCTTGGGAAACCGTGACCCGGTTTTTGGCCGAATAGTGGGTCGCATTTTCCGGATGGGGTGGGTTGCGGAAAGTGCGACCCGGAATATTGCTCTGAAACGGGATGCGGTTTCCCTGATGCGCCTCAAACGGAAAGCGCATCCCATTCCGGAGCTCCAAAACGGGATGCGCTTTCCGCGCGGAAGAATTGTCGCAGCTGCGTTAAGCAGTGTCGCTCGTTACTCGCCCAGGATCAGCGCTGCGAGCTCGCCCTGGGTGTCCACCACGTAGTCGGCGCCGGCGGCTTCCAGCTCTGCGCGGCCGCGGAAGCCCCAGCTGACGCCTGCGCTCTTAAGGCCGGCGTTGTGGCCGGTCAGGATATCGACATTGGAATCGCCCACATAGAGCGTGGTTGCCGGATTGGCGCCCAGCTCCTCCATCACATGTAGCGTAACAGGCGCCTCGGGCTTGGGGGGAAACGCATCGACGCGGCCCTGCACCAGCGCAAAGCGTTCGGAACCAAAATACTTCTCGATAAGCGGAGCCGCCGAGACGTGGTCCTTGTTGGTGAGCACGGCAAGCTGCACACCCGCGGCGCGCAGGCGGTCGAGCATCTCAATCGTGCCGGCATAGGGGGCGGTGTGGTCCTCCTTGTGCTCGCCGTAGTAAGCCCTAAACTCGGCAAGCGTCTGCTCAAACATGCGGCCGTCGCCTGCGTACTCGGCGGGCATAAAGCGCTCAACCAGCTTGAGCATGCCGTTTCCCACCTTGTAGCGGTACTCGTCAACGGCAAACGTGGGCCAGCCGTGCGCCTCACAGGTATGGTTGCCGGCGGCCGCCAGGTCCTCGAGCGTGTTGAGAATGGTGCCGTCCAGGTCAAAGATCACATGGGAAAAAGCTGCTGCCATGGGTGCTCCTGCCGCTTGAGTTGTAAAACGCACCCCATGATACTGGGCATGCGTGCCGGGCATGTTTGGAATCTGAATATCTTTAATAGCCCTGAGCCTTTGTCGTTAGCAAATTCTTGGCAGCTGCTCTCCTACGAGCATGTCGAGGATGCGGGTCGAACCCCAGCCGGTGCGCACGCGCACGGCGGGACGGGCGCCCTCGGCAAGCGGCAGCACGCGACCGATGACGGCGGCATTCTCGCCGTAGCGGGCGGCGCGCATGGCGCTCAGCGCGGCATCGGCTTGCTCGGCCGGCACGACGGCAACCATCTTGCCCTCGTTTGCCACCTGCAGCACATCGTAGCCGAGCATCTCGCAGGCGGCCTGCACGTCGGGACGCACAGGCACGGCATCCTCGTCGACCTCCATGGCAATATTGCTGGCCTGGGCAAACTCGTTGAGTGTGGACGCCAAGCCACCGCGCGTGGGGTCGCGAAAGCAGCGTGTGTCGGGTGCTGCGGCAAGCACATCGGCAATCAGGTGGTTGAGCGGTGCGGCGTCGCTTTCGATCGTGCTCGAAAACGCTAGGCCCTCGCGTTGGCTCATGATAGCGATGCCGTGGTCGCCCAGTGTACCCGAGACCAGGATGACATCGCCGGGCTGACAGTTTGCGCCGCTGAGCGCCACGCCCGCAGGCACCTCGCCCACGCCGGCGGTATTGATATAGACGCCGTCGGCCCCGCCGCGCTCGACCACCTTGGTGTCGCCCGTGATTATGGACACGCCCGCCTCGTGCGCCGTCTCGGCCATCGTCTGCACAATCTGGCGGAGCCTATCCATGGGATAGCCCTCTTCGAGGATAAAGCCGCACGACAGGTAGCGCACGTTGGCGCCCGAGGTCGCGACGTCGTTGACGGTTCCGCACACGGCGAGGCGGCCGATGTTGCCACCGGGGAAGAACTGCGGCGAGACTACAAAGCTGTCGGTCGACATGGCGATGCGCCCGCTCGCGGGCAGCGCGGCGATGCCGGCATCGTTGCCTTCGAGCAGCTCGGGCGACCCAAAGGCATCCAAAAAGACCTCATCGATGATGCGTTTCATCATCTGGCCGCCGGAGCCGTGGCCCAGCAGGACGGTGCTATCGGTAACGCTATGGGACATATCGAAAACTCCAATCGTGGGTGGTGCCGGTGTGCGGGTGTGCCCGGGCTAGTCGCGGTAGCGGTAGTACGCCGCGCAGCTGCCTTCGGAACTCACCATGCACGGGCCGACGGGGTACTCGGGCGTGCAGGTGCGGCCAAAGAGCGGGCAGCTGCTCGGCGTAATGGCTCCGCGCAGCACGTCGCCGCAGCGGCATCCGCGCGGCTCAACCGTCGGCTCAACGGGCACGTCAAAGCGAACGCGGGCATCAAAGCGCGAGAACTCGGGGTGGATGGAAAGGCCCGAGTTGGCAATCGGCCCCAGCCCGCGCCACGTGGTGTCGCATGGCTCAAACACCTGCTCGACCAGCTGGCGCGCCACGGGGTTGCCGTCTGCGTTGACGCCACGGCGGTAGGCGTTGTCAATCGCCGGCCTGTCCTCGACAACCATCTGGACCAGCATGCAGATGCCCTGCAGGATATCGACCGGTTCAAATCCCGTGACCACGCCCGGGGTATTGAATTCATCGACCAAAAAGCTAAAGGGCGCCAAGCCCGTGATGGTGGCGACGTGTCCCGGCAGGATAAAGCCGTCGATGGCGGTCTCGGGATCGTTGGCGATGGCGCGCAACGCCGGCGGCGTGGTCTTGTGGGCGCAATAGACCGAGAAGTTCAAAAGCCCGCGCGCTTCGGCCTCCAAGATGGCGGCGGCGATGGTGGGCGTTGTGGTCTCAAAGCCCACGCCCATAAAAATAACCGGGCGATCGGGGTTTTGCTCGGCAATGTCGAGTGCATCGAGCGGGGAGTACACAATGCGAATGTCACGCCCTGCCGCCTTTTGTGCAGCGAGCGAGGTGGACGATCCGGGCACGCGCATCATGTCGCCAAAGGTGGTGATGATGGCGCCGTCTATGTTGGCGAGCGCGATTGCGTGGTCGATGTCGCGGTTGGCGGTGACGCAGACGGGGCAGCCCGGGCCGCTCAGCAGCTTGAGCCCGGCCGGCATAATGGAGCGAAAGCCATAGCGCCCGATGCTCACGGTATGCGTGCCGCAGACTTCCATAAGGTTGATGGCGCGGTCGCCGGCAAGCTCATGAATGCGCTCGATGAGCTCGCGAGCCAGCTTGGGATCGCGGAATGCCGAGAAATCGATACCGGAGCGCGCCGGCTGCTCGGGCGCCACTAGTAAGCCTCCGCCGGGTTGGTGGTCAGCTGGTCTTCTTCGACCAGCTCGGACATGGCATTAACAAGCTCGAGCGTTTCCTGTGCCTCCTGCTCGTCGACAATCTGGATGCCAAAGCCGGCGTGTACGAGAATATAGTCGCCAACCTGCGCCGTCGGCACGAGTCGCAGCGACACGGGGCGCTCGATGCCCATCATGTCGACGGTGGCCTTGAGGTCGTCGTCGCGTTTGACTACTTTACCGGGAACGGCAAGGCACATATTGTTCCCCTTTTATACGCTTTGCGCTGGACGGGCGCTTGATAATCCATCAGTTGATGGTAGCGCTCACGGGGTTTGCGGGCAAACGCGTTACGCCTGTGAGACGGCTGGGCACAGCGGCGTGCGAGGGTGAGCTACTGCGATGCAATCTGCGCAAGACGAGCGCTTGCGACTGCCGCCTGACCGTAGGCGATGCAGCCGTCGTTAACGGGCACGGTTTGGGGAATCAAGACAGTGAGACCCATGCTTTTGAGCTCGCGGGTGAGGAGCTGGAGCAAAAGTCGGTTCATGAACACGCCGCCCGAGAGCGCGACGGTATCGATGCCTTCGCGCGCGCAGATTTCGCGTGCGATTCGTGCCGAAGAGCGCGCGATGGCGATATGGAAGTCGAGCGCGAGCCTGTAGGCGGGCGTTCCGGCTTCAATTCCTCCCAAAAGTGCCTCAAAGAGTGCTTTCTGGTCCAGAACATAGGGGCCGTCCAGCCACGATGGGCTAGATGCGAAATAGCCGGCGTTGTCGTCGGGAAAATGGGCGATTTCGTTGTCGAGCGCGCGCCAGGCGGCGGCTTCGAGTTCTATGGCGGGTTCGCCCTCGTAGGTCGCCTTGTCGCAGATGCCCAGAATCGCCGCCGCGGCATCAAAGAGACGCCCCATGCTGCTGGTACGCGGGCTGTTGATGCCGCGCTCGATCATGGTAGCTGTCACGCTGCGCGTTTGCTCGTCGAGGCTGTCCAAAAGCCGAGCGGCACCTGGGTGCTCGAGCAGGCCGAGCTCACTGAGCAGGGCAAAGGCGTTGCGGCGGGCGTCGCGCACGGAGGCCGCCCCACCGGGGAGCGCCCAAGTGCGCAAATGCGCGGCGTGCTCAAAGCTGCCAAGGCTGGCAACAAGAAACTCGCCGCCCCAAATGGTCCCATCGGTGCCGGCGCCGGTGCCGTCAAAGGCGATGCCAAGGACACGCGCGTCGGTTGTAAGCTGGCCCGCGGCGATGGCCTCGGCCATTACGCTCGCGATATGCGCATGATGGTGCTGCACCTCGACGAGCGGCAGATTGCATTTTCGCGCCTGCTCGCGCGCCCACTGGCCCGATAGATAGCTGGGGTGTAAATCGCAGGCCAAGGCGGCGGGCGCCAAGTCAAAGAGATCTTCCAAGCGCGTGCGCGCGGCGTTCCAGGCATCGAAGGTCCCGCCGTTTTCAACATCGCCGATATGCTGCGACACAAAACAGGTCGTCTCGCCGTTCGTCCCTTCACGCGTGAGCGCAATCGTGGCCTTTTGTTGTGGCCCGCAGGCGAGCACGCAGGACGGAGCGCCGTCGAGCGCCGGCAACGGCAGCGGCTGGGGTGCATATCCGCGAGCGCGGCGAACGGGCATAATGGCGCCGTCGACCACGCGCACTACAGAGTCGTCGTAGCGCGAGAGGATCGCGCGGTCGTTACCGAGCAGCGCGTCGGCGATGCCGGCGGCAACGAGGTGTTCCCAGGCAAGGTCGTCGTCGGTCTCGATGGGTTCTTCGCTCAGGTTTCCGCTGGTCATGACGAGCGCGTGCATACCGCAGGCTTCTGCCGCGGCAAGCAACAGATGTTGAAGCGGCGTATAGGGGAGCATGACGCCGAGCTCAGGAAGGTCGTGCGCGACAGATGGCGCGAGAGCGAGGATGTCGGGGGAACCGCCGTTGCCCTCGCCAACAGTGCGCCGGCGCAGCAGCACAATGGGGCGGATACTGCCAGCGAGCAGATCGCGTTCAGCATCGTCGATATGACACAGGCGCCCGGCATCGGCAAGACTGCGAACCATGACGGCAAGTGGCTTGTTGCTGCGACGCTTGCGACGGCGCAGCTCGCGCACCGCTTGTTCGTTGGCAGCATCGCAGGCCAGGTGGAATCCGCCCAGGCCCTTGATGGCGACGATGCCACCGCTGGCCAGCAGCTCAACGCAGCGCTCGATGATAGCGTCGCTGGCCTCGCGTGTGGTGCCGACGGTCGGTGTCGCGGACGAATTCCCGCACGCATTGCCGTTTACAGCCTCGCGCCACGTAATATGCGGCCCGCAATCAAAGCAGGCATCGGGTTGCGCGTGAAAACGCCGGTCGAGTGGGTCGGCATACTCCGCGGCGCACTTGGGACACATGGGAAAACAATCCATCGAGGTGGCCGCTCGGTCATAAGGCAACGATCGGATGATGGTAAAGCGTGGCCCGCAGTTAGTGCAGTTGATAAAGGGGTAGTGATAGCGTCGGTCGGCGGGATCGAACAATTCGCGCAAGCAATCGTTGCAGGTGGCAATATCGGGCGAGACGAGCGTCGTGTGCGCGGTCTGGTCCTGCGATGCTACGATGCGAAAGCCCTGTTCGTTGGCGGCATCCCAACCGTTGGCTGCCAAGTCCACAACCTCGACATGCTCTACGCGGGCTGCCGCAGGCGCATGCTCAGAAAGCGCGGCAACAAAAGCATCGAGCGCATCGGCCGGAGCGTGCGCCTCGATATGCACGCCGTCGCCCGCATTGAGCACCCATCCACAAATGCCATGTGCCATGGCCTCGCGATACACAAACGGTCGCATGCCAACGCCCTGCACAATGCCCGTCACATGAATATGCGCATGCCGCATGCGACACCCCTCATCAAAACCGACCAAAAAGGGACAGGTTTATTTTGGTAGGTAAAACTTCTAAACCTGCCAAAACAAACCTGTCCCTTTTTGGCAGGTGCGCTGCGGGAAATCCCGCTATAGCCCCAGGCTCTGCTTGGTGGCGGCGCAGGTGAGCTCGCCGTGCTTAACGCCGCGCAGGCCCAGCAGGCGGTCGGCTAGTTCGTAGACGCGCTCGCCACGACCCTTGAGCGCCAGAATCTCCAAACAGTTGTGGTGATCCAGATGCACGTGCATGGTCGATACGATCTCGTCGGTGTAGTCGTGCTGCACTTCGTCCAGGCGGCGCGTCAGATCGCCGGTGTGATGGTCGTAGATCATGGTGAGCGACCCGATAACGTGCTCATCGGGCGTGCGCATCTGCTCTTTGGCGATCGAGGCGCGAATCAAATCGCGTACGGCCTCGGAGCGGTTGGCCACGTCGCCGCGGCGCGCGATCTGCTCGTCAAAACGGCGCAGCAGGTCGTCGGGTGCGGTAACCGAAAAACGGACCAGCTCGGAGCCGGAGCCACTACAGTGGCAGCCCGCGTCACCGTCCGCCCCGTGCGGATGCTCGTGCTCGTACCCGCAGCAGTGCTCGTGTTCGGCCACCTTACACCAGCTTCACGGAGCCGACGGAGTTGTGGTCGGCCTCGATGGCTTCCTCGTAGCCCTCGAGTGCGTCGTGGGCCTCGTGGAGCGCGGCCATGGCGGCCTCGAGCTTGGCGCCGATGCGCTCCATGTCAAAATTCTCGGTCGCATGCAGCAGCTGATGGCTCCACTCGTGAGCGAGCTCGATGGTGTCGTCGACCTGCTTGACGCTCATGGCAAGCTGGCTCATGTTCATTCCGACGTCATGCATGGAAAATCTCCTTTTGTATGGGGCAGTTCAGTGGTTCAGATTTTACTACGCCCGCTCTGTGCGCAGCTGCATAAGAAAACGGGTGCGAGTCTGTGCGACCCGCACCCGTTCACTGGGGCTGTTTGTGACTACCATACTATCCGTGGTTGCACTCGGTGCATCCAGAAGTCCGGCGAGCGGTGCAAAAGCGCTCATGGACGGCAGGCAGACGGCAACATGTAACAAGCGTATTACAGATGCTTCTCCAGCAGCGCCTGCAGCCTCGCCTTGGGCAGAGCGCCAACCGATCGGTCAATCTCCTCGCCGTTCTTAAACACAACCAGCGTGGGGATGCTCATGACGCCATACTTCATGGCCAGGTCCTGGTTGTCGTCGACGTTGCATTTGGCAACGGCAAGCTTGCCCGCCAGCTCATCGGCAACCTCGTCAACGATGGGCGAGAGGGATCGACAGGGCCCGCACCACGGTGCCCAAAAATCGACCAGCACGGGCAGACTGTCGTTAACGATGGAATCGAAGTTCTCGGGGGTAATCTGATTAATGTCAGCCATGGTGACCTCCATAATGCGACGCGGCTCGGCCGCGTAAAACTCAGTACGACCGTGCTTATACCCAGCCGCCCGCAAAGCAACCACTCGCGGGCAGCTCTTTTATATAATGGTGGGCACGCAAACGATTGGAGAGCGCATGTCCACGTCACAAAGCCAGAAAAAAGAAGCCATCGCCCAGGCGGCCGAGCAGGAGCTCGCATCGCTCGCGGGTCGCGGCGTGCGTATCGCGGGCAACGCGTGCTCGCCGATCGTGCTGGTCAAAGGCGATTTGGACGAGGCCGAGCGTTCGGGTGGCGAGCTTGCCGCCGGCCCGGATGGCGCGGCGTTGCGCAAGGCGCTTGGGGCCATCGGCTACGCGCCCGAGGATTTTTGCGTGCTGTCAAGCGTCGCCGGCGTGGGTGACGGGGCGGTCGCGACAGGCGAGGGCCTACCGTGCGAGCTGTTCCGCGAGGCGCTCGAGGCCTTGGACCCCGAGGCGGTCTTGCTGCTGGACGATCGCGCGGCCGATACCATGCGCGAGACCTATGCCGACATGCTTGTGGCAATCGACGACTTCGATACCGCTATGCTCAAGCCCGGCTTGGTCGCCCATGTGCAGGGCCGCCGCGTGCTCGCGCTCGACGGCTTTGAGGCGGCACTCACTGACAAAGCCGCCAAGCAGCGCATGTGGGCATACATCAAGCAGCTGACCCCGGCAGCCGCTCCGCTGTAGCGAGGCTGGCGGCAGCCCCTACATCACAGCGCGCAGCTCAAACCGATCGCCGTTAATGCGGAACTGGCAGTTGCCGTTCATGCGCTCCACGGCAAGTTTGATGCTCCTGGTGCCAAAGCCGTGGCCCGCATGCCGGGTCACGGGCATGCCGTCGACCATGCGCGGCGCGCGGTCAAACGTATTGGAAACTAACAGCAGCAGCTGGCCGTCCTCTAATCGCAGGTCAAAGTCGACGAATCGCTTTCCTTGGGGTGCGGCGCTTGCGGCGGTGATAGCGTTTTCCAAGGCATTTGAGAGCACGCTAAACAGGTCGGCGTCACCTACGTGGATGGTTTCGGGTACGGCGGCGCGCAGGTTGGCGGTAATGCCGTTTCTATTGATATCCGAGTTAAATGACGAAAGCGCGATGTTTACGGTCTCGTTGGCGCAGAAGCGGCGTACGGCGGTGCGGTCGCCGGCTTCGCAGAGTTCGTCGATGCGATCGAGCGCCTCGTCGGTGTGGCCCTCCTCAATTAAAGCGGCCAGGCCGCGTAGGAAGTGGCGCATGTCGTGGCGCAGAATCGACAGCTCGCGCCCAGATTGACGCCAAGCCTCGAGCTCTTTGATGGCGGCGCTGTCGCGGGTTTCGAGCATCCAGCGCTCTCGCTCGGCGGTTTCCTTTTCTTCGTATTCGCGCAGGTAAACGGCAAGAAACATAAGATAGAAGGCACAGAGCGCAAATGCCAAAAACTCAACCGTCACCACCGAGCCCGAGTGGAACAGCGTGGTGTAGACGTTGGTGGCATAGTCAAAGACGTAATAGACGAGCGGCAGGATTAAAAGGATGCTCAGCTCGGTGGTGCTTTTAATCGCCAAGCGCGGACCGATGTCGCCGGCCCAATGCAGCAGGACGGCAAAGACGGCGAGTGTGGTCGCGATGCGCGCCAGATAGTACGCGATCTGAGAATCGGTTGCGGCAAATGCGGCGATGCCCATCCAATTGCTGAACTGGCAGCTCAGATAGGCACTCGTAATGCCGAGCACGGCAAGCAGCGGGCTCAGGCGGTAGCGCGCGCACAAATAGATGATGAGCGGCAGATGCACGACGAGCGGATATACCTGGCGGGCGAAAAGCTCTCCGCCGACGGCATTGGCGAGGCCAAATGCGCATCCGGTTACGGCACCGACCAGCACCAGTTCAAGCGCATGACGCCGGTTGATCTCGACACCGCACAGCGCCGCCGAGGCAAAGACGCCAAAGAGTAGCGTTGTGGCGTGGTGGATTGCCCAAAGGACCATTTCGACCGAGGAGACCATCAGTGTCTCCCAGCCTCAAAGCGCACCGCAAAGTAGGCGTCTTGGAATCCCTGCTTGCAACTGCGCGAAAGCGGGATGCACGCGCCCGAGCGCATGACAGTGTCCGTGCGGTCAAAGTGATCGATGTTGCGCAGGTTGACCTGGTAGCTGCGGTGGCATTTAAAGAAGGTGGCATTTTGCGCCAAACGGTCCTCGACGCTGCGGAACGACTCGAGTGCCTCGATGTCGCGTCCGTCGCGCAGGTGGAAGACCACGTGCTTGTTGCGCGCCTCGGCATATTCGATGTCGGACAGGCGCAGGGCGTGGTAGCCAAAGGAAGTTTTGATCACGAGCTCGTCGGTTGCCGCCGGGCGCATGCTCGAAAGCTCGTTAAGTAACTGCGCCAGGCGTTCGTAAGTCACGGGCTTGAGCAGATAGTCGAAAGCACGGACCTCGTAGGACTCCAGTGCAAACTCGGGCGACGAGGTGAGGAACACCAGGCGCACGGCGGTATCGGCCTGGCGCAATTCGCGCGCGGTGTCCATGCCGTTGACGAGCGGCATGATCATGTCGAGCAGAATGATGTCGGCGCGCGATGCGGCATGGCGGGCCAGCAGGTCCTCGCCGCGCGTGACGAGCGCAACATCGACCGCCGTGCCCGTCTCGGTCGACCAACGGTCGATCATCCGGTGCAGTCTATCTAGAAAAGCGACGTCATCGTCGCAGGCAATAATCTTGAGCATTCGGCCCCCTTAAGTAGTTCGATTTTGCCACATTGGGTGCGGACCGCTTGTGGGGGTGCGGACCGTTTGCGCCCCACGGCGTGCAACTCGCGCCAAGCGGTATTGCGGTGGCGAAAGATGCCTCCTGCGCCATCGAGAGCTCAGCTATCCTCAGCTTGCCAGTTCGAATATGGACCTGCCACATGATTGAATCTTTATTTCAACTTTACACCTAGGTTTACAGCTGTCTTGTCAGCTGTAAACCTAGGTGTCATACTAAAGCCCCAAGATTCGCCAAAAGAGAGGGGCCTTGATGGCACAGAGCGCGAACATGGATGCGTCGGAGCTTGCACGCGATATCGCGGCCGGCTTGGCATCGGCAACGACGGCAACGGAGCGCGCGGCATTGGTGCCCGCAGAGCTCGTCGAGGCCATTCAGCAACTAAAAACCCAACGTGACGCGGTGATCCTGGCGCACTATTACGTGGCGCCCGAGGTCCAAGCCGTTGCCGATTACGTCGGCGATAGCTTCTACCTGGCAAAGCTCGCCAAAAGCCTGCCGCAGCAGACCATCGTGTTGTGCGGCGTGGAGTTTATGGGCGAGAGCGCCAAGCTGCTCAATCCCACCAAGACCGTGCTGCTGCCCGAGCCGGGCGCAGACTGTCCCATGGCGCACATGGTCAAGCGCGAGACGGTTGACGCGGCGCGCGCCGAGTACGGCGACGACCTGGCCGTGGTGTGCTACGTCAACTCCACGGTCGAGATCAAGAGCTGGAGCGACGTGTGCGTCACCAGTTCCAACGCCGTTAAGATCGTGTCCGAGCTGCCGCAGCAGCATATCCTGTTCATTCCCGACCAAAACCTGGGACGCTTCGTAGCCGAGCAGGTGCCGCAAAAGCACGTCATCCTCAACAACGGCTACTGCCCACGCCATCACATCATCACCGTCGAGCAGATCGTCGACGCGACGGAGGCCCACCCCGACGCGCTCGTGCTGGCGCATCCTGAGTGCAAGGCCGACGTTCTGGCCGAGGCCGACTACATCGGCTCCACCGCCGGCATCATCAAGTATGCCGAGGAGTTCGACGCGAGCGAGTTCATTATCGTGACGGTCCGCGGCGTGCTCTACGAGCTCGAGCGCCGCTGCCAGGGCACCGGCAAGAAGTTCTATTTCCCCGCGGTGCAGCCCACCTGCGTCAACATGGACCTCATCACGCTCGAAAAGCTCGTGCGCTGCCTGGAGACGGGCGAGGGCGAGGTGCAGATCGGCGTCTCGGACGAGGCAGCAGACCAGGCCAAGCTCACGCTCGACCGTATGCTCGAGTACGCAGCACGCTAGAACAATGTTGCATGAGGGACGGTCCCTTATGTCACATTCAAGGGAGAGGATTCCTGTGGAAACCAAGCAATACCCCGATATGGAGTGCGACGTCGTCATTGCCGGCTGCGGCGTGGCGGGTCTGTACGCGGCCCTCAATCTGCCGACGAGCACGCGCGTGATCATGCTCTCCAAGGGCGCGGTCGATGAGTGCGATTCGATGCTCGCGCAGGGCGGCATCTGCGTGCTGCCCGAAGGCTCGGACTACGATGCCTTTTTTGAGGACACCATGCACGCCGGCCACTACGAGAACCGCCGCGAGAGCGTCGACATCATGATTCGCTCGAGCCGCTCGGTCATCAACGACCTGCTAGCGATGGGCGTGGATTTTGAGCGCAAGGCCGACGGCAGCCTCAATTTTACCCGCGAGGGCGCGCACAGCCGTCCGCGCATTGCCTTCCATGCCGACATTACGGGCAAGGAGATCACGACCAAGCTGCTCCAGGCCGTTCGCAAGCTGGACAACGTGCAGATTTTGGAGCACGTGGCCATGACCGACATCCTGACCGCCGAGCGCGATGACGCCACGGTGTGCACCGGCGTCGTCGCCGTAGCCGTGGACGAGGACAACTCGGTTCGCCCCGCCGACGAGCTGGCAAATGCCGCTGAGGGCGTGCATGCCGGTAAGCCGTTTAAGATCCATGCCCGCCACACGCTGTGGGCGACGGGCGGCATTGGCGGCGTCTACGACCACTCGACTAACTACCCGCAGCTCACGGGCGACGCCTGCTACATCGCTCAGGAGCATGGCATTAAGATGGAGCACCTGGACTACGTGCAGATCCATCCCACGGGTCTGTTCTCGCCGCAGCCGGGTCGCACGTTCCTGATCAGCGAGAGCTGCCGCGGCGAGGGCGCGATTTTGCTCAACGCCGCCGGCGAGCGTTTTACCGACGAGTTGCAGCCGCGCGACGTTGTCGCCGCCGCCATCCGCGAGCAGATGAAGCAGGATGACACCGAGCACGAGTGGCTGAGCTTTGCCCCCGTCGAGCGCGACGTGGTGACCGGGCACTTCGCCAACATCCGCGCGCGCTGCCTGGAGGACGGTCGCGACATCCTGGATGAGCCCATTCCCGTTACGCCGACGCAGCACTACTTTATGGGCGGCGTGTGGGTCGACAAGGACGGCCGCACCTCGATGCCCGAGCTCTACGCCGCGGGCGAGACGGCCTGCAACGGCGTTCACGGCAAGAACCGCCTTGCTTCAAACAGCCTGCTCGAGGCGCTGGTCTGGGGTCGTCGCGCCGCGTGGTATATGCGTACCGGCGAGTCGCTGGCCGTGGAGCAGGCGGGCGATCCCGCGCTCGATGGCCGTCATCGCGCCCTGGGCGCCGACCCTCTGGCAATCGATGATTTGGCCCGTGCCGCCGGCACGCAGGCCGTGGAGGAGTAGACCATGAATCCCATTACCATGAAGCTCGTCGTCGATGATCTGATTCTGCAAGCTCTGCGCGAGGACATTACGTTTGAGGACGTGAGCACGGCGAGCGTGTGCCCCACGGCGCGTCCCGCCACGGTGGAGCTTATCGCCAAAGCCGATGGCATCATTGCCGGCCTGGATGTGTTCGCTCGCACCTTTGAGCTGCTGGATTCGCAGAGCTCGGTGCTGTTTGATGTTGCCGACGGTGACGAGGTGCATGCCGGCGACCACGTGGGTCAGGTGCGCGGCGATGCGCGTGTGCTGCTCTCGGGCGAGCGCGTGGCGCTCAACTACCTGCAGCGCATGAGCGGCATCGCTACCTATACGCACAGCATGGCCGCGGCGCTCGAGGGAACCAAGACCGTGCTCGTCGACACGCGCAAGACCACACCGGGCATGCGCGTGTTTGAGAAGGCGGCGGTTGAGATTGGCGGCGGCAGCAACCACCGTTACAACCTGTCGACGGCCGTCATGCTCAAGGACAACCACATCGATGCCGCCGGTGGCGTGACGCGCGCGATCGAGATGGCGCGCGCCCATGCATCGTTTACCACGACGGTCGAGATCGAGTGCGAGAACCTGGACATGGTGCGCGAGGCCGTGGAGGCCGGCGCCGACATCATCATGTTCGACAACATGACCCATGACGACATGGCCGCCGCTATTGAACTTATCGCCGGCCGCGCCAAGACCGAGTGCTCGGGCAACGTGGATGCCAGCAATATCCGCGCGCTCGCCGACCTGGGCGTTGACTTTATTAGCTCGGGGGCGCTGACTCACTCTGCGCCGATTCTCGACCTCTCGCTCAAGCACCTGCGTCTGTTGGACGGTAAATAATGGACGCCCGCGAGCGTCGCCGTGCCATCATGGCCGTGCTCGAGGGAGCCAAGGGACCCGTTTCGGGCAGCGCACTTGCCCGCGAGGTGGGTGTGAGCCGCCAGATTGTCGTGCAAGACATCGCTCTGCTGCGCGCCGACGGGCACGATATCGTGGCGACCAACCGTGGTTATGTGCTGCAGGAGGCCCCCAGCAGCCCCGCTGTGCCCACGCGCTTGGTCAAGGTTCGCCACAGTGTGGAGCAGGCGGG
Organism: Collinsella sp. CLA-ER-H11; assembly: GCF_040092445.1. Taxonomy (NCBI): domain Bacteria; kingdom Bacillati; phylum Actinomycetota; class Coriobacteriia; order Coriobacteriales; family Coriobacteriaceae; genus Collinsella; species Collinsella sp. CLA-ER-H11. Next base: position 203,720 of record NZ_JBBNLN010000001.1, on the reverse strand, counting down.
CGATGAGCTCACGAGTATTGTCGACGCCGGCGGCTCCGTGCTCAATGTGATCGTCAATCACCGCGTATACGGTAAGATCACGGCTGATCTGGACATCCGCAATCGCCGCGATGTCGAGCGCTATCTGCGCGATATCGAGAGCGGCAAGAGCTTTCCGCTGCTAACGGTGACGAGCGGCTATCACTTCCATCGCATTGCGGCGGAGGACGAACAGACCCTCGACGAAATTGAGGCGATGCTCAAGGAGAAAGGCTACCTAGCCGATTTAATGCCCTACGAGGATGATTTGTCCTAGCCCGACACCGTCCCCAATTAGCTGCCCACGAATGCAAAAGGAGGCCTCCGCGGCGATGCGGAGGCCTCCTTTTTTGTGCACGGTGTACTTTTGAGTGTGCAGGTGGGGGAGTCGTTACTCCTCGACGATCTCGGTGATCGCGCCAGCGGGGCAAGCGTCCTGGCAAGCGCCACAGGCGACGCAGGAGTCCTCGTCAGCGACGGTAGCGACGTCCTGGAGCTCCAGAACGCCAGCGGGGCAGGAGTCGACGCAAACGCCACAAGCGATGCACTCGTCGGCATCAATTACGGGATGAGCCATGGTAGTTTCCTCTCTGTTGACCGACGCTACAGGCGATGCGCGCCGGTTTGATTCGGGCAAAAACATACCACGGGAGCGACCGTTTGCAATACCCTCTGGCCGGCATCTTCATACCGTTCGCCGAGTATGCCAAGGTTTACTAGAAAACACGCAGGTGGGGCCGTTGAGCTGCGTAAATGTTAGCTAAAGGTGACTTGAAATATAGGGCGATTGAGCGTGCTTGCGGAAACCGCATCCCATTATTTTGTCGAAAAACGGGTTGCAGTTTCCGGTTAGGCCCGCTAGCGGAAAATGCGAGCCGGTATCAGCTCCCAAAACGGGATACGGTTTCCGGTTGAGCCTTCAGACGGAAACTGCGACCCGGAATCCACGCTCAAACCGGGATGAGCTTTCCGCAAGACGGCCCCCAGGCACCCCCGGACTCAAGCCTCAGCCATCTCTACATAGATCTCGATAGATTTGCCGAGAACTCAAACAGTGCGTCTACCTGCGTATTTGCGAACCTAAACTCTCGGCAATAAGAAATCTTATATGAATTGACTTAGATTTTGTATATTCCGGCCCATAAGGGGATACACTACATCCTGAAAGACAAGCCGAAACACCGCTCGGCAGACCGCCGAGTCGGTGCAAACGCACAAGAGAGAGGGAATTTCTAATGGGCAAGATTCTTGGTATCGACCTTGGTACTACTAACTCCGCAATGGCCGTCCTCGAGGGCGGTTCTCCGACCATTATCGTGAACGCCGAGGGCGACCGCACCACCCCGTCCGTTGTGGGCTTCCGTGCCGACGGCGACCGCGTCGTGGGTAAGGCCGCTAAGAACCAGGCTGTCACCAACCCCAAGAACACCGTGTTCTCCATCAAGCGCTTCATGGGCCGCAAGTACTCCGAGTGCACCTCCGAGATCAAGACCGTGCCGTATGAGGTCAAGGAGGGCCAGGGTGGCCGTGCCGTCGTCGACATCGAGGGCAAGGATTACACCGCCGAGCAGGTGAGCGCCATGACGCTCGCCAAGATGAAGGCCGACGCCGAGAAGTATCTGGGCGAGACCGTCACCGACGCCGTCATCACCGTCCCGGCCTACTTCAACGACGCCCAGCGTCAGGCCACCAAGGACGCCGGTAAGATCGCCGGCCTCAACGTCAAGCGTATCGTCAACGAGCCGACCGCTGCTGCTCTTGCCTATGGCCTGGACAAGCAGGGCACCGACCAGCGCATCCTGGTCTTCGACCTGGGCGGCGGCACCTTCGACGTCTCCATCCTCGACCTCGCCGACGGCGTGTTTGAGGTTCTGTCCACCTCGGGCGACAACCACCTGGGCGGCGACGACTGGGATCAGCGCGTCATCGACTGGATGGCCGATAAGTTCCAGCAGGAGAACGGTGTCGACCTGCGTCAGGACCCCATGGCCCTGCAGCGTCTGAAGGAGGCCGCCGAGAACGCCAAGAAGGAGCTCTCCGCCGCCCAGCAGACCACCATCAACCTGCCGTTCATTACCATGAACCAGTCCGGCCCGCTGCACCTCAACTACACGCTGACCCGCGCCGAGTTCGAGAAGATCACCCGCGACCTGCTCGAGCGCTGCAAGCAGCCTGTCACCAACGCCCTGCGCGACGCCAAGCTTAAGCTCTCCGATCTGACCGAGGTCATCCTCGTCGGCGGCTCCACCCGTATGCCCGCCGTCCAGGAGCTCGTCAAGACCATGACCGGCAAGCAGCCCAACATGTCCGTGAACCCCGACGAGGTCGTTGCCGACGGCGCTGCCGTCCAGGGCGGCGTGCTCACCGGCGACGTCGAGGGCATCCTGCTGCTCGACGTTACCCCGCTGTCGCTGGGCGTCGAGACCATGGGCGGCATCATGACCAAGATGATCGACCGCAACACCACGATCCCGACCTCCAAGACCGAGGTCTACTCCACCGCTGCCGACAACCAGACCAGCGTCGAGATTAACGTGCTCCAGGGCGAGCGCGAGCTTGCCCGCGACAACAAGTCGCTCGGTAAGTTCCAGCTGACCGGTATCCCGGCTGCCCGCCGCGGCGTGCCGCAGATCGAGGTCACCTTCGACATCGACGCCAACGGTATCGTCAAGGTCTCCGCTAAGGACAAGGGCACCGGCAAGGAGCAGCAGATCACCATTTCCGGCTCCACTGCTCTGTCCGACGACGAAGTCGATCGTATGGTCAAGGACGCCGAGGCTCATGCCGAGGAGGACAAGAAGCAGAAGGAAGAGGTCGAGGTCCGCAACCAGACCGACAGTCTGTGCTACTCCACCGAGCAGACCCTCAACGAGCTGGGCGACAAGGTTTCCGCCGACGTGAAGTCCAAGGCCGAGGCCGCTATCGCCGACGCCAAGAAGGCGCTCGAGGGCTCTGACGTCGAGGCCATCAAGGCCGCCGGCGAGTCCCTGCAGTCCGTGGCCTACGAGCTGGCCCAGGTTGTCTATGCCGACGCTCAGCAGCAGACCGACGGTGCCGCTGGCGCCCAGCCTGCCGACGATGACGTTGTCGACGCCGACTACGAGGTTGTGGACGACGAGGACAAATAATCATGTCCGCCCGTAAAGCTCGCACGGAGGCGGCCGCCGTTGGTGCCGCCCCCGTTGACTCTGAGGAGAAGGACGTGAAGATTCCCGTAGAGGCCGCAGACGTTACCGAGGCCAACGAGGCCCCGGCCGCCGAGGCTGCCGAGAACCAAGTAGAGGATTCCAACAAGGAGGCGACGATGACCGAGGACGAGATGGTGGAAGCCGCTATCCGCGCCGGTGAGGAAGCCGCCGACAACGACTTTAAGCTCAAGTTCGAGCAGGCTCAGAAAGAGCTTGCCGACGTGCGCAATGAGCTCGATGCTGCGGCAGAGGCTCAGAAGGCCGCCGAGGACAAGGCAAAGGACGCCACCGAGCGTACCGCCCGTCTGCAGGCCGACTGGGAGAACTTCCGTCGCCGCACCGCCAATGAGCGTATCGCCGAGCGCGAGCGCGCGACCGAGAAGCTCGTCACCGCGCTGCTGCCGGTGATCGACGATATCGAGCGCGCGATCGACCATGCCCGCAGTCAAGAGCTTTCCGACGACTTTAAGCAGTTCGTCGATGGCGTTGACGCGGTACATGCCAAGCTGCTCGATGTGTTTGCGCACGAGGGCGTTGAGCCCATCGACCCCAAGGGCGAGGCGTTCGATCCGCTCGAGCATCAGGCCGTGGGTCGCGTCGAGGACGCATCGCAGTACGACGAGACCGTCAACGACGTGTACCAGAAGGGCTACCGCATGGCGGACCGCATCCTGCGCTCCGCGATGGTGACGGTGACCTACGGTGGCGAGAAGCGCCCCGCACCGGAGCCCGAAGCGGCGCCCGAGGATGCTGCGGCCGATACGGCCGAGAGCACCGAGGAGTAATTGAGAAGGGCCCCGGGGCAACACCCGGGGCCCTTTCTGGCCTAGTGCCATATGAAAGCATGAGCCGCCGCCCGCTGGGCGGCGGGTGAAACAGGAGAGGAGCTACGATGGCTGCAGGCAAAACCTTCTATGACATCCTGGGCGTATCCAAGAGCGCCTCCGACAAAGAGATCAAGAGCGCGTTTCGCAAGCTCGCGCAAAAATATCACCCCGATGCCGGCGGCGACGAGGCCAAGTTCAAGGAGATCAGCGAGGCCTACGAGACGCTTTCGGACGAGAAGAAGCGCAAAGAGTACGACCAGATGCTCATGTTTGGCGGCATGCCGGGCGCAGGCGGCGCGTATGGCGGAGGCTACGGTGCCGGCGCAGGTGCCAGCGGCTGGGGCGACATCTTCGACAGCATCTTTAGCGGCAACGGCGCCTGGGGCAGCGATTGGGGCTCGGGCTTTGCCGGGGCTGCGGGCGCTGCCGGTGCCGGCGCGGGTCGCAGCCGTGCTCGCAAGGGCGGCGACCTGTCGCTGACCGTCGATGTGACGGCCGAGGACGCGTTTCGCGGCGTGACGCACAAGGTCACCTATCGCATTCCCTCGACAGGCGAGCAGCAGACCATTACGGTCTCGGTGCCCGCGGGCGCGGTCGACGGCGGCAAGCTACGCTACAAGCGTCGCGGCGAGTATGGCGTTGCCGGCGGCGAGCGCGGCGACCTGGTCGTGACCACGCATGTGGAGGAGCACCCGCTGTTTAAGCGCAAGGGTGCCGATGTGACCATGGAGGTGCCGATCTCGGTCTACGAGGCGGCGCTCGGCTGCACGGTTGATGTGCCCACGCCCGGCGGCGCGACGGTTCGTCTGAAGGTGCCCGCTGGCACCCAGACGGGCAAGAAGTTCCGCTTTAAGGAGATGGGTGCGCCCGACGTTAAGCACCGTGGCCGCACAGGCGCGCTGCTCGTCGAAATCAAGGTACAGGTCCCCACGAACCTGTCCGATGACGAGCGCGATGCCATGACCAAGCTGCGCGAGGCCGACACGCGCGATTATCGCGAGAAGGTCAACCGTTACAAGGCGACGTACTAGGGCGGTCGTGGCGCACACCCGCGCCCGCGGGCTTATGATGGACGATAACGAGACGGAAAGGGGTCAGGTAGCATGGCCGAGGACAATAGGAATAAACCGCTGTACATGATCAGCGTGGCGGCCGAGTTGACCGGCATGCATCCGCAGACTCTGCGCGTCTACGAGTCCAAGGGCCTGGTGAACCCCCAGCGCTCGGGCGGCAACACGCGTCTGTATTCGCGTGCCGATATCGAGCGCCTGGAGCTCATCAACCAGCTGACCGACGAGGGCATCAACCTTGCCGGCGTGGTGCGCATCCTCGATATGAAGGAGCGTGCCGAGGAGCGCGAGCGCGAGAACGAAAAGCTTCGCGCCCGCGTGCGCCAGCTCGAGGACGAGCTGCACGAGTACAAGATGCAGAAGAAGATCACCGCCCTGGCCCCGCGCGACGGCTCAGTCAACCCCGAGCAAGTCATGCGCAAACTTTTGGGCGCCGGCGGGGATCTCTAGGTTACGCCGTTCTGCCGAACGGCGTAACGGCTCGACGCTGCGCGACGTCCAGAGCGACAATTTGTCATTCAAAAGGCAAGGCATGACCAGAAGGTCTATGCCTTGCCTTTTTCATGCCAACTTGTTCGCTCTGGACGTCGCTCGCTGTCCGTCCCCTGCCTGCGGCGTCGCCTTGCTCCGGATGCGGTAGTCGTTGGTAGCCATTGGGGCCCCGCTCGCTGTCGTTGCCAAAACATCGACGTTGTTATGGGTAGCCATTGGGGACGTTCTTAAATGACTAGTCGAAAGGGACGCCCTTGCGCCAAATCTTCCGACCCACACTGGGCTCGTCCTTTACTTTACTGAGATAAAGTGAACGTGTAGATTCGTAACCCACTCGCAACCGTTCTATGGCACGATATTGAACGAATGTATGCTATGCGCCCAAATCTCTTGGGCAGAGTGGGAGACAGTATGGTCAAGCTGTACGAGGACGGCATCTACCTGCGCGGCGGCAGCGAGGTTGTGCCTGCGGCCGAGGCTGCCGAGCGCGGTATTACGCAGACGCCCGAGGATGCCAAGCGTGGCACCATCGCGTATTCGATCCTTCAAGCACACAACACGTCCGGCGACCCCGAGGCGCTCAAGATTCGCTTCGACGCCATGGCGAGCCACGACATCACCTTTGTCGGCATCATCCAGACGGCGCGCGCCTCGGGCATGGAGCAGTTTCCGCTGCCCTACGTGCTCACCAACTGCCACAACTCGCTGTGCGCCGTGGGCGGCACCATCAACGAGGACGACCACGTCTTTGGTCTCTCGGCTGCCAAGAAGTACGGCGGCATCTTCGTCCCGCCGCACATCGCCGTCATCCACTCCTTTATGCGTGAGAACTTTGCCGGTTGCGGCAAGATGATTCTGGGCTCCGACTCGCACACCCGCTACGGCGCCCTGGGTACCATGGCCGTGGGCGAGGGCGGCGGCGAGCTGGCCAAGCAGCTGTTGCGCGACACCTACGACGTTGCCTATCCCGGCGTCGTCGCCATCTACCTCACGGGCGCCCCGCGCCCCGGCGTCGGCCCGCACGATGTGGCGCTCGCCATCATCCGCGCCGTCTTTGCCAAGGGCTACGTCAAGAACAAGGTAATGGAGTTCGTGGGCCCCGGCATCGCGAGCATGACGACCGACTACCGCAACGGCGTCGACGTCATGACCACCGAGACCACCTGCCTGTCGAGCATCTGGGCCACCGATGAGGACACGCGCGCGTTTTTGGCCATGCACGGCCGCGGCGACGACTACCGCGAGCTCAAGCCCGCCGATGTTGCCTACTATGACGGCTGCGTCGAGGTCGACCTGTCGAGCATCAAGCCCATGATCGCGCTGCCGTTCCATCCTTCTAACGGCTTTGAGATTGACGAGCTCAACGAGAACCTCGAGGACATCCTGCATGAGGTCGAGCTCGAGGCCGCCAAGATCGGCGAGGGTAAGACGCACTTTAGCCTGCTCGACAAGATCGTCGACGGCAAGCTGCGCGTGCAGCAGGGCGTTATCGCCGGCTGCTCGGGCGGCAACTACGACTCCGTGGTCCAGGCTGCCCGCGTGCTCAAAGGCGCCAACACCGGCTGCGGCGAGTTCTCGCTGTCGGTCTATCCCACGAGCCAGCCCGTGGCACTCGAGCTTACACGCCGCGGCTATATCTACGACCTCATGGAGGCTGGCGCGATCGTGCGCACGGCGTTCTGCGGTCCATGCTTCGGTGCCGGCGACACGCCTGCCAACAACGGTCTGTCCATCCGCCACACCACGCGTAACTTCCCTAACCGCGAGGGTTCCAAGCCGGGTAATGGCCAGCTGAGCGCCGTGGCCCTGATGGACGCTCGCTCCATTGCGGCGACGGCTGCCAACGGCGGCGTCCTGACGCCGGCGACCGACCTGCCCGAGGAGACTTGGGACGAGGCCTGCGAGTACACCTTTGACGACGCGCCGTACAAGAAGCGCGTGTACTGGGGCTTTGGCAAGGCGGAGCCTGCCGACGAGCTGGTCGAGGGTCCCAACATCAAGTCGTGGCCCGCGATGGAGCCTCTCGGCGACGACATCCTGCTCAAGGTGTGCTCCAAGATCATGGACCCGGTCACCACGACCGACGAGCTCATTCCCTCGGGCGAGACGAGCTCCTTCCGCTCCAACCCGCTGGGTCTGGCCGAGTTTACGCTCAGCCGTCGCGACCCTGCCTACGTGGGCCGCTCCAAGGAGGTCGACGCGGTGGAAAAGCGCCGCGTTGCCGGCGAGGCAGCGGGCGACCTGGTGGCACTCGATGCCGAGCTTGCCAGCGTGTTTGAGGCGCTGACCGGCGCGGGTGTCGCGGCCGATGCCAAGGCGACTGAGTACGGCTCCATGCTCTATGCCAAGAAGCCCGGTGACGGTTCTGCCCGCGAGCAGGCCGCGAGCTGCCAGCGCGTAATTGGCGGCCTGGCCAACATCGTCCACGAGTACGCCACCAAGCGCTATCGCTCCAACGTGATGAACTGGGGCATGGTGCCCTTCCAGATGGAGGCCGAGCCCAGCTTTGAGGTGGGCGACTACGTCTTTGTGCCGGGTATCCGCGCCGCGCTCGATGGCGACCTGAAGGGCATCGCCGCCTACGTGGTGCGCGCCGATGGTGCGGTCGAGCAGATTGAGCTCTACATTGCCGATATGACGGCAGAGGAGCGTGCCATCGTCAAGGCTGGCTGCCTGATCAACTACAACAAGTTCAAGGCAGCTGCCGAGTAACGCACTTAATTGTCCGCCCGGGGCCACACCTTTCCCTCGTGCTCACGCGCTTCGCGAGGGTCGCCCGAGGGAAAGGTGTGGCCGGGGCTACCGCGACGTTCTCGTTGGGTCTTGAGGGGCGCTAATAATTGACCGGGACCACCACAAAGTTGCCTGCCCGGCGGGACCTTATTTCGATGGGGTCCAGGTTATTTCATCGTCAAATAGCCAAGTGCGTGACGAGCCACTGTTGCGCGCTGTCTGCGGATCGGGCTCGCAAGTTTGTTCGTAGGCATCTTCGGTACACCGATCCATAAAATCGACGACTGCCGTCTGGTCGCCCTCCATGACGTAGATTACGTCGCCATCCGAGATATAGACCCCCGGTCCTTCATTGTCCACGTAGCCGGGGTCGTATGAGACGTTGCACAATCTGCTCCCGTTTGCCGCATCGAGCTCAAGGGTCGAATAATACCCGCCAACCATTTGGCCATTCTTGGCTCGATATATTGCGGCGCCGTACCATCGCTTAAACGTCTTGCCTTTGAGTAAACTGGTTGCCTTGCCGATAAGCTGCTCATCTTGGGTATAGCGCGTGGCTCCAAGTTCGATTCGGGGATAGTTACTGACCCCAAGCGCTGCGGGCGTACCGTCGAAATCGACGGTGATTGAATCGGGTTTGATGATATCGGTGAGGATTTCGATGGGGTAGCTTACGGTTTCAACCGCCGCCTGCGTTGCCGAGGCAGGGAGAAATGCGAGATAGATAATGCCCACGCCGACTGCGGTAATTGCAAACGCTAAGACGAGCAGGCCGATATAGGTGGAGCGTTTCACGGCGGGTACCTCGCAAACAGTATGCATTCATTAAGATAAGTGATACCAGCTTACGACATTATTCAAAAGAAAGCGATCGGTCGAAATGACGGGGCGAAAAGGCCCTATTGGGCTTCGATTTGACCTCTAATAGAAGTATTTGCCCCACTCATTCTGGGCGTGAGGTCAATAATTGAGTCCACGAGTTTTGAGCGATACTCTTCTCACTAAACTCACTATTTTCACTATAAGCACTATAAATACGATAGGGGGACGACGAGAACAATGTGACGTGCGATAGCTAAGCCGTTTAAGCCGGACTTTGACCTTGAATCTCTGCCTCTATCTGTGCGAACGGGCTATTGTCGGTTCTCGATTCCATCGCTGCGTTCTCGTTGGGTCTTGAGGGACGCTAAGAAATGGACTTGCTTGATGCCGCCTCTTTTTATTGGAGCGGCTTCTTTTTGTCGAAAACCACCACAAAGGGGACAGGCACCTTTGTGGTGGTTCTCGGTTTGTCTCGACTTGTAACATCTTGGCCGCTAAAAGTGGGCCTGGTGTTACAGATTTAGATTTTCGATTCGGGTGTCTTCTGTTCGTCTCGATTTGTAACAGATAGAGCTCTATTTGCCGAGTAGATGTTACAGATTGAGACAAACGGGTGCCGCCGAACAATTCGTCTCGATCTGTAACATCTGGAGCCAGAAACGGTCGATAGATGTTACAGATTGAGACGGTAGCGCGCCTGTGCGGCGGCGGGCCGACATCTCTATCCCCTATCTCTCAATCACTCAGAAAATCTTATATATAGAGACTTAGATTTGTGTATAAGATCGCGCAAAGCTGGCAACAATACTTCTCGAACAACGTGAAGCCGCCCCGTAGGGCGGCCACCCCAAGAGAGGTGATTCCATGAGAATCGATAAGCTAGCAATGACGTCGCGCGAGGCGTTGCAGACCGCCATGAGCACGGCTGCCGACGCGCAGGCCGGCGCGGTGGAGCCGATTCACCTGCTGTCCGCCCTGCTCGGTGCCGGCGAGCGCAATATCTCCGTGATCATCGAGCGCATCGGTGCCGACCCGGCTCAGCTCGCACGCTCCACGCAAGATGCCATCGACCACTCGCCCAAGGTTTCGGGCGAGGGCCAGCAGATGGGCCTGTCCAACGAGCTCGTCCGCGTCATCGAGAAGGCCGAGAAGAAGGCCACCAAGATGGGCGACAGCTTTGTGGTGACCGAGCATCTGCTGATGGCACTTGCCGAGGACAAGGGCGAGGCCGGCCGCGTTCTGCGCGACGCAGGCGTCACCAAGGAGCGCATCGAGCAAGTCTACGAGGAGCTGCGCGGCGATGACCGCGTGACGTCCGCCGAGGACAAGACGCAGTTTGAGGCGCTGGAGCAGTACGGCCGCAATATCTGCGACCTTGCCCGCGCCGGTAAGCTCGACCCGGTCATCGGCCGTACCGATGAGATTCGCCGCACCATCCAGGTCCTGTCCCGTCGTACCAAGAACAACCCCGTGCTCATCGGTGAGCCGGGCGTCGGCAAGACGGCCATCGTCGAGGGCATTGCCCAGCGTATCGTGGCCGGCGACGTGCCGAGCACCCTGCGCGACCGCGACCTTATCGAGCTCGACATGAGCGCGCTGGTCGCCGGCGCCAAGTACCGCGGCGAGTTCGAGGACCGCTTGAAGGCCGTGCTCAAGGAAGTGCAAAAGTCCGAGGGCAAGGTCATCCTGTTCATCGATGAGCTCCACACCATCGTGGGCGCGGGTGCCACCGAGGGCTCCATGGACGCCGGCAACATCCTCAAGCCGGCGCTCGCCCGTGGCGACCTGCACGCGATCGGCGCGACCACGCTCGACGAATACCGCAAGTACATCGAGAAGGACGCGGCGCTCGCCCGTCGTTTCCAGACCGTGATGGTGAGCGAGCCTACCGTCGAGGACACCATTTCGATCCTGCGTGGCCTGAAGGAGAAGTACGAGATCTTCCACGGCGTGCATATCACCGATAGCGCGCTCGTGGCAGCTGCCGACCTCTCCGATCGCTACATCGCCGACCGCTTCCTGCCCGACAAGGCCATCGATCTGGTCGATGAGGCGGCAAGCCGCCTGCGCATGGAACTCGACAGCATGCCGGTCGAGATCGACGCCACCACGCGTCAGCTCACCCAGCTGCAGATCGAGGAGCAGGCGCTCATGAAGGAGACCGATGACGCCTCCAAGGAGCGTCTGGAGGCCCTGCGCCAAGAGATCGCTGAGGTCCAGGAAAAGCTCAACGTGCAAAAGGCCGGCTGGCTCAACCAAAAGAACGCCATCGACCACGTGCAGGAGCTCAAGGGGCAGCTCGACGAGGCCAAGAGCGAAGAGGAGCGCGCGACGCGCAACGGCGACCTGGGCCGTGCGTCCGAGCTGCGCTACTCCGTGATTCCGGGCCTGCAGCAGCAGATTCAGGATTCCGAGGCTGCGCTCGAGGCACAAAAGCAGCAGGACGGCGAGGGCCTCAACGAACAGGTGACCTCTGATGAGATCGCCGAGGTCGTGAGTGCCTGGACCGGCGTGCCCGTGTCCAAGATGATGCAGGGCGAGCTCGACAAGCTGAAGGGCTTGGAGGGCGAGCTGCATAAGCGCGTCATCGGCCAGGACGAGGCGGTCTCCGCTGTCGCCGCGGCCGTGCGTCGCAGCCGTGCGGGCCTCTCCGATCCGGACAAGCCCATCGGCAGCTTCTTCTTCCTGGGCCCCACCGGCGTGGGCAAGACCGAGCTCGCCAAGGCGCTGGCCGAGTGCCTGTTCGATGACGAGCGTGCACTCGTGCGTATCGACATGTCCGAGTACATGGAGAAGTTCAGCGTCCAGCGTCTGATCGGTGCGCCCCCGGGATACGTGGGCTACGACGAGGGCGGTCAGCTCACCGAGGCCGTGCGCCGTCGTCCGTACTCTGTGATCTTGCTCGACGAGATGGAGAAGGCTCATCCGGATGTCTTTAACGTGCTGTTGCAGGTGCTTGATGACGGTCGTCTGACCGATGGCCAGGGTCGCCAGGTGTCCTTCAAGAACACGATTATCATCATGACGTCCAACGTGGGCTCCAAGGCCATCGCCGATCTGTCCGGTAAGGACGAGGAGGAGATGCGCCATCAGGTCGACGCTGCCATGGCTCAGACCTTCCGCCCCGAGTTCCTCAACCGTATCGACGATATCGTGGTGTTCCATCCGCTCGGTATGGCGCAGATCGAGAAGATCGTCGACATCCAGCTCGCCGACGTCCGCGCGCGTCTGGCCAAGGAGCGCATGACGCTTGCCATCACCCCGGCGGCCAAGCAGATGCTCGCCGTGGGCGGCCTGGACCCGGTCTTTGGCGCCCGTCCGCTCAAGCGTCTGGTTCAGCGCGAGGTCGTGGATGCCATCGCCGCCGCTATCATCGACGGCACGGTGCGCGAGGGCGATCAGGTGACGGTCGATGCCGACAAGGACGGCGGCTTTACCGTCGTGTGCGACAACACGCCGGCGGCCACCTACGAGGTCCCCGACGCCGAGTAGATTTATGGGACATGCCTTAAAATCTGCCAGCCGTCTCTAAACGCCAAGGGCGGCGGATCCAATTGGGTCCGCCGCCCTTTTTCGTGCGACAATCGATAATGTTGAACGGATGCGATGCAAGGAGCTATGCAGATGAAAGACGAGATCAAGACAAGTGCGCCGGCGACCGATGCCGCACTCGCCGCACCCAAGCCTGTGCCTAAGCCGGCACCCAAGCCGCGCGACCCCTACATCCGTGCCGAGAACGAGGACGACGACGGCTACGATCCCTACAGCGATCGCCGCCCCGAGCGCGAGCCAATGTTCGAAGCCGACCCCTGGCGCTGAGTGCCACCAAAAAGGCCACCAAAAAGTTGCGGTGAAATAGGGACTGTTTTGCGGTTTGACCAGCAAAAACAATCCCTATTTCACCGCAACTGCGTTGGGCGGCTGTCTTCGGGCCGGCTAGTCCTGGGCTTTGATACTCGGCAGCAGGATCTGCGCGAGGTAGTCGGTCTCGAGTTTGGTGGCGGCGTCTGCGTTGCCGTCTTTGCCAATCAGGTCGTTCTTGATCTGGCTATATGTATAGCGGTTGCCGGTCGTCAGCTCGACAAGCTCAATGGCCGTGTCCATGGGGTAGGTCGACACGGGATTCTGGGTGCGCCCGTTGATAGTCTGGGGCACCACGTACGGATAGACGGGGCCGCTGGCATAGACGGTATAACCGTTGCCCAGGCTGACCGTGCCCAAAACCGTATCGCCGTCATCGGGCGTAAAGGTCTCGCCCTCGCGCACCGCGACGAGCGTCACGAGCGGCGTATTGGTGTCGTCGTCCAGATAGATGCATAGCGTGCTTCCGTTTTGCCAAGTTGCGACCTTGCCGTACCACTCGACGGGAATATCGAGCTGGTAGAGGTCGGTTGCCTTGTGGCGAGCGTCAGCATCACGGGACGCCTGTGCCTTTTGCGCGCTCACGGCATTGACGGCGGCGTCGCGCCGCGCGGTTGCTGCCTGCTGGAGCACTTTGGCAGCCGCGGCGGAGCTCGCACCGCCCTCCTCGGCATACTTGGCGGCGGCATCGATCTGGTCGTCAGTCACCGTGTCGGCCGAAGGCACCTTGAACTTAAAGGTAGCTTGGGCACTTAAATCCTGTCCATCTCTCTTAACGGTGACCTGCGTCTTGGTGGTCGGGACGGTATAGATGGTGCCGTCGGCCGCGATGGGGGAGGCAGCGATGGAGAGCGTGTAATCGCCGGGCAGTAGTTTGATGCCGCGGCCGTGCTCGTCAACATAGAGCGTTTCGCTCACGGAGGAGCCGTCAGAATCCTGACCGCTCACCTGTACGGGAATCTTGGAGCCAGTGGAACAGTCGAGGCCCGCGGCATGCACGCCAATCTGCACCGACATCATCGTGTGGGCATTGGCGGCGACAGCGGCAGCCTGCTCTTGCTGATATCCGTTCCAGGCAGCATAGCCTGCACCGCCGGCGACGAGCGCGACGGCCACGACACCGGCGACCATCAGATTGCGGCGCTTGGGCGACATCTTGCGATGGCGGACCTCGGCCTCGCGTGCCGAGGGAACGGACGGCAGGGGTATATCGCCCATGGCGATGGTCTCGTCCACGGCTGGTGCGGAACCCAGGCCAGGAAGCTCGCGAGTCAGCGAATCCTCGGCCGGCAAGCTGTCGAGCAAGACGGTTTCCTCGCCCGTGTCGGATTCGGGCTGGTTGCCGGCCTCGCTTTCGGTGCCTTCGTGATCTGCCTCATCCTCGGCAGGCTCAACGTCGCCTGCATCCTGATCATCGGATTGCGCCTCGGTTTCCGGCTCATCCTGCACATCAACGCCCGAATCGTCAAACGCAATCTCATCGAGTGAAATCCGGTCTAAGCTCTCCAAGGCCTCAGCGCAAGCTTCTGCATCTTGGGCCGCATCCTCTTGGCCCATCGTCTCATCATTCATACATCCCCCAAGCTCAATATCGGGACAACAATGTACCCAAAAACAGAGTCATATAGAGCTGTCAGGCGATTGGAAATCTGATTTTATCTGTGCGAGAGGTTTTGAATATGTGCGTGGATGCGCGTAACAACAAAAAGCCCCCGGAAAGCGGACAAATCGCTTTCCGGGGGCATGCAATACGTTGCATTGCGCGGAGTCGGCCAGGCGGCTTCACATTCAAGCGACGTTTGCGTCAGGCGCGTTACTCGGCGTGCGCGTAATCAACCTTGGCGCGGCGGGCGGTAGCCTTCTCCCAATCGCTGGTGCCCTCAAAGACATCCTGCTTATAGGGATTGCGGCCGAGCTTCTTGGCACGGTAGGCGATGTAGATGATCGCGGCGACGTTGGCGACCAGTGCGGCGATCGAGACCGCGGTAGCGGCGCCGGGGTCGAGCGTGGAGTGGGTCACAAAGATGGACTCCTCCTGGAAGTAGGGGAATACCTGGGCAAACATGCACCAAATAGCCAGCGTAAAGGCGCGGTTCTGGATCCAGCCGCCCTTGTTCCAGATAAAGGCGGCGACGGTGGGCGCCAGCAGCAGCGCAAAGCCGCAGAACCAGGAGTGGGTGGGCAGGCAGTTGTAGGTGTAGCAGAAGTTCCAGATATCGTAGGCGATGATGTAGACCCAGGTCATATCGGGCCACAGCATGTCGGTCTGATCCTCGGAGGCGTAGACACTCCACCAACCGGTCATGCAGAAGATGTTGATGATACCGGCGATGCCGTTGAACACGTTGTTCCAGCCGGCTAGCTGCGTAGCACCTTCGGAGGTGACCCAGGTGGACTCGCCCAGGACAAAGAAGTGATAGGCGCTCTCAAAGTCGGACACGACGGCGATCATGATGTTGATGGCGACGATCACAAACGGCCATGCGCGGAACCAACGCGCCTTGCCGATCTTTCCCCACTGGTACTTAATGGCAATAAAGCCCCAGCAGCCGGCGAGCGCCGCGTATACCTTAGCGTAGTGGAACCAGCTGTTCTGGTACACATGGGTGGGGTTGGTGAGCGCCCACTCGGCACCCTGCGAGACGCCGATGGCGATGGCGACGCAATAGATGGTCATGGCCAGCGGAGCCACGCCAAAGATGATGGCCGCGCCCAGCTTGGTGCGGCGGCCGACCTCGTTGAGCACGATCAAGCCGATAAAGACCATGGCCCAGCCGGCCCAGTGGATAAGGGTATCGCTACCCCAAACATCGAACAGCATGCTGCTCTCCTTTCACACGCCCGCGGCCCCTCTTCTGATCGCGGGCAGTTTGGCCAAATGTCGTCAGTTCTGGGGCTTGCGCTCCGGATACTTGGCGGTATAGCCCTCGATGTGGAGTGTCGAGGCGATGATTTCCTTGACCGTCTCGTCGGGCACATCGGGGTGCGTGCGGATATACATCAACAACCCCATGATGAGGGTGTAGAACGTCTCGTAGACATGGTCGATGCGTAGCTCATGATGGGCGACAAAGTCCACCACGGTGGTGTCGCAGATATACTGCGCCACGCGCTGAACCACGTTGTGCAAAAAGCCGCCGTAGAGCGCGCCGCTGCTTGAGGTGAGCGTGCTCGGCAGTTCGCGGCCGCTGGCGACCAGGCGCTTAAAGAGCGGGGCGACGGTGTCGAGCGCGCCCTCGATATCGCCGACGGTGCGGCCGGCGTTCCACTGCTCGAGTTCGGAGATAAAGCCGTCGATCGCCTCGTCCATGACGGCGGTGACGGCGGCGTCCATGTCGGCGAAGTAGTGGTAGAACAGCGAGCGCGTGCAGCCGGCTCGCTTGGTCACGGCCGATACCGATAGGTGGGACACGCCCAGCTCGGAGCTTACGGTGCGCACGGCATCGAGGATCTCGCGACGGCGTTCGTCGCCCGTCAAGCGCTTTGCCGTGCTGTCGGGCGCGGGGACGGCGCCGGCCACAGAGGTGTTCGCTGCGTTACTGCTCATGTGCTTGCCGCCTTTCATCCGTTTGAGCCTGACCGTTCGCCTAACAGTCTTGAATATTGTTGACGGTTCGTCAATACTGTTTTTGACACAATGTCAACAATAACGGGTGAACGGCGTGGGGGCATGTCGAGCCCGTAAAAAGAGGGGCGCTGCGTGCCTGCCAGGCTGCGGCAAGAGAAGGGACGACTATGATTCTCAACGGACCGGGGATTAGCTACACCGAGCCCGATATCGGTGCGGAGTTTGTGCCGCCGCTGCCGGAGCATCCGCGCGAGGCCATCGTCAAACTGTGCGAGCACTGCACTAACCGCCTGCTGCATCGCGACGAGCTGCTGGGCTACGAGTACTGGTCGTTTGCCGAGGCCGCAACTGACGAGCAGGCCGAAGTGCTCTGCAAGATGAAGATGCGCCGTCCCTACACGCTGCCCGAGATGGTCAAACTCACCGGCATGCCCGAGGCCCAGATCGAGAAGATGCTCGACGATATGAGCTACACGGGCCTGCTCGAGTACAACTGGGAAAATCCCGAGCGCGCCAAGCAATGGGTGCTGCCCATGCTGGTGCCGGGTTCCGCCGAGTTCCTCAACATGCGCGTGAGCCAGCTCGAGGAGCACCCGGTCTACGCCAAGTTCTTTGAACAGGCATCCAAGGGCCCGCTGTCCAAGGCCACACCGATGGTGCCGCCCGGAGGCGCCGGTATCGGCATGCACGTCATTCCGGTCGAGAAGGCCATTGACGCCGCGAGCACGTCGGTGCCTATTGAGCATATTGAGCACTGGCTCGACAAATACGAGGGTAAGTATGCCGCTAGCACCTGCAGCTGCCGCGCGAGCCGTCGCGTGATGGGTGAGGGCTGCGCCGACGACCCGGCCGATTGGTGCATCGCCGTGGGCGATATGGCCGACTACGTGGTCGAGACCGATCGTGGCCATTACGTGACCCGCGACGAGGTCTACGACATCCTGCGCCAGGCCGAGGACAACGGCTTTGTGCACCAGATCACCAACATCGACGGCGAGAACAAGATCTTCGCCATCTGCAACTGCAACGTCAACGTGTGCTACGCCCTGCGCACCTCGCAGCTGTTCAACACGCCCAACCTGTCGCGCTCGGCCTATGTCGCCAAGGTCGAGAAGGACAAGTGCGTGGCCTGCGGTCGCTGCGTTGAGGTGTGCCCGGCCGGTGCCGCTAAGCTGGGCCAGAAGCTCTGCAGCAAAAAGGCCGGCGGACAGGTGCCCGAGTATCCGCGCCAGGAGCTGCCCGATGCCACCAAATGGGACCACACCAAGTGGTCGCCCAACTACCGCAATGACAACCGCATCGAGACGCACAAGTCCGGCACCGCGCCCTGCAAGACGGCCTGCCCCGCGCATGTTGCCGTTCAGGGTTATTTGAAGCTCGCGGCGCAGGGTCGCTATGACGAGGCCCTAGCACTCATTAAGCGCGAGAACCCGCTGCCCGCTATCTGCGGCCGTGTGTGCAACCGCCGCTGTGAGGATGCCTGCACCCGCGGCCGTGTGGACGCCGCCGTGGCCATCGACGAGGTCAAGAAGTTTATCGCCCAGCGCGATCTGGACGCCGCGACCCGCTATGTCCCGCCCGTGGTGACGCCGACGCGTGCCGGCGGCTTCGACCAGAAGATCGCCATCATCGGTGCCGGCCCGGCCGGTCTGTCCTGCGCTTTTTATCTGGCCGAGAAGGGCTATAAGCCCGTCGTGTTCGAGAAGAACGAGCGTCCGGGCGGCATGCTCACCTACGGTATTCCCAGCTTTAAGCTGGAGAAGGACGTTATCGAGGCCGAGGTCGAGATCATTCGCCTGATGGGTGCCGAGTTCCGCTATGGCGTGGAGGTCGGTCGCGATGTGACGCTCGATGAGCTGCGCGAGCAGGGTTTTAAGGCCTTTTATGTTGCCATCGGCTGCCAGGGCGGCCGCCTTGCCGGTATTCCGGGCGAGGATGCCGAGGACGTGACCGTGGCCGTCGACTTCTTGCGCGAGGTCAACAGCGGCAAGATCGACGCGCTACCCGGCCGCACCATCGTAGTGGGCGGCGGCAACGTGGCTATCGACGTGACCCGCAACGCCTGCCGTCTGGGCTCCGAGCATGTTGAGATGTTCTGCCTGGAGAGCGAGGCCCAGATGCCCGCCAGCGAGGAAGAGCGTCGCGAGGCCGTTGAGGACGGCGCTCACATCAGCTGCGGCTGGGGTCCCAAGGAGGTTCACCTGGACGAGTCCGGCCGTGTGTGCGGTATCACCTTCAAGCGCTGCACGCGTGTCTTTGACGACGAGGGCCGTTTTGCGCCCGAGTACGACGAGAACGATCTGCGCCGTGTCGATGCCGATCGTGTGGTCATGTCGATTGGCCAGTCCATTGTGTGGGGCGACCTGCTGGCTGGCTCCAAGGTGGAGCTTGGCCGCGGCCAGGGTGCCCTTGCCGACCCCCAGACCTATCAGACCGCTGAGCCCGACATCTTTGTGGGCGGCGATGTCTATACTGGCCCCAGCTTCGCCATCGATGCCATCGCCGCCGGCCACGAGGCCGCCGTGTCCATCCATCGCTTTGTGCAGCCGGGCTCCACGCTCACCATCGGCCGCAACCAGCGCCGCTACACCGCGCTCGACCGCGACGATGTCGTGATCGAGAGCTATGACAACGCGAGCCGCGAGGTGGCGCATGTTAACCGCGACCGCGAGAAGGCTGCGCCCTTTAGCGAGTACGTCGAGACCTTTACCGAAGAGCAGGTGCGCGCCGAGACCGCCCGTTGCCTGGGTTGCGGTGCCTCGATCGTCGACCCCAACAAGTGCATCGGCTGCGGCCTGTGCACCACCAAGTGCGCGTTCGACGCCATCCATCTGGATCGCGACCGTCCCGAGTGCTCCACGATGGTCAAATACGAGCAAAAGCTCCCAAGCCTCGGCAAGTACGCTCTAAAGCGCGTCATCAAGATTAAGTTCGGTCGCAAGTAAGTAGCCATAACGGGAACGGCGGAAGAAAAAGTGCATGAATTGGGGATCGTTTACCACATCATTCGCGATGTCGAGAATGTAGCGCGCGCTCATGGCGTGCGTCGCGTTTCGAACGTAACGTTGCTGTTGGGCGAGGTCTCGGGCGTCGTTCCCGACTTGCTGCTCGACGCTTGGCGCTGGGCAGCAGATAAAAAGCCTATCGCGCAGGGCGCGGAGCTTATCGTGGAGTCCGTCGAGGCCGTGACACATTGCGAGGCGTGTGGCTGCGACTACGCGACGGTCGAGCACGGCAAGACCTGTCCCCATTGCGGTAGCGGCGAGACATACCTGCTGCAGGGCCAGGAGGTCATGATCAAGCAGATCGAGACCCCCGACGAGGACCCGGCAGGCGCTGCCCCCGATGGCCCTTCCGACGCTCCCGACGCCGTCGACGCCGCCAACCCCCTCCGCATCGTCTAGTCCTTAGTCGTTGGGGACGTTCTTACATGACTAGTCAAACAAGAACGTTCCCAACGACTACTTGCGCTAGAACATAAGTCACGAAAATAGTCAAGCCATTTCTGTTTAAACAAAATAGCAGCAGTACAAGTACATTCGCACTTGCTTAAAATCATTATTAATGAACAGCCTGCTTGTATCTGTAAAGTACATGGCTTGATGAGCAACGCTTTAGCGGGTAATGAGTCGAAAAGCAGCAACGTAACCAATTTGTAACAAACTTAGACGTTTAAACAAATAATCCAACCTTTTGCGAATTTAGCTATAATTCCACAATCCAAACAGGTATACTCCTTTCATGTCGTGTAGGAAATACGTAGACAAAAAGGAGGTTATGTGATGGTAAGTATTGTTCTTGCTAGCCACGGGGACTTGGCAGCTGGAATCAAGCAGACGGGCTCGATGGTCTTTGGCGATCAGCCGTCTGTTGCCGTGGTCTCGCTCGAGCCGAGCATGGGCCCCGACGATTTCCGTGCCAAGGTCGAGGAAGCAGTCGCTTCCTTCGAGGACCAGGAGCAGGTGCTCTTCCTCGTTGATCTGTGGGGCGGCACGCCGTTCAACCAGATCAGCGGGCTCATCGAGGGCCACGATTCCTGGGCTATCGTCACCGGTGTCAACCTGCCTATGCTCATCGAGGCATATTCGCAGCGCTTTGACGCAAAGAACACTGCACATGCGATCGCAAAACATCTCGTGACTGAGGCTAAGGCTGGCGTGCGCGTCAAGCCCGAGTCTCTGGAGCCCGAGGAGAAGAAGCCGGCTGCGGCCGCCGCTGCTCCTGCAGGCGCCATTCCTCCGGGAACGGTCATCGGCGACGGGCACATCAAGATTGCCCACGTCCGTATCGACACCCGTCTGCTTCATGGTCAGGTGGCCACCACGTGGACCAAGCAGATCAACCCCAACCGCATCATCGTGGTTTCCGACGGCGTTGCTCACGACGAGCTCCGCAAGACCATGATCGAGCAGGCTGCCCCTCCGGGAGTCCATGCCAACGTCGTGCCCATCAAGAAGATGGCCGAGGTCGTCAAGGACACGCGCTTTGGTGACACCAAGGCCATGCTGCTCTTTGAGAACCCGCAGGATCTGCTCAAGGCCATCGAGGCCGGCGTCGACATCAAGGAAGTCAACATCGGTTCCATGGCTCACTCCAAGGGCAAGGTCGTCGTCACCAACGCCGTCGCTATGGGCGATGACGACGTCAAGACTCTCGAGGCCCTCAAGGCCAAGGGCGTCAAGTTCGAGGTCCGCAAGGTTCCTTCGGATTCCTCCGAGGATCTCGACGCCATGTTGAAGAAAGCTAAGGCCGAACTGGCCGCTCAAGCATAGTAAAGGAGGGTCCGATACATGTCTGCAATCACTATTCTGCTTGTTGCGATTGTCGCGTTGCTTGCCGGTATGGAAGGCATTCTGGATGAGTTCCAGTTCCATCAGCCGCTCGTGGCATGCACGCTTATCGGTCTCGTAACCGGTCACCTTCAGGAGGGCATCCTCCTGGGCGGTTCGCTCCAGATGATGGCCCTTGGCTGGGCTAACGTCGGCGCCGCTGTCGCGCCTGACGCCGCTCTGGCCTCGGTCGCTTCTTCGATTATCATGGTGCTCGCCCTCAACGGTGGCGCCACCGATTCGGCCAAGGCCGTTACCACCGCTATCGCCGTCGCCGTCCCGCTGTCGGTCGCTGGTCTGTTCCTGACCATGATCTGCCGTACCATTGCTACCGCTATCGCTCACGCCATGGACGGTTGCGCCGAGAAGGGCGACTTCTCCGGCATCGAGCGCTGGCAGTATGCTGCCATCCTCATGCAGGGCCTTCGTATCGCCATCCCGGCAGTGCTTCTGTGCGTCATCCCGGCCGAGGCCGTTACCAACGCGCTTAACGCTATGCCCGACTGGCTGTCCGGCGGCATGGCTGTCGGCGGCGGCATGGTCGCTTCCGTCGGTTACGCCATGGTCATCAACATGATGGCCACCAAGGAGACCTGGCCGTTCTTCGTCCTCGGCTTTGTCCTTGCTGCCATCCCTCAGCTCACGCTGATTGCCCTTGGTCTCATCGGCATCTCCCTTGCCCTCATCTACCTTGGCCTTAAGGATCTGGCCAAGCAGGGTGGCGGCATGGGCGGTGGCTCCGGCGACCCGCTCGGCGACATTCTGAACGATTACGAGTAGGAGGGGAGTGATACATATGGCAGAGAACAAGATTCAGCTCACCAAGGCTGACCGCAAGAAGGTTTGCTTCCGTCATCAGTTCCTTCAGGGCTCGTGGAACTACGAGCGTATGCAGAACGGCGGCTGGTGCTTCGCAATGATCCCTGCGATCAAGAAGCTCTACACCAGCAAGGATGACCAGATTGCCGCTCTTAAGCGCCACCTGGAGTTCTATAACACCCACCCCTATGTTTCCGCCCCCGTCATTGGCGTTACCCTCGCTCTCGAGGAGGAGCGCGCCAACGGTGCCCCGATTGACGACGTCGCCATCCAGGGCGTCAAGGTCGGTATGATGGGCCCGCTCGCCGGCGTCGGTGACCCCGTCTTCTGGTTCACCCTTCGCCCGATTCTGGGCGCTCTGGGCGCTTCCCTGGCCATGTCCGGCAGCATCGTCGGTCCGCTGCTGTTCTTCTTCGCGTGGAACATCATCCGTTACGCTTTCCTGTGGTACACGCAGGAGTTTGGCTACAAGGTCGGCTCCTCCATCGCCAAGGACCTCTCCGGTGGTCTGATGGGCAAGGTCACCGAGGGCGCTTCCATCCTGGGTATGTTCATCATCGGCGCCCTGGTCGAGCGCTGGGTGTCCATTTCCTTCACCCCGATCGTCTCCACGGTCAAGCAGTCTGCTGGCGCCTTTATCGACTGGGCTAGCCTGCCCTCCGGTTCCGAGGGTATCAAGGAAGCGCTGACGATGTACAACTCCGTCGGTGCTACCGCCCTTGATCAGATGAAGGTCACCACGCTTCAGGCCAACCTCGATCAGCTCATCCCCGGCCTTGCCGCCGTGTGCCTGACCCTGCTGGTCTGCAAGCTCCTCAAGAAGAAGGTCAGCCCGATCGTCATCATCCTGGCTCTCTTCGCCGTCGGCATCATCGGTCGCTTCTGCGGCTTCATGTAAGCACGCTTCGGCTTAAGACCGAGAATTGCTAGGCAAGGGCTTTTGAGCCATTGAAACGGACCGCACCCGGTGGGTACACTGGATGCGGTCCGATTGTTTTATTTGGAGGGCGAGGCGCGCATGGCGCAATCTCAGAACAGCACGGTCGATCTGGCAACGCCGGCAACCTGCCTGATGGGGCTTACCAGCCACGGTAACGTGATGGTGGGCAATAAGGCGTTCGAGTATTACAACGAGCGCAATCCCGAGGATTATATTCAAATCCCGTGGGACGAGGTCGACTATATTGCCGCCGAGGTTTTACGCGGCACCAAGAAGATCACGCGTTTTGCCATCTTCACCAAGGACAACGGTCACTTTACGTTTTCGACGCGCGACGACAAAGAGACGCTTCGTGCTGTCCGCAAGTACGTCGACGAGGATAAGCTTGTGCGTTCGCCCGACTTTATCGATGTGACGGCCAAGGGCGCCAAGAGCATCCCCTCCGTTATCAAAAACCTCTTCCACAAAGGTAACTAGTCATTAAAGAGCGCCCCCCAAAGTGGGACGCAGTTTCCCATGGGGCTCGATTGGGAAAGTGCATCCCAGTTCGAGCGCCGATTCCGGGATGTAGTTTCCGGAACGGGGTCGTTTGGGAAACCGTGTCCCGTTTCGAGCCGAAATTCTGGGACACAGTTTCCAGCGAGGTCCCATTGGGAAAGTTTGACCCAGAATTTGCCTGGATAGTGGGACACACTTTCCGGAGGGCTGTTCCACCGCAACTTCGAAGAGTGGCTATACGCTGTATTACAACGGCGTAAATCTGCTACACTAGTACAACATGCCTCCGTAGCTCAGGGGATAGAGCACCGCTCTCCTAAAGCGGGTGTCGACGGTTCGAATCCGCCCGGGGGCACCAGAAGATTATGACGGCGTCGCGAGAGCGGCGCCGTTTCTGGTTTGTGGGGACCGCCGGCGGATTCGGACCGTCGACACCCGCGTCACCAATTTCCCCGCGGGGGGGGGAGTTTTCGAATCCGCCCGGGGGCACCAGAGGAATATCGAGCCCGGTACCGCTACGGTGCCGGGCTCTTCTGGTTCATGCCATGTCAAAAACGAGGCGCCCGCTTGCTGGGGGAGCAAGCGGGCGCCTGTGAGCGAATATGTTTGCGGCGAAAGCCGTGATGAGCGGTGGGGTGGCGACTAGTTGTTCGTACCGGAATCGTCACCCGTGCCCAAGCCAGAGTCAGAGCCCGAGCCAGAAAGTGCGACTGTTAGCGTGATCGTGCTGTCGGTGGACTGCTTGCCGGTGGGGGAGACGCCCGTAACGGTGGCATTCTCGTTGCCACTCACGGGGTTGCCGTTCTGATCGCAGAATGCGATGTTGTAGAACCCGGCGTTGTTGAGCGCGGTGACGGCGGCGGAGATGCTCTTGCCGTACAGGTTGCCCGGGACGCTGGCCTTGCCGGACTTCTTGGCGATGACGACGGTGATCGTGGCACCGGGCTTCTGCTTGCCGCTGGGGTTCCAGCTAATTACGGTGCCCTCGGTAACCGAGTCGTTTTCCTGGTAGCTCACGTCGACGCCAAAGCCAGCCATGTCGAGAGCGTTGCGCGCCTGGGCCTCGGTCATGTCGGTCAGATCGGGCACCGAGGTGGTGTCCGGGCCGCTGGAGACCTTGTACGAGATGGTCGTGCCCTTCTCGACCTCCTTGCCGGCAACAGTGCTCTGCTCAAAGACCTGGCCTTCTTCGGCCTCATTGGCTTCCTCCGAAGCGCTGCCCTTCAGGCCCACGCTTGCCAGTGCGGCCTCGGCCTGGTCCTTGGTCAGGCCGACGAGCTGCGGAACCTCAACCTTCTCGGAGGGCTTAGGGCCCTTGGAGACTACCAGGTTCACCCTCGTGCCCTTGGCCTTCTTGGTGTTGCCGTTGGGGGTCTGCTCGGCGACCTTTCCCTCGTCGACATCGTCGTTGTAGCTCTGGTCGACGGTGCCAACCTCAAGGCCGGCTTCCTTGATCAGCTCAATAGCGGTTTTCTGGTCCTTGCCCAGCACGTCGGGCACCGTGACCTGTTCGCCACTGAACATGCCCGTGGCAAAGGCCACTACAACGCCGATCACGGCGACGGCGGCAATCACGGCGGCGATAATCTTGTTCTTGTTGGACTTAGGCTTCTCGACCTCGTAGGAGCCCGTGGAGCCCGAGACAGCGCTACGGGCGGTGTTCTGACCGCTCAC
The DNA here is from genome assembly GCF_040092445.1 of Collinsella sp. CLA-ER-H11. NCBI lineage: Bacteria > Bacillati > Actinomycetota > Coriobacteriia > Coriobacteriales > Coriobacteriaceae > Collinsella > Collinsella sp. CLA-ER-H11. Next base: position 178,381 of record NZ_JBBNLN010000001.1, on the reverse strand, counting down.
GCCCGAGACGGGACGAACCATAGCGCGCGTTGAGTCGGAAAGCTCGCGGGTCTTGGTGGCACCCAGGTCGCCGGCGGCACCGATGATGCGCGTGGGCTCCGAGACGTTGACGGCACGGCCGGACAGGTAGCTGTTGAGCACCTGGCGCAGCTCGTCGGCCGTCTGGAAGCGGTTTGCCGGGTCCTTCTCCATGCACTTGAGGATGATGCGCTCCAGATCGGCATCGACGCCGGAGTTGATCTGGCTCGGCGGGATGGGGAGCTCGTTGACCTGCTTGAGCGCGACCGAGATGGCGTCGTCGCCGTCAAAGGGTACGCGACCGGTGGCGCACTCGTACATCACGACGCCCAGCGAGTAGATATCCGAGGTGGGGCCGAGGTCCTGGCCGCGGGTCTGCTCGGGGCTTACATAGTGGGCGGTGCCCAGCACGTTGTTATCCTGCGTGAGATGGCTGTTCTTGGCGCGCGCGATACCAAAGTCCATCACCTTGATGTTGCCGTCGGGCAGCACCATGATGTTTTGCGGCTTAATGTCGCGGTGGATGATCTCGTGCTTGTGTGCGACCGAAAGCGCGGAGCTGATCTGCGAGCCGATCTGCGCGACCTTCTTGGGATCGAGGGCGCCGTGGCTCTTGATGCCGCTCTTAAGGTCGGTACCGCGCAGGTACTCCATGACGATGTAATAGGTGTCGCCGTCCTTGCCCCAGTCGTAGACGCCCACGATATAGGGGGAGGACAGGCCGGCCGCTGCCTGGGCCTCCTGCTTAAAGCGGGCGGCGAAGGTGGCGTCGCCGGCATACTGCGGCAGCATGATCTTGACGGCAACCGTGCGGTCGAGGACCTGATCCTGTGCACGGAAGACGGTCGCCATACCGCCCGTTCCCACCTTATCCTTGAGGAGGTATCTTCCCCCGAGGACCCTCTGTTCCATTCCTGCTCCTAACATAACTATTCGCTCAACGATGTGTGTAGTACCAAACGTGTGGCCGCCGGGGCCGTGTGGCGCGTTGCCGCTAGCTCATCGGCCGCGGCGTGCCATAAGTTTCCGCTTTGATCACGGGCATCACGCTCCCTGTGCGGCGAGCGCTGCGGTCAGGACGATGCCGGCAATCTTGGCCGCCTCGACGTCGTGTTTGTCGTAATCCTCCAGGGCCACCGAGATGGCAACCGTGGGTGAATCGTAAGGTGCAAAGCCAACAAACATAGAGTTGACGTTGGTGCCGCCGGTCTCGGCCGAACCGGTCTTGCCGGCAACCTTGACGCCCGGAATCTGGGCATCGGTGCCGGTACCGGACTGGACGACGGCGAGCATGGCCTGCTTGACCTGGTCGGCCGTGGTGGAGCTGACAGCCTGGCCCAGCGAGCGGGACTGCGTGGTCTTAACCACGGTTCCGTCCGGGGCGAGTATCTGTGACACAAAGAACGGGTCCATGACCACGCCGCTGTTGGCGATAGCGGCGGCGATCACGCAATTCTGCATGACGGTGGTCTGCGGGCCAGGCGTGTGGTCCATGCCGACGGGCTGGCCGGCGCCTGCCCAAGCGGTCTCCCACTCGGTCATAAGCGACGGGTCGGCCATGATGGAGGCCGCGGCGGTAAGGTCCTGACCCAGCTTTTGCCCATAGCCAAAGGCGTTGGCAAACTGTACCAGCGAGTTGGCGCCGACCTCGTTGGCCACCTGGCCAAAGACGACGTTGGACGACACGGCGAAGGCCTGCTGCAGGCTGATGGTGCCGTAGCTCTCGTTGGCAGAGTTGGTGACCGGCGCGTTGCCGATGTCCATGGAGCCGGGCGCCTGGTACGTGCTGGTAAGGCTGGCGGTGCCGGTTTCGAGCGCCGCGGAGAGTGTGACGACCTTAAAGGTCGAGCCCGGGGTGTAGAGCGCGTCCATGGCGCGGTCGTACATGGAGCCGTCCTCGCCACCGCCCGACTGCATCAGGGCATCGATGTTGGTGTTGTCATAGGTGGGTGAGCTCGCGCACGCAAGGACCGCACCGGTGCGCGGATCCATGACCACCACAGCGCCCTTAAAGCCCTTGAGCGCCTGCTCGGCAGCCGTCTGGATGCGCGAGTCGATGGTGAGCTTGGCGGTATTGCCCGGCTGTGTCTGTCCCGCGAGCGACGCGATGGCGTTGTTCCAGCTGGAGTAATCCTTGGAGCCGGTGAGCGTATCGTTCATGACGCTCTCGATGCCGGCGGTGCCGTATTGCTGGCTCACGTAGCCCACCACGTGCGCGGCCATGTTGCCGTTGGGGTAGGAACGGGCGTAGGTGCCGTCCTCCTGCTGCAGCGACTCGGCTAGCGTCACGCCGTCGGACGTGATGATGGAGCCACGCTGGATGTACTTGGAGCGGGCGATGGTGTGGTTGTTGGTCGGCATATCCTGATAGTCCTTCGCCTTGATGACTTGGACATAGGTGAGGTTGCCGATAAGGATGGCGAACAGCGCCGTGAAGGCAAGCACGGCACGAGTCAGACGGTTGGCAAGCGCCACGCGGCCGAGCACGCCGGACTCAGGCGTGTCGAGCAGGCGACGACGCATGCGAGAACCCGCGGAGTGGTTGCCGTGGCTGTAGGAAGGTGCGTTGGCAAAACGCGTACCGGTCGGGGCAGCGGCGGATGCGACCTGGTCATCGGTGATGGCGGCCATGGTGCCGGTGCCGGTGAGCTCGGCTTCGCGTCCGGTTGCCTCGTCGCCGGCGCGCAGCAGCAGCGCGACGATGATAAAGCTCGCCAGCAGCGAGGAGCCGCCCTGGCTCATAAAGGGCAGGGTGACGCCGGTCAGCGGGATCAGGCGGGTTACGCCGCCAACGATTAAGAATGCCTGGAAGCTGATGGCCGCCGTAAGGCCGGTCGCGCTAAAGGCGGCAAGGTCGGACTTGGCGCGGGCTGCCGTGGTGAGGCCACGCACGGCAAAAAGCATAAACAGGATGAGCACGGCGCCGCCGCCCAAAAGGCCCATTTCCTCGCCGATGGCCGAGAAGATAAAGTCGGACTCGACGACGGGGATGTTGTTTGCCATGCCATTGCCGATGCCGACGCCAACCAGGCCGCCGTCAGCCAGCGAGTAAAGTGACTGTACGATCTGGTAGCCCTGACCCTGGGCGTCCTTAAACGGATCGACCCAGACCTGAAAGCGCACCTGCACGTGCGACAGGAACTTGTAGGCACCCACGGCTCCAACGGCCAGCAGCGCAAGGCCGATGATGACGTACGAAAAGCGTCCCGTGGCAACATAGAGCATCAGCAAAAAGATGGTGTAGAACAGGACGGCCGAGCCCAGGTCGCGTTCGAAGACGACGATGAGCAGGCACACGCCCCACACGGCAAACAGCGGCAGCAGCAGGCGGAAGCGCGGAATCTTGAGGCCCAGGATCTTGCGGTTGGAGATGGAGAGCAGCTCGCGGTTCTCGGCCAGATAGCCTGCCAGGAACAAGACGATGAAGACCTTGGCGAACTCGCCGGGCTGGATGGTGAAGCCCGCGATGCGAATCCACAGCTTGGAGCCCGAGATCGTGGTGCCGATAAAGATCGGCAGCATCAGCAGGATGATGCCGATAATGCCAAAGGTGTACTTGTAGCGCATGACAACGTCGAGGTTCTTGACCAGTGCGAGCGTTCCCACCATGAGCGCTACCGAGACAAACAAGATGATGAGCTGCGAGATGGCGAGGTCGGGGGCCAGGCGCGTCACGAATGTGATGCCGATGCCCGAGAGCACAAAGACGATGGGCAGGATGGCGGGGTCGGCGCCGGGCGCCAGGATGCGCACGGCGATATGCGCCGCGGCGAAGGCGGCGAACAGGCCGATCGGCACGGCGAGCGTCTCAAAGGAAATCGTGGCACCCGCGGTGAGCACGTACATCGCATAGAGCAGGATGACGGGGAACGCCGAGGCGATGAGCAAGAGCAGTTCGGTGTTGCGGCGACTCATAAGCGGCACTCCCTTTCTAATTCTTATCGGAGGCTTCGGCCTCGGCTGACTGTTCGGCGGTTTTCTCGGAATCTGACTCGGAGGTGGATTCCTGATTGGTGTTGTCGCGAATCGCTTGCGCGTCAATCACCTGACGGGTCTGCTCCTCGTCAATCTGATGGCGGTACTTGGAAATGGTGTCCTGCGCATCGTCGACACTCGTTTGCGGAATGCCTGCCTTCAGGCGGTTTTGCGTGTCTTCGGGCAGGTCGGACAGCTTGATGCTGGTTTCGCTTTCGAGCCAGTGGAGCTCGACCCCGAGCGTCTTGCCGGGCAGGCCGCGCCAGACGGCGACATTGCCGTGGTAGGTTCCCAAGTAATAGGAGCCGGTGACGCCCGTGTATGCCCAGATGCCTGCTATCAGCACAAAGACAAGGGCCAAGACGGTGGCGATGGTGACATTGCGGCGTCGGACGCGTTTTGCCTCGCGCATGACGCCGTCGTCGACCAGGTCGACGACCACCACGGTCACATTGTCGTGGCCGCCGGCGGCGAGCGCCGCGTCCACCAAGTTGTCGACACAGATCTGTGCGCTCGAGGACTGCGTAGCGATGTTCTCGATATCGCTATCGGGAATCATGCTCGAAAGACCGTCGGAGCACAGAATCAGGCGGTCGCCTTCCTCGATGTGCAGGGTAAAGTGGTCGGCATACATAGCGGGATCCGAGCCCAGCGCGCGGGTGATGACCGAGCGGTTGGGGTGGACGCGGGCCTCGTCGGCCGTAATCTCGCCGGCATCCACGAGCTCCTCCACGTAGGAATGGTCGCGGGTCACGCGGATGAGCGTACCCTCGTGGAGCAGGTAGGCGCGCGAGTCGCCCACGTGGGCGATGGCGAGCGTGTCGTTTTCGATGTAGGCGCAGGTGGCCGTGCATCCCATGCCGGGTTTGCCCAGGCCGTTGAGGGCGGCCTCGATCACGGCGGCGTTGGCGGCCTCGACGGCTGCGGCCAGGCGCGCGGCGTCGGCGGACTGCGGCGCCGTCTTGGCGATGGTTTCGACGGCGATGGAGGATGCCACCTCGCCGGCGGCGTGTCCTCCCATGCCGTCGCACACGCAAAAGAGCGGCGACTGCACCAGATAGGAGTCCTCATTGTGCGGGCGCACACATCCGACGTCGGAGCGGGCGCCCCACATAAGCTGTGTGGTGGTGCCGGCGTCGTAGGTCGAGTCGGTCTCGATGCGCTCGTCGGTCAGCGGCTCGAAGCTCATGGTCGAGCCGGGATCTTTGAGCTTTGCCTCCACGGCCGCGACATCGATTTCGGCGGTGTCGCCGGGGGAGACGGTGTCGGCATCGTTGCCCGACTCGGCGTCGGAGACGTCCGGAAGGTTGAGATCTTCGGTTATGCGGTCGGCGGGATCGCCGTCCTGCTGCGGCTCGACAGCCGTCGGCTCGGGCGTCGCAAAGTGCGACGGCGCGGGCGTACTCTGGGGTTGAGCGGAGGGCTCGGGAGCTGCGGCGGGCGCGGCAACGGGCTGCTCGACTTCGGCAGGCGTTGCGGATGCGGGTGCCGCCTCGCTTGCCGGGGCGACGGGGAATACCGGCGCGGCAAGCTCGGAGGCTGCAAACACGGCAGCGCTCTCGTTAATCGCCTCGGCGACGGGCTCGGCAAAGTGAGCCGGTGCGGGCGTTGCCTCCGGTTCCGCGGGCTGCTCGGCAGCGTGCGCGCCGATGGGGGCGTCGAGCTGCTCGGTGCTGGCGTCCTCGTCATCGACGAGTGCCGGATATTCTTGAGTTACATGCGAAAGAGGCAGGGAGAACACCGTGTCCTCGGGCTCCACGGTCGCAGGGCGCGCTGGAGCGGCATGAGCCGGCGCAGCTGCGGGGACAGTTGGCGTCTCGGTCATAGTTGCGGACTTGTTCTCCTCGTCGATCATCGACGGTTCACCTTCATGACCACGTCGCCAATCTGGACTTCGTCGCCCTCACGCAGCGTCGCGGGCTCCACGAGCTGGCGGCCGTTGACGAGCGTGCCGTTAAGCGAGTTGAGGTCCTCGATGATGAGCGCCGGGCCCTGCAGCGAAAAGCGCGCATGCGAGGCCGAGACGAACGGTTCGTTGATGCAGATGTCCGAAGATGGCGAGCGACCGACGATGACGGGGCCGAGCATGTCTACGTGGATGCCGCGGATACCGCGCGGACCCTTGTCCACATCAATCGTCCAGATAGCCGAGTCGCGGCGCTGCCCGCGCACAAGTCCCACGCCGGTCTTCATGACGGCGAACAGGAAGATATAGAGCAGGGCGACCAAGACGATGCGGCCTGCAAAAAGGACGATATCGATGTTCATAAGCGACTATCCCCTAAATTCAAAGGTACTCAGGCCAAACGTCAGCAGATCGCCGTTGCGCAGTGGGCAGCGCGTAATGCGGCGGTTGTTGACGAGCGTGCCGTTGGTGGAATTGAGGTCCTCGATCGACCAATCCGAGCCCGTAAAGGTGAGCTGGGCGTGGCGGCGCGACACGTTGGGGTCGCGCAGGGCAATGTCGGAAACTGAGCGCTCGCGACCGATGGTCACCTGTGCGGAGGTGATGCTATGGCTCTCGCCGCTCACGACGTCGACGAGCTGGGCGAGCGGGCGCTGCGGGGCGCGAGTGCTCGCCATGTTGGAGGCGATGCCGGCTGCGGCGCCTAGGCCCACGGCGGCACCGGTCGCGGCGGCTCCGCCCATGCCGGCAAGCGCGTCGCGCGAGACGGTCTGCGGCACCGGGATGGGTGCTGCGGCGGGGTCGGGGACGCTAGGCGCGAAGGGGTCTGCCACGGCAAGCGGGTCGGGAGCGGCGGCGCGAGGCGTCGGCTGTTGCTGGGGCATGGCGGCGGGGCGCTGCTGCTGCGGGGCAGCAAACTGCTGCTGGCCGGCGCGCGGGGCGCTGGCGGCACGGCTTGCCGCGGAGTTGTTCTGGCCCAGGCCGTTTTGATAGGCGCGCTCTTCTTCGTACAGGCGGCCGAGCGTGGGGGCATCGACGTTCTCGGCAAAGACCGAGAACTTGCCGGCGCGCAGCTGCGGATCGATCATAAAGCGCACGAGGGGCTCGCCGACAAAGACATAGCGGCGCTTTTCGGCCTGCGCCTTCACAAACTCGCGGACCTCGCGCGAAAGCTCGGGGTAGAACGGGGCGAGCATGGGATCGTCGTCGGCGGCGATAAGGATGGTATAGAGTGCCGGCGCCGTGTTGACGCCGTTAATCACCAGAGTCTGATCCTCCATGTCGCGAGCGGCCTGCTTAGCAAGCTTCTTAAAGGAGAACGGGGCACGGGTGGCACCGAAGATGCCGGCCACGTGGTCCTCGAAGATGTTCAGGAAGTTCACGAAAGATCACTCTCCGTATAGGTTCTTTGGTATCCGAGCAAATATAGGCATATCCCAACGATTATAGAGGATAGGGTTCCCGCAACCGCCGCCTTGGCGACGACCGCGGCTGCAAGGCTGGCAATTTCCATATGGTGTGCAAGACAGGACGCCGCTGCGCAGCCGATGCCGGTGACAGCGATGGCGGCGATTGCGGCAAGGTTTGAGCCCTGATCGGCACGCTTGGCATGGGCATTGAGCAGCGCAGATGACGCCGCGGCAGTTGCCGCGACCAGCACAAAGGCAGCCCAAAGGAGCGGGTCTCCCAGCGCTGCGGCAACGTTACCGAGCCCCAGCACGCCTCCGGCTGAAAGCGCGACTGTCGCCAGGCGGGCAAAAAGCGTGCCCATGCCCGTTGCCGCGGCGGCGCTTGCCGGGCCGAGCCAAAATGACGCGACGCCGGCGGCGACCCCAGCTGCCAGGAAGGTATTGCCGGTCAGACAGCCAAGCGCGAGTGCACAGGTGAGTGCGGCGCTCGCGGCAGCCTCGGTGCGACCCCAGGCAATCCACCAACCGGACATGGCAGCGGCAAAGATCACCGCGACGGGCAACATCGACAGGATGCCCTGCGCCTGCATGGTGGCGTTGGCCATGAGCACCAAAAAGCCCACAGCCGAGATGGCCGAGCCGATCTGGGGGGCCAGGCCGGCCGCCGCTCCGATTGCGATAGCCGCAATGACCAGGCCGGGAAGCGCCGCGACCCCGGCCGTTTGCATCAGCAAAAAGCTAAAGGTGCCGCACGCTAGCGTCGAGATAGCGCGCATGGTGTAGTCGCGCGCATGGCTCCAGCGCGTGCCCGCCCAGCCGAGTGCGGGGTCGATCTCGATGGCGTCGTCCTCGTAGTGCGACGGCTCGATATCGTCGAGCTCCTGCTCGTCATCCGAAAGCTCGCCAACCATTTGCTCCAGGCTGCGACGGCCCTCGCGTACGCTGCCCAGACCGGCAAGGAGCTGGTCGCAAAATGCCTCGATGCTGTTGGGGCGGTCCTGCGGCATGGGGGAGAGCGCGCTCATGAGCGCGGCCTCGGCTCCCGGGGGAAAGTGTGGTATCAGCTCGCTGGGATAGGTGGCGCCGCCGATGATGCGGTCGAGCGAGTCGGCGGGCGTGGCCGCCATAAAGGGAGCGCTGCCGCACAGGCCCTCGTAGATCACACAGGCGAGGGCAAAGACATCGGCGCGCTCGTCGACCGTGCCGGTCTCGATATCGAGCTGCTCGGGCGGCATGTAGCCGATGGTGCCGCCGCGCGAGCCGCCAAAGCCACCGGCGGACGACAGCCGCGCCATGCCAAAGTCGGTGAGCTTTACATTGCCCGAGTGGTCGATGAGCACGTTGGCGGGCTTAATGTCCAGGTGGAGTACGCCATTACTATGGGCGAAGGTGAGCGCCTGGCCCAGGGCATCGGCAATAGCCGCGGCCTCGTCAAAGGTAAGTGAGTGGCCGTCCACGCGGTGCAAAAACTCGGCCAGCGACATGCCATCGACATATTCCATAACCAGGTAGGCATAGGCTGTGTCGTGCGTAAAGTCGATGACCTGCACGATATTGGGATGTTGAAGCATGGCGGCGGTGTGCGCCTCGCGCAGGACATCCATGATGTCGCTGGCGGGCATGCCGGCACCGTTGATAAGGGGGATACGCTTAATGGCGACGCGGCGGCGCAGGTGCGTGTCGCGGCAGATCTCGATGGAGCCAAAACCGCCGGTCGCAAGTGTCTCGAGCGGCTGGTACCGCTTGAGCAGCTCGCGAGAGCTGGTGCCCTCCAAAGGAACGTCCGGCGAGAACCGGGCGGTATGTTGCGAGAAAAGCGGCATGGCCAACCCTCGTGCGTTTAAAGTTCGTTTGCGAGCGGCGGGCGCGGAGCCGAGCCGTTCGCGGTGGCATAGATGCTGCTAGTGTAGCACGCTCGGGCGGATGGCGAGGATAACGGGATGCGAGGCTGCCTGTCTGGCTTGCCCTTAGCGCTTCTTCTTGTTCTTCTTCTGCTTGCGCTGCTTGCCCTTGGTCTCCTGGGGCTTGTCGCCCTGTTTGGCCTCGGCGGCGGCCTTCTCGGCCTTCATTTTCTTCTTCTTGGTCTCGATGCGGAGTTTTTTGTTGATACGGGCCTTGAGGAAGGAGCCAAACTGTTCGGCATCGCCACGGACGAAGGTGTCCTTGGGGATCGTCACGCCCTGGTCGGCGAACATGGCCACAAAGATGCGCTCGCCGTCGAGTACGTGGTCGAGCTTGTCAAACGGGAAGAACTGCGACTTGCCGCTCTTGCCCCAAACCATCAGGCCGTCCTCGTTGGCGGCGACGCGGCGATAGCGGCCACCCATGGACTCGTCGGCCTCGACGGCGTCGATAAAGTCGCGGGCGAGGGTGTGGTGCAGGTTTTTGCTCCACCAGGCCAAAAAGGCGCCGAACACGATCAACACGACGCCAAACTTGATCCAGTTGCCGCCGGCCACCAGCATGCCGATGCCGATGAGCGCGGCAATTGCCGCGGCGACATACAGCGAGCCGCGACGCCTGGGCGAGGCGACCAGGCGGGCGAAGTCGGTGACCAGGTCGTTTTCATACTGGTACTCGTTGAGGTACAGGATGCCGTCGTCGGCTGCGGCCTGCTCCTCGAGTGCGACCTCGACCTGGTCGGCTGCTTCGGAGGGAACGAGGTTACTCTCTGCGTCTGCCATGCTCTTTGGACTCCTATCGCGGCGGGCTCGCCGTACGGGTTATTATGAATGCAGTATGCCGTGCGACCGCATGGCCGCCGCGGCAACAAGACTCAGTATACCCGGGGGAGCACCCATGGAATCGTTGTACCGAAAGTATCGCCCGCTCACCTTCGACTCCGTGGTGGGCCAGCAGCATATCGTCTCGACGCTCGAGCACGCCATCACCGAGGGGCGCCTGTCCCACGCCTACCTGTTCTGCGGACCGCGCGGCACGGGCAAGACCACCATGGCGCGCATTCTGGCCAAGGCGCTGCTGTGCCGCAATGCCGAGGCGGCGCGCGCCGAGGGTGCAAGCGGCTGCATGCCCGACGGTACTTGCGAGGAGTGCGAGCTCATCGCCGAGGGCAACCACCCGGATGTCTACGAGCTCGATGCCGCAAGCCGTACCGGCGTGGACAACGTGCGCGAGGAGATCATCAACTCCGTCAACTTTGCCCCGGTGCGCGGCAAGTACAAGATCTATATCATCGACGAGGTCCACATGCTCACGACGGCGGCGTTCAACGCGCTGCTCAAGACTCTTGAGGAGCCGCCGGCACACGTGATCTTTGTGCTGTGCACCACCGACCCGCAAAAGATTCTGGAGACCATCCTCTCGCGCTGCCAGCGTTTCGATTTCCATCGCATCGGCAACGAGGATATCGAGCGCCGCCTGGCATACGTGTGCGAGCAGGAGGGCTTCGATTACGACGACGAGGCGCTCGCTATCGTGGCGCGCCATGCCAAGGGCGGCATGCGCGACGCGCTGTCCACGCTGGAGCAGCTGAGCGTCTTTGGCAACGGTTCTGTGCATGCGGACGACGCCCGCTCGCTTTTAGGCGAGGTTTCGGACCAGATTCTGGGCGAGTTTTCCCGCGCCATCGCCGATCGCGATGTTGCCGAGCTCTATGGACTGATTCGCGCGCAGGTCGAGGAAGGTAACGATCTGCTGGAACTGACGCGCGACCTGGTGGCGCACGTGCGCGACGTGTATGTTGCCTGCGTTGCCGGTGCCCGTGCCGAGTTGTTTGAGTGCGGCTCCGAGCAGGCCGAGGCGCTTGCTGCCGAGGCCGCTGCCTTTGGCGAGCATCCTGCCGACCGCCTGGCTCGTGTGCTGACAGTGCTCGACGATGCCGCACTGGAGATGAGGGGCGCGAGCGACGTGCGCCTGGTGCTCGAGATTGCCTGCACGCGTCTGGCTCGTCCCGAGGCTGATTTAACGATTGAGGCATTGGCCGAGCGCGTGGCACGCCTGGAGGCCATGGTTGCCAACGGCGCCGTGCCGGCGAGCGTGGCTGCTGCTCAGGCCGCCGCGCCTGCAGCATCCGTACCCGCTGCTGCCCAACAGCCGACGCTCATTTCGGGCGCCCGTGCTGCCGCTCCGGCGGCATCCACTGCCCCCGCTGCTACGTCCGCGCGCCAGGTCGGTATGCCTTGGGACCGTGGTGCTGCTGTTCCGGCTGCCCAGCCTGCGCCCCGTTCTGCGTCCGTGTCAGCTTCCAAGCCTGCAGCGCCTGCACCTCAGCCTGCGCCGACTCCGACGTCTCAGCCCGTTGCGGCCCCCGCGCCTGCCACCGCTCCGGCACCTAAGCCCCAGTCCAACAATGCCGCCCAGGTTGCCGCCGCCGGTGCTGCCGAGACGCCCGCGGTCGAGGATGCCGGAGAGCTGCAGCGCAAATGGGCCGAGGTCGTCGAGCGTGTCAAGGCGCGTCAGGCTTCCTACGCAGGGCTTTTGCTCAACGCCCGCGCCACGGCCGACGACGGCTCCAAGCTCACCGTCTCGTTCCCCGCGGGTTCGACCTTTGCCATCAAGATGCTCGGCCGCGCTGACACGCAATCGGTGGTCCTGCCGACGGTCTGCGCGGTCTTCGGTCGTCGTACCGTCGACTATGTCCTGGATGGGGGTGGCACGCCGGCTCCTCAACATGAGGAGCATTCTCCATCTGCACGGGCTGCGGCATCTGCGGACCCGCAACCCGTGTCCTCGGCGGCCCCTGTATCCTCGAGCGCCAGCGCGCCGCAGCAGCAAGCGGCGCCGGTAGCGGCATCGACCCCGTTGGCGCCTAAGCCTGCAGCGCCCAAACCGGCTGCTCCGACACCCGCGCTCAAGCCCGTCTCGCCCGCGCCCAAGTCGTCTGACCTGGGCAAAGCCCCCTGGCTACGCTCCGACAACCCCGCCGGCGCTCCTGCCACGGGTAAGCTCCCGACTGAGCCCGCGCCCCGAGCGCCCGAGCGCGCGTCCGCTCCCAAGGCTCAGCCTGTCGTGCCGTGGGAATCCGAGCAGGTGCCCTACGACGACGCTATGGTCGGCGGCTTCGCCGGCGATGCGAGCGGGGACGATCTGCCTCCGTTCGACGTGCCGGGTGCGGCGTCCGCGCCCAAGTCCGCTGCGGCGGCACCCGCGGCCCCTACAAGCGACGACGTCCCCGCGACTCCCTGGGAGTCCAACCCCGGTGCGGGCAGCCCCTTCGGCCATCAGGGTGCAGCCCCGAGCATCCCGCAGACCGAGGACGAGGCCAAAGCCCTCATCCGCAGCGTCTTCGGCCAGTCCACCATCTTCAAACCGGTGGAGTAGCTGCGCAGGCGGGTATACTGCTCAAGAAGAGGTCTCTTTGTCCGGGCGCATCTGTATTTCGGACATGTGCAACGTGGTGCCGCGTATATCGCATTCGAGCAGACAAGTGCGTGACGGTCGGCCTAGGATGCTGAGGTCGATACGATACGTCGCATGGCTGTCCGTGTATTCGACTTGCTCGGCGTTGAGGGTTGCTCCGATTGTCAAGAAAGAGCCTAGTTCGGCATCGACAATCTTGGAGTCCTTTATCTTGACCTTGAACTCTTGGTAGAGGGACGGGCTGTTGTAGTAAATGGTTCGAGTTCCGTCGGTGCACTTATCGGTCGCTTCCCATTTGACGACGGGCTGGTCCGAGCTGGCTATCAGTAGTTCTGCTCCAAAGGCTATAGCATGGGTGATGACAACCAGCAATGCCCAGCCGACAAAGAGATAGAGAACAAAATATGCAACGGGGTGTTTTGAGCGGATGTTTTGGAGCACGTCGGGGGCATTCATGGGGGCACCTCCAAATTGCTATCTATGGCAATCAAATTATACCCCGTCGTTATGAGCGCCGCCTCGAGTAGTGGCTCGGCATTTAGCCATTTAGTGGTACGCATTAAATGTCGGATTCCGGCTCTACAAGATTTAGCTTTCGATATTATGCAGATGCGAATTATTCAACTTTGCATAATCTTTGGGTGCGGCTTGCACTCCAGGACATGTATATCGACTGAGGTAGCGTGTCTGCCCTGCTCGCTGGCCTTGTGCCGTGGTACGATTTTTGAGTTTGAAAGTCCCGCCGCGCTCCGGCTGCCCTTGCAGCTTGGCGTGCGGCCGCACGTAAAGGAGCCATTATGGCCGGTATGAACATGCAGCAGATGATGAAGCAGGCTCGCAAGATGCAGGAGCAGCTTGCCGCCGCGCAGGAGAACCTCAAGTCCCAGACCGTCGACGCCTCTGCCGGCGGCGGTATGGTCAAGGTGACCGTTAACGGCGAGATGGAGCTCGTCAACCTCACCATCGATCCCGATGCCCTCGATCCCGAGGACGTCGATATGCTGCAGGACATGATCATGGCTGCTGTCAACGAGGCCGTCCGCGGCGTCAACGAGCTCGCCAACAAGCAGATGGGCGCCATCACCGGCGGCCTCAACATCCCGGGCATGCCGTTCTAAGACACGCATATATATGAGTGCGAATCACAGTCTGCAAAAACTGCTCGATGAACTGGGCCGTCTGCCGGGCATTGGTCCCAAGTCGGCCCAGCGCATCGCCTATTACCTGCTCGAGGCCGATGCCGAGGAGGCCCGCCGCCTGGCCGAGGCCATCCTGGAGGTTAAGCAGGAGGTCCACTTTTGCAGCCGTTGCTTTAACTACGCCACGGCCGACGAGTGCTCCATCTGCCAGGACCCGATGCGCGATACCACTCGCATTTGCGTGGTGGGCGAGCCGCGCGACGTTCAGGCAATCGAGCGCACGGGCAGCTACCATGGCCTCTACCATGTGCTGGGCGGCGTGATCAGCCCCATGGACAAGATCGGTCCCGAGCAGCTGCGTATCCGCGAGCTGCTGGCGCGCCTGGGCCACGAGGACATCCATGAGGTCATTATCGCCACCAACCCCAACATTGAGGGCGAGACTACGGCGAGCTACCTTGCTCGCACCATCAAGCCATTGGGCGTTGAGGTGTCGCGTCTTGCGAGCGGCCTTCCCGTGGGCGGCGACTTGGAGTATGCCGACGAGCTTACGCTTGGCCGCGCTATCGAGGCCCGCCGCGCGATCTAGGCGGCGAGCCTGCTCCTGCCGTATGTTTTCCTCGCGACGCACGGGGTAGCCATAATTTCCCCGTGCGACTGTGAGTTTGTTGTGCAACAAAGATGCTTCGTATCCGCTTATCGCATGGATGCTTCCGCTCGCATCCTTAATTTGCCCATTCGTTGCGCAACCTTTTGGGTTCGCTGATACACTCAAATATGGATTTGAATGAATGCGCCGCTCCCAAGCGGCGTGTTTTTGTTGGAGGAGAACGCATGCGGCCCGGTGGCACTCAGACAAAGCGCGGCGCCGCGGTGCGCATGCGACGCCGACTGGGCTTGGCGCCGCGGGCGTACGCACTGCTGTCTTGCTCGCTGGTGCTGGTCATAGCTGGCGTTTCTGCCTATGGCATGACCGTGCCGTCCATGATGTAGGCGCATACCGCACGCGAACCGCGCGTGGGGCATGAGGTCAAAAGTGATTTGGGTACCACGACTGGATATGCTTGGGCAAGTGTGGTCGCGCATATTGTGTTTGGCACCGACGATGCGGACGGCGCCGAGGCCCCGGACAACGAAGTCACGCTTGCCAATGGCAAAACCATCGTGCTCACCAACACCAAGATCATCGATCGGTTGTCCAACAATAGTGTGGCGGCAACGGTGAATAAGGTCGAGCAGCAGAAGGAGCAGGACGCCCAGCAGTCCGGAAAGCCCGGTAGCTCGGATACTTCTGGCTCCGGCTCGAATTCGTCGAGTTCGAGCGGCGGCTCTGGGTCGGGCTCCTCTACCGGAGGGTCTGGAAATGGCGGCTCGACGGGCGGCAACACTGACAACGATGCAAACTCCGGTGGCCTTTCCGCTGCTGAGGAAGAGAGCATTCACAGTTGGCTTGTGACCAAGTACAACATGCTCGACGGCTACGTTTCTCGTGCCAATGACGTGGTCTCGACCTATAACTCTACGGGAGATTCCAGGCCGTGCGACAGCCTGGTCGGGGAGATGTTTGTCATTCGAGCCGAGTTCGGTCGTCAGACATTCTCGCCCCGGTCAAAGTGGTATCAGCAGTATGCCAATCTGTGGGGCTGTTACACCAACCTATGTCAATGGGTCGGCCATTACGGCGATGATGACGCCGCACTCGGTAACTTCAACAATAACGTGGCGGCGCTTGCCCTATGATGACCGATCTTGCATCCACCACACCACAATCGCTCGGTCGCGATCCCATGGTCGGCCTGCGCCTGGCGCGTGTCGACGGGTTTGAGCCGGCCATTGCGCTCGGTCAGGACGAACTGCCTGCCTATCTGCGTCGTTTTACGATGCTGTTTGCCGACGATGCCACCATGCGCCGTGGCGGTATCGGCCGCGTGACGCGTGCTGTCAACGCCCAAGGCGAGGCCGTGGCACTCAAGCAGCTCATCTTGCCGACGCGCGATGAGTTTGATGACGATGCCGCTCACGAGGCGCTGGTCGCCAAGTTCAAGGCGGCGTTTCGCGAGGAATACGAATGCCATCGCGCCCTTTCGGGCCTTAAGGGCTTTCCCCGCCTCTATGGCTGGGGCGAGGTCGACGGTGTGCCTGCAATTGTCATGGAATGGGTCGAGGGCGAGACGCTTGCCCACTTGCGTTCGCGACTTGCCGTGGACGATGCCGGACGCCTGTCGCCGCTTGCGGCGGCGCGTCTGGGTCGCGACCTGTTCGATCTGCTCTGCCGTATGAGCCTGGTGGGCGAGCGCTTTGTCCATCGCGATATCTCGCCCGCTAATATTATGGTGCGTACGGCGCGTCTACCGCTTGACCGGCAGCTTGCCGAGGGCACCTTTGACCTGTGCCTGATCGACTTTGGCTCGTCGCTGGCGCTTGAGCCTGCGTCGGCCGTGGCCGGTACCGGCGGCAAGGCGTCGTTTACGGAGCGTTATGCCACGCTGCGTCGCGCGACGGTTGCCTATGCCCCGCCCGAGATGCTCACCGACGATATTCCCGACCTGCGCGCTTTGCGTATGTCGCCGGCGATTGACGTCTATGCCGCGGCAAGCACGGTTTACGAGCTCATTGCCGGCGTCGCGCCATACGAAGCCGCGCCGGGCACTTCGGGCACCTCGGGTTCGCGCAAAAAGACGCGCGACATCGCGAGCCCCTACCGTCTCAAGATGGACACGCGGCCCGACTATCCCATTGGTGCCCATGCGCCCGGTTGTGATTTGACTCAGCTGCTTCGTCGTGAGCCCGATGTGGCGCTCGCCGCGGCCGAGCAGGCCCAGCAGCTAGGGCTTGAGCCGGATTCCGAAGAGCTACGCGATGCGCTGACGTTTGTCGATGCCCAGCTGTTCGACGTGGTGATGGCCTGTCTGTCCAGCCATCAAAAAGATCGTCCCGAGCCGGCGGCGGTCGAGGCGGCGCTCTCGGCGTTTTGTGACCACTATGCGCAAAATGTCGGTCGTTCGCTCCGCGGCGAGCCGCTCACGCCGTGCCCCATGGATGCGTCTGGCCGCGCGGTTCGTCGCGCGCTGATGGTCGGCGCGACGGTCGTCTGTGGCGTGGTTTGGGCTGTGGTCGTGGTTTCGGCCGCGCTGCTGGCGTCGGGCGCTCGCGCGACGGCGACTTTGGGATCGCTCGTGTGGTCTGGGTCGCTACCGGGTATTATTGCCGCACTGGCGTTGGCGCTGCCAGGCATAGCCGGCGTTGCCACGGGGGCACTTGCGCGCAATCGGCGCTCGGGGTTCCTGCAGGGCGTGCTTGCGCTTTCTGCCTGCGAGGTTCCGGTGCTGGTTGTGGCTGCATGTAGCGTATTTTCCCAACGCGCCGTGATGGGCGGCCTTGTTGCCGCTCTGGTTGCAACCTATACGCTTACGTGGTTTTTGCTTGCGATGGGCTTTGCCTTTGAACTTCCCGTTTCGGCACCGCGACGCACAAAAGCCCAGATGGCGACTCCGCTTGCCGGTGGAGCCGCAGCTGCCCGTACTTTTGGCGGACCTGTTGAAGTATCGTCCGATTCTATTTCTACGACCAAGGAGGCCTAGGTCATGGCATCTCAAGTTGAGCTCACCCCATGCGGGGCCATGTTTGACATCTTTAAGCGCGCGGCGCATCTGAGCCATATCGAGCTGTGCGGCCTGGTGCTTTCGTCCCGTCCGCTCGCCGACGGCCGCAGCCCGCAGAGCCGAGCCGCCGATCGCTCTTGGGTTTCCCGCTTTATCGTTCGCGCGCCGGTCGGCACGCTTCAGCAGCGCTACTTTGCCGAATACGGTACCTCGGCTGCGCGTATTATGTCGCAACTGGCCCTGCGCCAGCGCAATCCCATGGACTCCACGGCTGTGATCAATATGGTGTGCGGTCCTGCAGGTGAACCGATGGTACGCGCGCTCGAAGAGTGCCACCAGGACACGAATCTCTATCGCAACGCGCTCGATCGCCTGTCCCAGGCGGCGGAACTCATGCCTGCCGAGCGCGCCGAGGCCGTGCTGGTGCTGTTTGTCGCCGTCGGCTGTTCGGCGGATGTGCGGTCCTCGGTGAACTATGCCATCGACTACGCGCACGCGACCTGTGGCGGAGGCACCTCCACGCCGCGTTCGCTTGGCATGTCGATGGCCGCGGGCGAACGCGAACCCGCCCCGACGCACCCCTTGGGCTTGCTGCGCGTACAAAACAGTTTTGTCGTGAGCGCCCCGCGCTGGATTCAGCCGAGTGAGCAGGGTGTTGAGATTGGCGCGCTGGCCACTGGTGAGGGCGATATTACCGACGTCGGCGACGATGTCTCGGCCCGCCATGCCCATATCTGGTGCGATGCTCAAAATATCTGGCACGTCGAGGACTTGTCGTCCACCAACGGAACCGTGGTGGTAAACGGGGCCACGCGCGTCTGCATTCAGGTCGAGCCCGGCCGTTCCGCCCAACTCAATCCCGGCGACGAGCTCAAGCTCGGCGAATCCACTACCTACGCCATTCTCTTCGGTGCTCTCTAGCCGGCAGATAGGGACGTTTCTTTTCTGCCGGCACTTGGGGACACTCCTCGGCGCGCCAGAGCCAGTCGCCCGGGGATGGAGGGGCCATTTTGGCCCTTGGCGGTCAGTCGGGGCGAAACTAGAAGAACTTTCCGATTCGCGGCTGTTCATGCTTGTAGAGCATCTAAAACAATAGGATGTTATTCTGGAATATGCCGGGTGCGTGAACTTGCCTGTCTTAGCCTTAATAAGGTATAGGGGAGTTTGGCTCAGGGGTTCCGTCTTGTTCTTCAGCGCAGTATTGTGGGACAGATTTGCTGAGATTGGCGCCTTACACCGCAGAGCGCACGGAAGGCTCTCGATTTGTGTTCTGGCCCCAGAATACAGGGCCTGATACTTACCAACTGTGGCATGGATGTAACATCTGTAGAAATCAACCCTTTTGTTGTCGACCTTTGTAAGAAAAACACTGCCATCAACTCTTTGGATGACGAAACTAGGGTGCTTGAGGGGAGCCTTTACTCCCCTCTGAGAGATGACTCATGTTTTTCGCTTGTCGTTGTGAATCCTCCGTTACTGCCGATTCCGGATGAGATTCCTTATCCCTTCGTTTGAGATGGAGGACAATCGGGTCTGGATAAAACACTTCGTATTCTTAAGGGTGGCGATACGCATTTAGAGAAAAACGGTAAATACTGCTAATAGGGGTGACGACGATGGTGCAGGGGCGACCCGCGATGCTCTCATCAATACGTCGGATACTTGGGAAATCAGGTCTAGATGCATGTATGATGATGCTGTGTGGCTATTCAATTAATCCGCGTTCCGAATGGGTGCAGGGTATAGCTGCGACATCGTATGCTTTTGACCCGGCGCGATACTCAGATATTTCTGAGGCGGTTGACGAAGTTTATACGCACTATGCCGCGCAAGGCGTTTCGGAAGTTTGCACATCTACGTTACGGGCTTAGGTTTCTTCAAGCGAGCAGGCCGGTTGCGTTATTTCGAGCGATTTTTCTAGTCTAGACGACAAAAGGCAAAGGATTTGATGGGTATAAAACGCGGACGTTTGTGGGCGGATGCTCAAATCTATTGTGGCAATCGGGCGGTTGAAAAAGATATTTCAACCGCCCGATTGCCAGGTTCGTCGGAGGAGATGTCCGATTCCGACTCTCTTGTAGGAAGAGCTTGAGATCGTATTGGCCCAAGGCAATCTTAAAGCAGTCTCATTGGCAAATCTTCGCTCCTGTTGTGTTGAGGTGTAAGGTATCAGTGATTGATGTTTTGTGGCGGGTAGATTGGGGCCTTCCTTGATTCGATGCGTTCTCTCGAGGTTCATCAGAGCAAAAGGGGCTTTCGTCTTCATTGCTATCACGGTGATTGGAACCGCTCTCTCCTATGCCATGCCATACGTGAACGGGAAATTCTTAGATTTTCTTCTCGGTAACCGCAGCGAAAGAGACGCCGTACTCTTCGCGCTCCTGGTTGCGTCAATAGGAGTTTTCTCCACCCTCTTTACTTATTTTGCAGGAACACTTTCCATTCGCATAACCACGAGACTTTCCTTTGATCTTCTCAGGGAGGCCGTCTTGCGTTTTGAAAGAGACGATTACTTGGTGAGTCGGACCATCGATCCAGCCTATACAACGCAACGGATTATTTCCGACTCCAGCGTGGTCTCATCCTTCGTTTTGGCGAATTTTATCAGTGCGCCGCTGTCCATTGTAGCCATTCCCATCGTATTGCTTATCATATGGTCAATTGATTCAACTCTCGCGGTGTTTTCCATCATTCTCCTCATCGTGTATTTCTGTGTAATTACTGGGTTGAGGAAACTTTTGTATAGGGTCACGTATGAGAAGAAAGAGGCGGACAGCGCCTTTTACGCCGCAATTGCATCGCAGCTTAATCAGATTCTCAACATTCAACTGACATCTTCGTACGGCAAGAGCGAACAAGCGCTCGACGCTGGGTTTAAGAGCTATTTTCCCAAAGTTTTGCGCTCCGGAAAGCTATCATATTCTCTGACATCGCTCGATGGTCTTTTCGCAGCGTTGTTTCAAGCGGTGATACTTGTTGTTTCCGGAGTACGAATCATTAACGGAACTATGTCAATAGGCGAGTACACTATCATCGGTACATACTTCGCGGTTCTCTTTAAGACTTTGAAAAGTATGATGTCATTGTTCAAATCCTATCAAGATGCCAAAGCATCATGGGATAGGACGGCTATCGCGACGAGAGAAAAGGAGAGATCGGGGTGGAATCGGACCGATTTAGCTAAACTCGATGAAATAAATGACATTTCGGTATCTGATTTGGAATTCTCGGTTGCCCTTCCAGACGGATCTGTCCGAGAGGTCCTCGGCGGGTTTTCTTTCAAGTTTTCCGGTCCTGGTACATATTGCATAGTTGGGGAAAACGGAAGAGGCAAGACGTCACTTCTTTACTTGATGCTCGGGCTATACTCATCGAAAGGCAAAGTAAAATACAACGGCGTGCCAATCGAAGAATGCGACTTGGATTACATACGTGCGAGAGAGATATCGTGCTGCCCACAGTCGTGCTTCGCGCCGGACGAAACGGTGAAAGAGCTGTTAGAGTATTTCGACACGCCCTTTTCTTCCTATCACCGGGGTGTAGATGGCCTACTTTCGCTGGAAAACAGCGTGAAGGAGTTGCTCGGGAAACGTTGCTCCGCGCTTTCGGGCGGTGAGCTGCGCCGAGTGTACTTATGGTCGGCGATTTCACGCAAGTCGTCAGTTTTGGTACTCGACGAGCCCACGACTGGGTTAGACGCTGTAAGCCGCGCCGAGCTTGCGGCCTATGTTAAGCGCAACAAGCAAAGCCAGCTGATCATCGTTGTCTCTCACGATGACGAGATGGTCGGCGCGGTAGAAGGGGTAGTGGATTTAGGCAGCATGTACCAGGGTAAATGATGACAAGTGTAGTGCTACCCAACTGGCAGAGATAACAAAAAGGCGATGCAGATGCACGTAGCATTCAGGCGGTTCGGACTCGGTGCCTTCACGCCATCGCAACGCTTTCAGATATAGTTCTCGTTCTCTTACTAAAGGAAACTTTAGTCTACGTCATCTTGTCGAGACAGAGGTGAAGCGAAGTGTTGTCGCGACGTATCTTATTCCAGGTGGCTCAGTATCAGCGTGAGAATCGCACCAAAGTGTACTTACGATTCTCGTGTCCCACGGACAACATGAGCTGAGCATTGAGGTTCCACCCTTTGCTGCAACTACACGGGGTTGGACGGCAATGAATATGCCGGGCCGCATACCACGCGCAGCGGGGGTCCATGTCCCAGTATGTTGCCTACAGCAGCCTCGATGTCCACGCACACATCATCTCTGCCTTCGCGTTCAATCCATTTGCCGGAGAGTGCGAGGGTTGCCAGGCCGTAGAATTCGAGCCGAACAAATGAAATGCGGTATCAGCGCATAGGATTAAACTGACGATTGCTTTGCACTGAGAATACGCTTGGAAAGCCGCTATGGGTGGCGGCCCGGGTTAAATAGAGAAGCCCGTCCGATCACTTTCATGTGGCGAACGGTCGGGCTTCTTATTCCACTTGCCAATGCTCGGCTCATATTGGAAGAAAGCTACGCTAATGTTTGCGTGACACTCCTATTTTCTCCGAAGAAAGAGTCGGATAATGAAGAATAGAATTAAAAAAGGTGCCAGATATAACGCAAGTATAAAGGCTAATCCAACGAGACCTTGCAATAATGGCATAACTCCTCCCAGACACGAGATTTTGGTATTTGTTCCCATCTTATTCTGAATTGGACCAAATAGTTCCTAGCCACAAAACTACTCGTCAACTGGATCGCACCAATCTGCTGGCAAAACACAGCTTGATTCTTTATCGACATAGCACCAATCCGCAACAGGGCACTCGGCGATGTCGTAAAAATTGCATATATCAACTCCAAGACAACAAGGCTCAACGGGAGGATGTTCATTTGAACCAACAGGATGGATATGCTTCATAACAGCTCCTCACCTTAATCCAATTAGAGACTACGTTTGATCAATGCCACAGTGATCTACAACGCAGATGCTGCCGCCATCCATGTCATAGTCGCAGTAATCGTATGCACCACAGCCATCTGCTTTATCATAAACAGTACAGATGTCAGTAATGCCCAAGAGGCAGTCAAAAGACATCGGCTTCACGCCTGCCTCGTCGCCACTTCCTGGATTAATCGGATGAATATGCTTCACGACTACCTCCCTTTGAGTGCAGAAAAACCTCAATATTGTGTATAACAAACCAAGATGTCTAGTTCACCATATTTCTAGAATGGTTTTGGCGAACGTAGCAATAAGCTTCGCAGACGGTAATCAGAAGAACGAACACCTCCACAATGGTGACAGCAATGCGCTGAACCGCTTATTCCGATACAGTAGCTTCTCGTTGATTTTTCTCCTGCGAAGATGATTGGCGGGAAATAAGGTCAAAAGCCATCTCGTAGCACATTTTTCTATATTCACATGATGCAGGGTGTAGACTCTTGGGCAAGTAGCCGTGCTCGTCTGCAGCCTCCCAGCTACAGCCCCCACCACAGAAAGACCGAGCCCAACAGTCCGTACAGTCAATTCTTTTTTCGACACCCTGACTCCAGTTTTCAATATACCTAGTTTCGTCAATTCCGGTGACGATGTTGCCCATTTTGAATCGCATCATCCCGACAAACCTGTGACAGGGGTATACGTCCCCTTCGGGAGTCACGGAAATAAAACGCCTGCCAGCCCCGCATCCGACAAAGGCGATCCTGTTACTCATAATCAAATCAACTGCAGTTTTCAATGTTCTAAACAAGGGCTTTTCCCCTTGATCAATCTGTTTGAGATATTGATCCGCCAAATCTATTAGGCCCGCCCTGATTTTGTTTAATGAGTGTTCGTCGAGTTTGATATTCTCATCGAATGAGCTCACGGGCGAGAAGTAAATCCTTCTGAAGCCCATCTCTTTAAACTGAAGATAGTCTTCAACAAGGTTACAGTTATTATTTGTTAAGGTCGCTCTTGCGCCGAAGGGGAACGACTCGGAAAAACGACGAACGTTTTTGTCGATATCGGAGAAAGAGCCGCCTCCCGTCTTGTACGGGCGCGATGCATCGTGCTTGCATCCTGTACCATCGAGACTAATCAGAACAGAAAACCCGTGCTCCTTGAAAGAATTCACAGCAGTGTCATTCAAAAGCGTTCCGTTGGTCGTAATAGAATAGGTAAAGTTTCTATTGGGGTATATTCTTTTTGAATAGTCGACCGTTTTCCATATCAGCGGCTCGTTAATCATGGGTTCCCCACCAAAAAAGACGATCGCAAGCGTTTCGTTTTCCGATGAACTTGCGACGAGGTAGTCGACCGCCTTGAAGGCCATCTCGTCTGTCATCAGCAGAGGAGACGTTCCATAATCTCCTTTACCGGCAAAACAGTAACTACAACCAAGGTTGCATGCATGTGAAACGTGGAGTTCGATGGATCTAAGTTTTCGAGGCGTGTCTTTTGTTAAGAAAGTCCGCTCAGACAATCGTTGATACTCATCAATGTCGTCTTCAAGTTCTGCTATGGTCGTTTGGTCGTAGCCTTTCGCAGCAAGTGACTTTGTTAGCAACTTCGAGTTGACCGTTCTTCCCGATGCTTCAAATATGCGAAGCGCATCTTCTGATGCTTGGTCAACCTGAAAGCAATTGCGAGTGACCTCATCGAAGCAGTAACGACGATCACTTACTGAGAAAAAATGCATACGTTCCTCAATTTCATGCTGGACTGGCACTAACCTTGTTTATTGTTGCGCAGCTATAAAAAACCACCAGCGGGGATTCGGTGTGCGGCCCAATCGGACTCCCAAAAGGTTCTATTTGAGACTGGCAAGCTTTGTGTTGTTGGCACTTCGACAGCGCTCTTTATTCCAACATGGAGCCTCGCAGTTTGAGTCGACTTGCCTCTGGAAGGTCCGATCTTAACTTGATTTAGGATGAAAACAGATTACAGGCGCGCTCCTCTAGAAAGAAAGGAAACCAATCGCCGCCTTTCACCAGGAAAGTTTTTATAGCCCACCTCGAGCAAAATGAAAGATGCGAGAGCGATTGGGGAACAACGCGAATCTCCCCTTTTGGGTGGGAGCGAGCCTTCGGCCACCGGCGAACGACTCGCCCTGGTCAGAATCTGGAAGTGGTGCCGGGCCGCTTGGGCCTCCCCGGTGACTTCGTGGGGCTTACCTGCCTGACGTCGAGGAGTACATCCGCAAGATTCGTTCCCTATGCCGTTTGCTCTCACGCCCGCCTTAGTTCCAAGTCGGGCGAGCCGCCGCGCTCATGCGACCCGTGGCGGCGACACGTCGACGCCGCGCTCGCTGAGCACATCTTCGGTCGCGGGCGAGCACGAGGTCGCGCCGGCGCATCCGCTGGGACTGCTGTGCGTGCAAAACGGCTACGTGGTGAGCGTCCCGCGCTGGATTCAGCCGAGTGAGGAGGGCGTTGAGATCGGCGCGCTGGCAACGGGGGAGGGCGGCATCACCGACGACGTCTCGGCCCGCCATGCCCATATCTGGTGCGACGAGTCTGGCGCATGGTTTGTCGAGGACCTGTCGTCCACTAACGGCACCATGGTGGTAAACGGGGCCACGAGTGTGTGTATTCAAGTAGAGCCCGGCCGCTCCGCCCAGCTCAACCCCGGCGACGAGCTCAAACTCGGCGAATCCACCACCTACGCCATCCTGCTCGGCGCCCTCTAGCCGGCAGTTAGGGACGTTCCTTTCCTGCCGGTACTTGGGGACACTCCTTGGCGCGTCAGAGCCAGTCGTCCGGGGATGGAGGGACCATTCTGGCCTTTGGCGGTCAGTCGGGGTAAACCTTTACCGCCCGCCTATATTTGCCGAAATTACACTTGACGGCGGGGTACAATAAACCCGCATGCGGATTTCCGTTGCGGGCGCTTCCCATCGCCGGGGCGTGCCCGGGAGCATCCGGCATGCGGCCTTTGCGGCGCTCGGTCATGTGCAAGACGGGCGGTCGGGTCTGTGGGGCGCATCAGCTGCTCCTCGCCTCGGCATGTCTTCTCTCCACGCCACGTACCTGCTGCTGAGCCTGCCTGCCAGATGATTGGAAGCAACAGCGTAAATCCCATAACGCCAACATCCCGGCGATCGCCGGGGCCTGTATACCTATATGAGAGGAGAGGGGTATATGGCGCGTAAGTTTAAGTCTATGGACGGCAACGAGGCGGCCGCATATGTTTCGTATGCGTACACCGAGGTAGCGGGAATCTATCCCATTACGCCGTCCAGCCCGATGGCCGACCATGTCGACCAGTGGGCGGCCCAGGGTCGAAAGAACATCTTCGGCACCCCGGTCAAGGTCGTCGAGATGGAGTCCGAGGCAGGTGCAGCCGGTACCGTTCACGGTTCGCTGGGCGCCGGTGCTCTGACCACCACCTACACGGCTTCTCAGGGCCTGCTCCTGATGATCCCGAACATGTACAAGATCGCGGGCGAGCAGCTTCCGGGCGTCTTCCACGTCTCCGCGCGTTGCGTCGCTTCCCACGCCCTGAACATTTTTGGCGATCACTCCGACGTCATGGCCTGTCGTCAGACCGGCTTCGCCATGCTCGCTGAGGGCAACGTCCAGGAGGTCATGGACCTCTCGCCGGTGGCTCACCTTGCCGCTATCGAGGGTAAGACCCCGTTCCTTAACTTCTTCGACGGCTTCCGCACCAGCCACGAGATCCAGAAGGTCGCCATGTGGGACTACAAGGATCTGGCCGAGATGTGCGACATGGACGCCGTCCAGGCTTTCCGCGACCACGCGCTCAACCCTGAGCACCCGCACACCCGCGGCAGCCACGAGAACGGCGACATCTTCTTCCAGAACCGTGAGGCCTGCAACAAGGTCTACGACGAGCTTCCCGCCGTCGTCGAGGGCTACATGAAGAAGATCAACGAGAAGCTCGGCACCGATTACGGCCTGTTCAACTACTACGGCGCTCCCGACGCCGATCGTGTCGTCGTGTGCATGGGCTCCTTCTGCGACGTGCTCGAGGAAGTCATCGACTACCTCAACGCTCACGGCGAGAAGGTCGGCCTGGTCAAGGTTCGCCTGTTCCGTCCGTTCTCCATCAAGCACTTCGTCGACGTTCTCCCCGAGACCGTCCAGAAGATCGCCGTCATGGACCGCACCAAGGAGCCGGGTTCCATCGGCGAGCCGCTCTACCAGGACGTCGTCTCCGCTCTCTACGAGGCCGGCAAGACGGGCATCAAGGTCGTCGGCGGCCGTTACGGCCTGGGCAGCAAGGACACGCCTCCCGCGTCCGCGTTCGCTGTCTTCGAGGAGCTTAAGAAGGACGAGCCCAAGCGCGAGTTCACCATCGGCATTGTCGATGACGTGACCAACCTGAGCCTGCCCGAGGCCGAGGATGCGCCCAACACCGCAGCCCCCGGCACCATCGAGTGCAAGTTCTGGGGTCTGGGTGGCGACGGTACCGTCGGCGCCAACAAGAACTCGATCAAGATCATCGGCGACCACACCGACAAGTACGTCCAGGCCTACTTCCAGTACGACTCCAAGAAGACCGGCGGCGTCACCGTCTCGCACCTGCGCTTTGGTGATTCCCCGATCCGTTCGCCGTACTACGTGACCAAGGCCGACTTTGTCGCCTGCCATAACCCCAGCTACATCGTTAAGGGCTTCAAGATGGTCCGCGACGTCAAGCCGGGCGGCACCTTCCTGGTCAACTGCCAGTGGAGCGACGAGGAGTTCGCCGAGCACATGCCCGCCGTGGCCAAGCGCTACATCGCGAACAACAACGTCAACGTCTACCTGATCGACGCTATCGACCTGGCGGCCAAGGTCGGCATGGGCAAGCGCACCAACACGGTGCTCCAGTCCGCCTTCTTCGCGCTGGCCAAGGTCCTGCCCGCCGAGGACGCCCTGCAGTACATGAAGGATGCGGCTACCAAGTCCTACATGAAGAAGGGTCAGGCTATCGTCGACGCCAACCACAAGGCCATCGATGCCGGCGCTACCGCCTTCCGTAAGTTCGAGGTTCCGGCCGACTGGGCAACTGCCGAGGATGCCGCTCCCGTCGAGCTCTCCGAGGAGACCAAGTCTGCCATCGCCCAGCAGGTCAAGAACCTGCTCGAGCCCATCGATCGCATGGATGGCGACAGCCTGCCTGTTTCCGCCTTCGTCGGTTGCGCCGACGGACAGTTTGAGCTGGGCGCCTCCGCATACGAGAAGCGCGGCGTCGCTGTGGTCGTTCCCCACTGGGACGAGACCAAGTGCATCCAGTGCAACCAGTGCGCCTATGTGTGCCCGCATGCCACCATCCGTCCGTTCGCGATGACCGAGGACGAGGCTGCCGCCGCGCCCGAGGCTACCCGCACGCTTGACGCCATGGGCCCCAAGGCCAAGGGCATGAAGTTCACTATGGCTGTGTCCCCGCTCGACTGCATGGGTTGCACCAACTGCGTCAAGGTCTGCCCCAAGGGCGCCCTCGAGATGGTTCCCACCGAGCAGGAGATGGACCAGCAGCCCGTTTGGGACTACATGGTCGAGAACGTCTCCGAGAAGAAGGAGCTCATCGCGGCCAACGTCAAGGGCAGCCAGTTTAAGCAGCCCTACCTGGAGTTCTCCGGCTCCTGCGCCGGCTGTGCCGAGACCGCCTATGCACGTCTGGTGACCCAGGTCGCCGGCGACCGCATGTTCATTTCCAACGCCACCGGCTGCTCCTCCATTTGGGGCAACCCCGCTGCCACCGCTCCTTACTGCAAGGACAAGGACGGTCACGGCCCGGCGTGGAACAACTCCCTGTTCGAGGACAATGCCGAGCACGGTCTGGGCATGGCCGTCGGTTACGAGGCCGTCCAGAAGAAGCTGATCGCCGCTACCCAGGACATCATCGCTGCCGATGGTCCGTCCGATGAGCTCAAGGCCGCCGGCCAGGCTTGGATTGACTCCGTCAACGACGCCGAGGCCTCCAAGACCGCTGCTGCTGCCTACGTTGCCGAGCTCGAGAAGTGCGGCTGCGACGCTTCCAAGGCGATCCTCGCCGACAAGGCTTACCTCACCAAGAAGTCCTTCTGGATCTTCGGCGGCGACGGTTGGGCCTACGACATCGGCTTCGGTGGCCTGGACCACGTCCTGGCTTCCGGCCACAACGTCAACGTCTTCGTCTTCGACACCGAGGTTTACTCCAACACCGGTGGTCAGGCCTCCAAGGCCTCGAACCTGGGCCAGGTCGCTCAGTTCGCCGCTGCCGGTAAGGTGACCAAGAAGAAGTCCCTGGCCGAGATTGCCATGAGCTACGGCTACGTCTACGTGGCGCAGGTCGCCATGGGCGCCAACCCGGCTCAGACCCTCAAGGCCATCCACGAGGCCGAGGCCTACGACGGCCCGTCCCTCATCATCGGCTACAGCCCCTGCGAGATGCACTCCATCAAGAAGGGCGGCATGCAGAACTGCCAGGCCGAGATGAAGAAGGCTGTCGAGTGCGGTTACTGGAACCTCTTCCGCTTCAACCCCGAGGCTGCTGCCGGCAAGAAGTTCTCGCTCGATTCCAAGGAGCCCGCGGGCGGTTATCAGGAGTTCCTGATGAACGAGGCCCGTTACGCTTCGCTGACGCGTTCCTTCCCCGAGCGCGCCGAGGAGCTCTTCAAGGAGAATGAGCAGGCTGCTATGGACCGCTATCAGCACCTGCTGAAGCTCAAAACGGTGTATAACGAGGCCTAGGTCTCCCACCGCAGGATCTGAGGGCTGACCTTCGCGGATGTCCTCGGACATGAAAGAACCCCCGCTGCGCACTATGTGCGGCGGGGGTTCTTTCGTCCTGCGGAGTGTCCGCGAAGGTCAGCCCTCAGATCCTGCTACGACTACGTCCTTGGATTGTGTGGGCGGATGAAGGACGTAGTTGGCCGGGTATTCCGTCCCTTTCGCTGTTTCGCGGCTTTGCCGCGAAACCTCGCGCCACTTTGGGGATGGATGGGGGACTTGGCTGTTGCCGCCTTTTCGGAGCGCTTCTTTATTCCTTTTGCTGGATGAAAAGCCCCTTGTTTTTGCAGGGGTGCATACTCGACTTATAAGTGCATAGAATCTCGTATAGCGCGAGTAAGATATTGCGCTGTCCGTTTTGTGTTTAGCAGAGATGTAGTTTGCATAATCCGACATAATCCTCGCTTCATTTAAATAAAGTCGCACGTAAATTACGTAGATATGTCTGAGCTGGAGTTCTGTACGCTGAGCGGACAAAAACGACCGTTCACCGTTCCGCTATTTTCAAAATGAATAAAATGAGCGATAAAGAGAATATAAACCTTAATAAACTCGCGTATCGCACGGGCGCGGGTTATTAATGGGTTGTAGGCCTTTTACAGAAAGGATTCCAGCAATGTCTAAGCCTCTTGGCAAGCCCGATCGTATCGTCGTCGCCCTTGGCGGCAATGCCCTCGGCAACAACCCCGTTGAGCAGATCGAGGCCGTGAGCAACACCGCCCACGCCCTCCTCGGCCTGATCGAGCAGGGCAACGAGATTATCATCACCCACGGCAACGGTCCGCAGGTCGGCATGATCCAGAACGCCTTCGCCGCCGCCCACGACGCCATCGGCACCCCCGAGATGCCGCTGCCCGAGTGCGGCGCCATGTCCCAGGGCTACATCGGCTATCACCTGCAGCAGGGCATTGGCCGCGAGATGCACAAGCGCTATAAGCGTTGGCACGCCGCAACCGTCGTCACCCAGATCGAGTGCGACCCGGACGACCCTGCGTTCAAGAACCCGACCAAGCCGATTGGCCCCTTCTACACCGAGGAGCAGGCCAAGGAGTTCATGGCCGAGGATCCTTCCAAGGTCTTCGTCGAGGATTCCGGTCGCGGCTGGCGTCGCGTCGTCGCTTCCCCCGATCCCAAGAAGATCGTCGAGGCCGACTCCATCCTCAACCTGCTCGATAACGAGTTCATCGTCATCGCCTGCGGTGGCGGCGGCATCCCCGTCGTCCGCGACTACGAGAACAAGGGCTGCTACAAGGGCGTTCCCGCCGTCATCGACAAGGACCTGGGCGGCGAGCTGCTGGCCGAGGATTGCGACGCTGACGTTCTGTTCCTGCTGACCGCCGTTGAGCATGTCGCCATCAACTTTGGCAAGCCCAACCAGGAGGAGCTCGAGGACCTCACCGCCGACGAGGCCGAGCGCCTGGCCGACGAGGGCCAGTTCGGCAAGGGTTCCATGGAGCCCAAGGTCCGCGCTGCCATCAAGTTCGCCCGTTCCCGCAAGGGCCGCACCTGCATCATCGGTGCTCTGGACAAGGCCGCCGAGACCATGGCCGGTCTCTCCGGTACCCGCATCCACGAGTAGCCTCTACTCCATTGCCTCTCTCGTGGGCGCCAGACAAGACGCCCACAAACTAGCCTCTCTTCATGAGCTCCGCAGTCCGCTCCGACTGCGGGGCTTTTGCTATTTACCTAGTCCCCGATGGGTGAGTAGTCATTGGGGACGTTCTTAAATGACTAGTAGTAGGCCCACATGGCTTCGACTTCGTTGAGGACCTCTACGACGCCCCAGCGGCGGGCGCTGCGGCTGGCCGAGTTGGGGTCGTAGACGCCAATCTGGTTGGCATCGTCGATGCCGTAGAGCACGATGTAGTGGCCTACGTTGGTAAACGTACCGGGGCGCACTGCGGCGATGACGGGCACACCCGAGCGAAGTGCTTGGGCAATCGATTCGCGATCGTTATAGAGCTGTGTTCCGTTGAGCCCCAGCTGCCACGCACCGCCTGTCATAAACGACCACTCGGTGGCACCGGTGGGGGCGTAGTTGCCGGCTTCGGCCAGTGCGCATATATCGACCGGCGTCTTATCGGTATGGCCGGTCTTAAAGATATAGACCATGGTGAGGCAGGTAGGACCGCAAGCGTTTTCGCGAATAGTGCCACCGGCATAGGGCAGCTCCGACCATGCGGGGTCAATTTGGTAGATGTGGGGCATGGTGCCGGCCTGCCATTGCGAGCGTGGGGTCGAGAACGCAAAGGAGTAACCGGGTGCGACGGGAGCTTTAAGCAGCTTGTCCTCGGCAGTGGGCTCAAGACCGGCTGATCCGTGGGAGATACAGGATCCCAAAAACACAAAGACGAGGCAGGCGGCGATGGAGCAGAGCGTAAGGCGTAGGCGGCGGGCCGGAAGCGCGTGGCTTGTGGCGTGTGACGCAGGGTGAGGGGCGGAATTGCCGCGATCGCGTTGAGGTCGCGAAAAGGAGCGCTTGACGTAGTAGTCGGTCTTACGGCGATCGTAGCGGCGTGGCTGCGATGTGTCGGTCTGGCGTTGGCGTGTGCTCGTACTCACGCGGTCTGACTGCTGCACGGCACGGCTTTGTTGCCGCGAAGAAGCCCCGGGCTGCTCTTGGGGGCGCTGCGGGTCGTCGTTGTCGGAGGTGCTTCTGGGCGTTGGCGTGGTGCGGCCGGCAAGGCGCACGCTTTGTGGCCGTTGGTCGCCGTCATTGTATCCGTATGCCATTCGAATCACCTTGCCTCATGTGTAACTTGTCTATCCTACATAAAAAGATGCACGACACATGGGCATGTGCGCCAAAAGCCCGACAAATGGTATGAACGTTGCCGCGCCGCGCGCCAAGCGTCACGGCAACAGGTCTTCAAAAGCAGACAAGATGAAAACGTCCAAGACGAATGACGTCTCCCGCCGTTCGTCCCAAAAACGGTGCCGCTCGTTTTGCAGTTCTGCCTTCGGTCGAGCTGCGAGCGGCGCTGCTGCGCCAAGGCCGTATCTTAAAGCCATGGAATAAAAGCGCGCGGCAAAACGGACCGCGCAAGGGGTGACGCCAAGGGCGTCAAACAGGAAAGGAGGGGAACAATGGCGGACAAGAACGCAGAAGTTGCAGTCGAGGATAATGGCGGCATGAAGAAAACGCTTTCGCTCTGGAACTTCTTCACCATCGGTTTCGGTGCCATCATCGGTACCGGTTGGGTTCTGCAGGTCGGCGACTGGATGGTCGTGGGCGGCGGTCCCGTTCCCGCTATGATCGCATTCCTCTTGGGTGCAATCTTCCTCGTGCCCGTCGGAGCTGTTTTCGGTGAGCTCACGGCTGCTATCCCCATCTCGGGCGGCATCGTCGAGTATGTCGATCGTAGCTTTGGCCGTACGCTGAGCTACATCACCGGATGGCTTTTGGCCCTGGGCAACGGCATCCTGTGCCCGTGGGAGGCCATCGCCATTTCGACCCTCGTGTCCGAGATGTTCGGCAGCCTGCCCGGCCTTGAGTGGCTGCGCGCCGTCAAGCTCTACACCATACTGGGGGCCGACGTCTACCTGTTCCCGACGCTGATCGCGCTCGGCTTTGCAGTCTACGTCATCTTCCTCAACTTCCGCGGCGCCAGCTCGGCTGCCAAACTCCAGGCCTTCCTGACCAAGGCCCTGCTCTGCGGCATGCTGCTCGCCATGGGCGTCTCGCTGTTCAGCGGCTCGCCGGACAACGCCATGCCCGTGTTCTCCCAGGTCGCCGGCGCTGGCGGCGGCAAGGCCGCTACCGAGAGCACCAGCCTGTTCGCCGGCATCGTGTCGGTCCTGGTTCTGACTCCGTTTTTCTACGCCGGTTTCGACACCATTCCTCAGCAGGCTGAGGAAGCAGCCGAGGGCCTCAACTGGAACAAGTTCGGCAAGATCATCTCCCTGGCCCTGCTGGCCGCCGGCGGCTTCTACATGGTCTGCATCTACTCGTTCGGCACCATCCTCGACTGGCATGAGTTTGTTAAGAGCCCGGTTCCCGCGCTCGCCTGCCTCAAGGGCATCAACATGCTTCTGTACCTGGCCATGCTCGTCATCGCCACGCTTGGACCCATGGGCCCGATGAACTCCTTCTACGGCGCCACGAGCCGCATCATGCTCGCCATGGGCCGCAAGGGCCAGCTGCCCGAGCAGTTCGCCGAGGTCGACCCCAAGTCCGGCGCTCCCAAGCTCGCCTGCGTCGTTCTGGGCGTCATCACCGTCGTCGGTCCGTTCCTGGGCAAGAACATGCTCATCCCTCTGACCAACGTGTCGGCTCTCGCCTTCATCTTCTCCTGCGGCATGGTCGCCCTCGCTTGCCTGCGCATGCGCTTCACCGAGCCCGACCTGCCTCGTCCCTACGAGGTGCCCGGCGGTAAGTTTGGCATCGGCCTCGCTATCGCTGCCTGCGCCATCATCATCGGCCTGCTCGTGATTCCGTTCTCTCCCGCCTCCCTCAACATGGTGGAGTGGAGCATCGTGATCGGCTGGTTGGCTATTGGCCTGGCCCTCATGGCTTTCACCAATTCCCGCAAAAAGTAACGCCTAGCCGGGGCGGATCAGGTGCGCGGGACCCTCTCTTCCGCGCACCGAACCCGGCGCCACTTGGGTAGCTTTGTGAGGCCTTAACCCAACACGGCCTCGCCCACTATATGGATCCATAAGGAGGAACCATGTCCACTAAGTATGCAATCGTTGGCGGTAAGCTCATCGACGGTACCGGTGCCGAGCCGGTCGAGAACTCCCTCGTTCTCGTCGACGACAACGGCAAGATCGAGTACGCCGGCGCCATGCAGGACCTTCCCGAGGGCGTTGAAGTTATCGACGCCGCCGGCAAGACCGTCCTTCCCGGCCTGATCGACACCCACCTGCACTTCTCGGGCAACTTGACCGACGATGACACCGACTGGGTCATGCAGCCGCTCCTCGAGAAGCAGGCTGTCGCAGTCAAGCAGGCCTACGACTGCCTCACCCACGGCCTCACCACCGTCTGCGAGATCGGCCGCTTTGGTATCCAGATCCGTGACTGCATCGACAAGGGCGTCTTCAAGGGCCCGCGCGTTCTGGCCACCGGCCTTGGCTTCTGCCGCGTTGCCGGCCACGGCGACTCCCACCACTGCAGCCAGGAGCTCAACAAGGAATCGCATCCCTGGGGCGATCAAGTCGACGGTCCTTGGGATCTGCGCAAGGCCGTCCGTCGTCGCCTGCGCGAGAACCCCGATGCCATCAAGATCTGGGCTACCGGTGGCGGCATCTGGCGCTGGGACTCCGGTCGCGACCAGCACTATTGCTCCGAGGAGATCCAGGCCGTGGTCGAAGAGGCAAAGATGGTCGGTATCCCCGTGTGGAGCCACTGCTACAACAATCACGCCGCTGCCTACGATTCCGTTCGCTTTGGCTGCGAACAGCTGATTCACGGTTTCGATATCGATGAGCGCACCATGGACCTCATGGCCGAGCAGGGCACCTTCTTCACCCCGACGATCGCCTTCCTGCCCACCTGGTACGCCACCTATCCGCCCGTCTACGTCCCCGAACTGCACGACAAGTACGAGGGCACCCTGGTCGAGAAGGAGCTGCAGCGCAACTACGACTGCCTGCGCGAGGCCAAGAAGCGCGGCGTCGTCATGACGATCGGCTCCGACTCCTTCTCCTTCGTCACCCCGTATGGCACCTGCTCCATCGAGGAGATGTACGAGTTCGTCGACAAGATCGGCTTCACCCCGGTCGAGACCATCACCTGTGCAACCCTCAACGGTGCCAAGATGTGCCACATCGAGGACGAGACCGGTTCCATCGAGGCCGGCAAGTGCGCCGACCTGCTGGTCGTCAACGGTGACGTCGCCGCCGACATCCACGTGCTCAACACCGACAACATGGACGTCATCATGAAGGACGGCTGGATTGTCGAGGCCGGCACCTTCGGCGAGGCAAACAAGTACAGCGCCTAAGCTACCGTTCATCGATGGCTTGATGTAAAACACAGTATTTGATTGCATAATGCAATGGAGAGGGTCGCTTGCGGCCCTCTTTATTGCTATGGGGTGCGTCAGTAAGAAGGAGATGACAGTGGATCTCAATAGGCTGATTCTGGGCAAGAGCTACAACTCTACCAAGGTCTTTCGTACCGCTCAGCATGTGGTTCAAGCCATCTTGCTCGGTATTGTCGTTCCACTGCTTATCCTGCTGCTCATCTGGGATCTAACCGATAATCCCAATCCCGTTCCGGCCGTTGTCGTCATTGCCGGCTTGGTCATGCTGTGCTTCTTCTTCTCGTACGTCTTTGTCGTTCCCGACGACCTCACATCGAGCGCAACCGACCGCACGCTCGCCATCGCATCAAAAATATTCGCCTACACGTCGCGCGGCCTTACGCCCGAAGCTGCTCTGGGCGCCTCTAAGATCATCCTGTCCGAAACTATCGCCTCTGCCATCTGCTTTACCGACGGCAGGCAGGTGTTGGCGAGCTGGGGCGAGGACTCGGCAAAATGCCCCGCGGGCACCCCGGTGGTACTGCGGACTACGCTCAACGTGATCAACAGCGGTGAGCAAAGCGTGTTCTCGCGCGATGCCTCGACCGAGACGGGTGGCTACTTTCCGCGCCTGCGCGCCGGTATTGTCGCACCGCTTACCGTGCGCGGGCATTGCGTGGGCACGCTCGAGCTGTATTATCCCCGTCTGAGCAGCATCGATATGCGCCAGACGGCGCTTGCCTCGGGCTTTGCCGACCTCATTTCCACGCAGCTTGCGAGCTTTGAGCTTGAGCGCCAGGACGAGCTTACGGCCCGCGTGGAGCTGCGCGCCTTGCAATCGCAGGTCGATCCTCATTTTCTGTTTAACACCATCAGCACCATCGTGTCACTCGTACGTACCGAGCCGGACAAGGCCAGGTCGCTGCTGATCGACTTCTCCAACTACTATCGTCAGACGCTTTCTGATTCCGATACGCTCACCACGCTCGAGCACGAGGTGGAACAGGGCACTCGCTATATCAATCTTATGCAGGCTCGTTATGGCGACGGCCGTCTGCGCGTCTCGGTCGATATCGACTTTGAGGTGCGCGATTGCATGGTGCCGCCGTTTATCTTGCAGCCGTTGCTCGAAAACTGCATCAAGCACGCGCAGCGCGAGACCGAGCCGCTTTCTATTCATGTTAGGGCTTTCGAGACCGATGACGGTTTGGAGATCATCGTCGAGGACGATGGCATCGGTATGAGCGAAGAGGTCTGCGCGCATCTGTTTGAGCAACACCGCCTGGAGGAGCCCGAGAGCATTACCGCCGACGGCTCCGTCAAGCGAGGTTGCGGCCTGGCGCTCTTCAACGTGCTTCAGCGCATCCATTTCTTTTACGGAGAAGATTCCGGCATGCGCGTGAAGTCCCAGGAGGGCGTGGGAACGCAGGTCATCGTCGAGCTGAACGGCGAGCCGCATGAGCCCGCGCCGTTGACGGCGTAGCACGCGGTTGGATTGAGAGAAAAAGAGGGGAAGCACATATGTCCGAAGGCTGGAACATCTTGGTGGTTGATGACGAACCTCCCATTAGGGCTGAGCTACGCTATCTGTTGGAAAAGGATACGCGTGTGGGCCAGATTGCCGAGGCGGGCAATGTCACCGAAGCCGTGGAGTCGATTCTGTCGAACAAGCCCGACGTGCTGTTTTTAGACATTACCATGCCCGGTCGCTCGGGAATTGAGCTTGCCGAGACGCTGCAGAACCTAAAGACGCCGCCGGTGGTTGTGTTTGTGACGGCGTTTGCCGAGTATGCGGCTGATGCCTATAACCTCGATGCCGTCGATTATGTCGTCAAGCCGGTCGAGGACGCACGCCTGTCAAAGGCACTCGACAAGATCGAGGCAGCCTTGGGTGTCCGTCGTGTTATCCACGCTCCGCGCCAGCCTTTGCGTCTGACGGTGGACCGCGGGGGCAAAAAGGTGTTCATTCCCGCCGCAGACGTCTGCTACTTTGAGGCGCGCGCCGATTTTTGCAACGCCATCTGCGCCGAGGGAACATACCTGATCAATGAGTCGATCTCTTCGCTCGAGCGTCGCTTGGTCTCCGAGGGCTTTATTCGCGTTCATCGCAGCTATCTGGTCAATTTGGAAGACGTGCACAATGTCGAGATCGGTTCCACGGGTCTTATGGAGCTCAGGCTCGATCGCGTAACCTCGACGGTGCCCGTGTCCCGCCGTCGCGCTGCCGAGGTTAAAGCACACTTGGGGCTTGCGTAGACGGTCTGCGTGCCGTCGTTTACCATCGCAGGTTTGGCATGGGCGCGCGGTGGGCATAATGGGTGGCATCGAATGAAATCGAAAGGATCATTATGCCCGCGCTTATCACCCATCATCTGTTTGGCGAGGAAAGCATCGACCGTCTTCCGCAGGGCGTCATCACGTCCGATGAAGAGCGCATTGCCTTTATCTTGGGCAACCAAGGCCCCGACCCGTTTTTCTTTCACATTCTGACACCGCGTGTTTCCGACTGCACGCTGCTGGCGCAGGTCATGCATCGGTCGCGCATGTCTCGCCAGTTCGCGTGCCTGCGCGACGGCGTGTCGCATCTGCTGCCGCGCGACGCCAGCTTGGGTCGCGCTTTTGCGCTGGGCCTGCTGTCTCATTACGTGCTCGACCGCAACGCCCACCCCTTTGTCTATGAGCAGCAGTTTGGCATCGTGGAGTCCGATTCAGAGCTTGAGGATTCGAGCAGTCAGGTCCATGCCGTGATCGAGAGCGACCTGGATGTGCTGATGCTGCAGCTTAAACGCGATGGCGCTACGGTTGACGATTACCCGCCGGCGGGCGAGATCGTCACCACCGATCGCATCAATCGCGTGGCCGGCGTGCTGATGAGCTATGTTGCCGGACGCGTGTACGGCATTGACATTCCGGCGGGGGAGTACGGTGCTGCCGTTGCCAATATGCAGCGACTTTACCGCGCGATTGAGCCGGCCGGCTCCGCAAAGACGCGCGCGATCTCGCTGGTTGAGGGCTTGGTGCACGATTACTCGCTGCTCGACGGCCTTGCCCATCGCGTGACGACGGAGTTGCCCGAGCGCACCGGTAACCTAGGCCATCTGACATGGAAGAATCCCTTTACCGACGAGGTCTCGAACGAGAGTTTCCCCGAGGTCTTTGATCGCGCGCTGGGCGATTACGAGTGCACGGTCGCACGTTTTATCGAGACCGGTGACATGGATGCCGTGACCAGTCACGTCAACTACAGCGGTCGCGTGCTCGAAGCCGATGAGGAGTTCGACCGCGAGGAATAGGGCCCGTGCGTGCCCCTTTGCCGAATCCTTACCGGCGGTTCTGGACAATTGGGGTACGATGAACTAACTGCATATCGGGCGAATACGAAGGGTCCCTGTCCATGAAATACACCAAGCTCGAGCGTAACTGGGTTATGTATGATGTGGGCAATTCGGCCCTCGTGCTGCTCAATACCTCGGTGGTGCCCATTTACTTTAACGCCATCAATACCGGCGCTTCTTCGGCCGACCTGGTGGTCGCCTGGGGCAATGCGCAGACGATCGCCTCGCTGGTCATCGCCATGCTCATGCCCATTCTGGGCGCGCTTGCCGACTACGCCGGCAACAAGATCAAGTTCTTCTTGGGCTTCTTCCTCACGGGCCTGGTGCTTTGCTTGGCGCAGGCTATCCCAATGTCCGCCATGGCATTTTTGACCGTGTACGTGCTGTGCACCATCGGCCTTAACTCTTCTATGACGTTCTACGACGCCATGCTGCCCGACATTACCACCGACGAGCGCATGGACGCCGTGTCCAGCTCGGGCTATGCCTGGGGCTACATCGGTTCCACCGTGCCGTTCGTCATCTGCCTGGCGCTCATCATGGGTGGCCCCGCTCTTGGCGTCCCCACCATGCTGGCAACGCGTCTGTCGTTTATCATCACTGGTGCCTGGTGGCTCATCTTTACCCTGCCGCTCATTCGCACCTATAAGCAAAAGTACGGTCGCGAGCGCGGTCCCGAGGACACTATCGGCCACATCGTGGGCGGTGTGTTCTCCGAGGTCGGACACACCATGCGCGAGATCGCCCACAACAAGACCGTGCTGGTCTACATGATTGCGTTCTTCTTCTATATCGACGGTGTGCACACGGTCATTTCCATGGCTACCAGCTACGGCTCGGCTTTGGGCATCGATTCGACCCAGTTGGTCCTGGCGCTGCTCGTCACGCAGTTCGTGGCCTTTCCGTCCGCCATCATCTACGGCAAGCTCGCCGGACGCGTGGGCACGCTCAACATGATCTTGGTGGCAGTCGCCGCCTACATGGGCATTGTGCTGTTCGCCGCGTTCTTCCTAAAGACCGCCTTTGAATTCTGGGTGCTTGCCATTATGGTCGGCCTGTTCCAGGGCGGCGTGCAGGCGCTTAGCCGTAGCTACTTTGGTCGCATTATCCCCAAGGAAAAGTCCAACGAGTACTACGGCTTCTTTGACATCTTCGGTCGCTATGCAAGCGTCATGGGCACTTTCCTAGTGTCGGTCGTCACCTCGCTGACCGGCAACCCGTCGCTGGGCGTCCTTTCCATTGGCGTGCTGCTGATCGTTGGCTTTATGCTGCTGGTCCGCCTGTCCCGCATGACTCGGGCGGCAGAGCATGCCGCATAGGAGCGAGCGGCTATTGTGCCTGTCCACGGTACTCTTTTGGGGTTATCCGCAATAAACATTGCGACTTGCGAGCAATGATTTGCCCAAGTGGGTATGATGGAATCAGCTAGGTCGCGGGGCGTCGCCTGTGTTTGGCGGCGTCCCGTTTTTGTGTTGCAGGGAGGGTAAGGCATGAACGCCACAGTCGTGATTCCAACGTATTGGGCGGGCGATGACGCTTGCGCAAACGCCCCTGGCACCTATGACCATTCGACGCGACTCAACGCCGACAATCCCGAACTCGACCGCTGTCTGGCCTCGCTTGAGCAGGTACGTGACATCCCGCGCATCATCCTTTTGGTGGTCTGTCCCGTTTCTGCCACAGCCGATGTGTCGTTGCGCGTGCACGAGATTGTCGACGCACATCCCACGCTCAAGGTCACCGTTGTCACCAACACCCAGGCCTCGCGCATTGCAGACCGGGTTGCTCAGATCGCGCCCAAGGGTTCGGGCGAGTGCGTGAGCCTGCGAGGCTACGGTGCCATCCGCAACATGGGGCTAGCCTGTGCCGCTGTGCTGGGGCATGACGCGGTTATCTTTTTGGATGACGATGAGACTGTCATCGACGCCGACTTTATGAAGCGCGCGACCTATGCGTTGGGGCAGCAGACGCGTCAGGGCTTGCCGATCTTGGTCAAGAGCGGCTATTTCTACGATCGCGACGGCTCGCCGCTGGCTCCCACGGACAAGGCGGGCATCTGCCATCGTTGGTGGACCAAGCGCATCGAGTTCAACCGTTGGATGAAAAAGGCGCTCTCGGGCACCCGCATCTCGCGCTCCAACTACGTGTGCGGCGGCCTGATGGCCCTGCACGCCCGCGCCTTTACGCGTGTAGCCTTTGACCCGTTTATCACCCGCGGCGAGGACTTGGATTACCTCTTTAACATGCGCATGTTTGGCTACGACGTGTGGTTCGATAACGAGTGGACCGTGCGCCATCTGCCTCCGGAGTCCGAAAAGCGCTCACCGCGCTTTATGCAGGATGTATACCGTTGGTACTACGAACGGGCCAAGTTGACATTCGCCGCGCATCAAAAGGAGCTCATTCCCGTTACGGCGGCATCGCTCATGCCCTACCCGGGCCCGTGGATTTCGCGCGAGCTCGACGACCGCGTGCGCAAGACCGCTATGGTCCGCAGCGTGTTTACCCGCGAGCATGAGGGCTACCTGCGCATTTGGCGCCATGGTATCGGCGAGGCAAAGGCCTATGCGCGCCAAAACGCTGCAAGCTACCTGCGTTTCCAGAGCTTTTGGCCCAAGATCATGGACGGGCTTTGGCGTGACGCACAACTGATCAGTATCCTGGAGGGGGCCGAATGATCGACCGCCGCGCCCAGCGCGATAGTTCAATATCAATTTTTCGCATCATTGCCGTTGCCTGCGCCATTTGCGTGCTGGTGTACTTTATTTTTGCCTTGGTGACCGGTATCGAGCCGATCGCCACGGTGATTGCCTGCGCGCTGCTGTGCATCTTTCTGTGCATCTTTATCTTTTTGACGCTCAATCCCGATTCGGTGCGCTCCCAGTACACCGAGGAGACGCTCTCGGTGGCCTCGGCCATGCTCGAGGACATTAAGGGCGGTCTGACGCAGGAGTCGGCGCGTTTGGTGTGCCGGCGCATTTTGCCCGAGACGCGCGCCATGACAGTTGCCATCACCGACGAGGGCAACGTGTTGGCCTGCGCGGGCGAGTTTGAGGAAAAACTACTGCCAGATTCTCCCATCCACACGCTTGCCACACGCTACGTTATCGAACATGGCATCGTGCAGTCGTTCAACCGTATGGTGGATGTCGTGGGCTCGGACGGTTCGCACAACCAAGTCCCCGCCGGCATTATCGCCCCCATCAAGGTAGGCGATCGTACCGTCGGCACGCTCAAGTTCTACTACAAGACCCCGCGCGCCGTCGACCGTACCCAGTACGCGCTTGCCTCGGGCTTTGCCGAGATCTTGTCCACGCAGCTCGCCATCCACGAGCTCGAGGTGCAAAAGGAACTCACGGCGCGCGCCGAGGTGCGTGCGCTGCAAGCGCAGATTAACCCGCACTTCCTGTTCAACACGCTGAACACCATTGCATCGTTTACGCGCACCGACCCGCTGCGGGCCCGCGAATTGCTTCGTGAGTTCTCATCGTTCTATCGTGCCACGCTCGACAACTCGGGATCGCTTATTCCGGTCTCGCGCGAGGTTGCACAGACCAAGCGCTACCTTACCTTTGAGAAGGCCCGCTTTGGCGAGGACCGCGTGCTTGCGACGTTCGATGTGTCCGAGGACGTGGAAGATACGCTGGTGCCGGCGTTCGTGATCCAGCCGATTGTCGAGAACGCCGTACGTCATGGTATGGGTGATGACGACGCCCTGAGGATCGACGTGACCGTTCACCAAGACGGCGAGGATGCAATCTTGATTGCCGTGGCCGATAATGGCGTGGGCATGGATGAGGGTACCGCCGCCAGACTGTTTGACGAGCGCTCTGCCCGTCCCGACGCCAGCTCTCCCCAGGGTGGCGGCGCCGGTGTGGCCATGCACAATATTTCGGAGCGCATCCATCGCTTTTATGGGCCGCACTCCTATACGCGTGTCGAATCGGCGCCGGGCAAGGGCACCAAAGTGCTCCTTCATCTTGATTTGTCAGAGAGCATCTTTGACATTCAAGAGTAAAATAAAAGGCTACGGGCTCAACGTCATGCGACGGATGCCCGGCGTAGTTAGTTGACGAAAGGTTTTATCCCTATGCTGCGTGCGATGATTGTGGATGATGAGGCGCCGGCTCGCTCGGAGCTTCGCTTCCTGCTCGAGCAAACGGGCAAGATCGGCACGATCACGGAGGCGTCGAGCGTCCGCTCCGCCATCGAGATGCTTATGGAAAGTCGCGTGGATGTCGTGTTTCTCGATATCTCGATGCCCGGTGCCTCGGGCCTGCAACTTGCCGAGGCGCTGCATAAGCTCAAAAATCCGCCGGCGATCGTGTTTGTGACTGCGTATAGTGACCATGCGGTCGAGGCATTCGACGTGGATGCCGTCGATTATCTGATGAAGCCGGTCGAGGAAGCTCGCTTGGATCGCGCGATCGAGAAGGTCATGCAACGCGCCAAGCCGGTTACGGACAGCAAGGTGACCATCGAGCGTATCCCGGTGGAAAAGGGCGGCCGCAAGGTGCTCATTCCCGTGGACGACATTCGCTTTATCATGGCCAAGGACGATTACTCCTGCATCTATACCGTCGATGATCGCTTTTTGTCGACGACCTCGCTGGCGCAGTTTGAGGCCAAGCTCTGCGATTTTGGCTTCTTCCGTGTTCACCGCCGCTATATCGTCAACTTGGCGTGCGTCACGGATGTCGAGACGGTGCCCTCGGGTGCCATCCAGCTGGGCATTACGGGCGTCGACGAACGCGTGCCGGTTTCGCGCCGCCGCGTCGTGCCGCTTAAGAAGGCCCTGAGTCTCTAGCACACTGGCCCCGCAGCCCTGTAGACCCATCGTCTGCGGAGCCGTGGGGCCTTTTTTGTATGTATCTGCCGAATCGTTTTTTGCGGAAGGATCCCATGAACAGCGCAAGCGCCAAGCGCATCGACATCATCTCGGACACCCATGGCTATTTATCGCCTGCGCTCTTGGATGAGCTTGAGGGCGCAGACCTGATTATCCACGCCGGCGACCTCACGTCAGAGATGGACTACGAGCACCTATGCACCATCGCCCCCGTGCGGGCCGTACTGGGCAACAACGATTACTACCGCGACTACGGCCCCGATGTAGACCGTCTTGCGCTTTTTACCTACGAAGGCCTCAAATTCGCCGTAGCCCACTACCGCGAAGACCTTCCGGTGGGATCCGTAGACGTAGCCATCAACGGCCACACCCACGTAACCAAAGAAGCCCAAGTGGGCCGTTGCTTAGTCCTCAACCCGGGCAGCGCCAGCTACCCCAGAGGCACCCGAGGCCCCACCATGGCCAGAATGCTCGTCAAAGACGGCAAGATCATAAGTACCAAGTTTATTGACCTAGACTAACCGCAACAAAAACGGGGGATGCAGATGCGTCTCCCGTTTTTCTTTAAGCCAAAGGCAGAGCTTCAACAAAAACAATCAGACCAACCCCGCCGAGGAGCACGCGGGCTAGCCGCGCAGCGGCGCACGCCCGCAAAACTGGTTGAATAATGTGACGGCAGGGAGGGCTTCCGGGGCTGAGGGCGGGGGTTAAGTTTGTCGCGAGTTCCGCACGCAAAGGAAAGCACTTAATGTGCTTTCCGTCTTGCGCAGGACTGTAGAGCAGCAAACTTAACCCCCGCCCTCAGCCCCGGAAGCCCTCCCGGATGGCCCCAAAAAATTTTTCAAAAAAGTTGTTGCGCGCCAGACAGACTTCTGTGTATACTAATCCCCGCAGCGCACG
This sequence comes from Collinsella sp. CLA-ER-H11, assembly GCF_040092445.1. Classification (NCBI taxonomy): domain Bacteria; kingdom Bacillati; phylum Actinomycetota; class Coriobacteriia; order Coriobacteriales; family Coriobacteriaceae; genus Collinsella; species Collinsella sp. CLA-ER-H11. The sequence continues at coordinate 134,273 of NZ_JBBNLN010000001.1, read as the reverse complement.
CGAGCGGAAACAAACGCGAACGTCTGCCTGGGGAGTTAGCTCAGTTTGGTTAGAGCGCCGGCCTGTCACGTCGGAGGTCGCGGGTTCGAGCCCCGTACTTCCCGCCAACGCAATTAAAGCCACGTCTTCGGACGTGGCTTTTTGCGTTTGATGCACTTTGTTTCGATAGAACGATCGCCCTGGTGCATCTTCGCCCAGAATCCTCGCGCCTTCGGGAACGCAAGTAAAATCTAATAAGTATATCTGTCTGAACAACAGCTTTGTTGCGCAACACCTGTTCTACGAGACAGGGGGTTAGGTTATACTAAATTGCACTGTGCGCCGCATCTGATGCATTTCGCTCCAAGCGCGGCACTCAGTGGATATCCGATTTACCATTTGGATGTCCTGGCGGTCATTTAGCGTCTCGACACAAGCTCGGCCCCGGAGCTCGTTCGAGCTGTTCGTATTCCTTGAAAGGGGAAAAATGGACATATCGAGGAAGACTGATTACGCCCTTCGTATGCTGGCGATGCTTGCCGAGGATCCGGAGTGTTTGCTTTCTGTTCGCACCGCTGCCGAAGAGGTCAATGTTCCGTATTCGTTTGCCCGCTCGATTCAGCACGGTTTGGTCCAGGCCGGTATTGTGGAGAGCCTGTGTGGCGTCCACGGTGGCATGCGTCTCAAGGTCAGTCCGGACGACGTCACTATCCGTCAGGTCGTCGAGGCCGTTCAGGGTCCTATGGTTATGAACGATTGCACTGCGCCCGATGGTGACTGTGCGCGCATGGGCGCGTGCTGCTATCATCCCCTGTGGGCCGGAGCCCAGGCGTTGATGCGCGACTACCTCGATTCCGTTTCGCTCGGCGACATCGTCGCTCACCGCCAGTTCCCGGCCGTCGATCCCAAGTTCGCCGACCGCGAAGCGTTTCCCGAGTACGCCACCTGCGCGTGCGCTTACCGGGAGGAATAGCGCCGCATAAGGAGCATAGCCATGATTCAGGACCCCTTTCGTTCGATGATTCGTTCGGAAGGGGTCCTGCGTTATCGCGACCTTCCGTGGCGCCGTACGCGTGACCCGTACATCATTTGGCTTTCCGAGGTCATGCTGCAGCAAACACAGGTGCCGCGTGTGGAGGCGCGCATGCCGGTGTGGCTCGATCGTTTTCCGACTGTGCAGGCGCTTGCCCAGGCCGCGCCTTCCGATGTTTTGGACGCTTGGCAGGGCATGGGCTACAACCGACGCGCTCTGGCGCTTCACGGGGCCGCTCAGCGCGTTGTAGAGGACTGGGACGGGGAGTTTCCGCGTGAGACGCGTGACTTGGTCGCTCTGCCTGGTATTGGCCCGGCAACGGCGCAGGGTATCCGGTCGTTTGCGTTTGATCTTCCGGGTGTGTATCTAGAGACCAACGTGCGCACGGTCTTTTTGCATCATTTCTTTCCCGATGTGCCGGCTGTTCCCGATCGCGAGCTGGTGCCGCTGATTCAAGCCGCCTGTCCGGCGGCCCCCGGTGCGGTGGCGGATGAGATCGCGCCCTTTGCCGTGCCTCAAGACGATGCCGACACGCCGCGCGCGTGGTATTACGCGCTGCTAGATTATGGCGCGTATCTTAAGAAGACGCTGCCCAATCCGTCCAGGCGCTCGGCGGGCTATAGTCGTCAGTCCAAGTTCGAGGGCTCGCGTCGCCAAAAACGCGCGCATATCGTGCGCATGTTGCTGGCAGCGCGCGATGGCCAGCCGGCGGGGATTACGCTTGCTGATGCCGTGGTGGGCGTTAACGAAATGGAGACGGCAGCCGGCCGAGAGTCGGTCGAGCGCGAGCTGGTCGCAAGTATTCTTGCCGATCTGGAGCGCGAGGGCTTTTGCCGCTCCGAGGGCGATCGTTGGCTGAGTGTATAGCTCGCTCGAATCTGAAGAACAGGATTATAAGGTTTAAATTCTCGGCTTGAGGGCATCCTAAAGACAAGGCCGCTCAAAGCCTATGGGCGGCATGTGTTGAAGGGAAGTACACCTATGGATTTTGAGAACTCTCAGACCAAGAAGAACCTCGAGACTGCTTTTGCCGGTGAGTCCCAGGCACACACCAAGTATCGCTACTATGCATCCAAGGCCAAAAAGGACGGCTACGTTCAGATCTCGAATATCTTTGCCGAGACGGCGGGCAACGAGTCCGAGCACGCCAAACTGTGGTTTAAGTATCTGCACGACGGCGCCGTTCCGGGCACTCTGGACAACCTGCGCGACGCCGCCGCGGGCGAGAACTACGAGTGGACCACGATGTACGACGAGTTCGCCAAGACCGCCGAGGAGGAGGGCTTTGCCGAGATCGCCGAGAAGTTCCGTGGTGTCGCCGCCGTCGAGAAGGCCCACGAGGAGCGCTACAACAAACTCGTCGAGCGCATCGAGTCGGGCGAGGTGTTTGAGCGTGAGGGCGTGAAGGTGTGGAAGTGCCTGAACTGCGGGCACCTGCACGTTGGTGCCGAGGCGCCTGAGGTGTGCCCGGTGTGTAACCACCCCAAGGCGTACTTTGAAGAGCAGGTGGTGAACTACTAACGCTTGGCGCTGGCGTGAGCTGGGCCGGGAGGGCCGGATTACCTTCCCTCCTCGCTCACGGCTTCGCAGGGTCGCGTTGAGGGAAGGTAGTCCGGCCCTCCCGGCCCGCTTTGGGTCGTCGCGTGCTCGTTACTGAAAAGCTGATAAGAAGTTTGCGTGCCGCCCCGATAGGGGCGGCACGTTTTGTATAGGGATTGGGTTGCGGCCATTTGGTTGACGGGGCTTGCTCCGGGTTGGGGCGGCGCCGTTGTTTAGGGGGTACACTGGGTAGCGGCTTTTAGTTTATCTACTACCTGATGGGGTGTTTTTGTATGGGTAAGAAGTCTCGGGCTCGGGTTGCTGCGGCGGGAACTCGCAAGGATCCTGGTCGTCGGGTTGCCGAGGGTAAAAAGGCCGATCGTGCCGAGAAGGACAAGAAAGTCGGCGCGCATGCTCATCCTGAGTGGGCGCCTCATTTGAATTCGGCTAGTGAGGATTTGACTGCCAAGTTGTTTACTCTGGTCGAGGTAATTTTGGGCGTGGTGCCCCTTGTGGTTATCGGTTTGTTCTTGGCTTCGAAGGACGCCACGAGTGTCGATAAACTCACCGAGGTCTTTTCGCAGGACCCCTCGATGGTGGTCACGTTTATTTCTGCGTGCTTGCAGCCGTTTGTGGCGTACATGCTGTATATGGTCTACCGCAAATACTGCGAGGGCGATGCGGGCTTTGCCGCCGGCAACCTGATTGGTCTTTTGTGCTCCGAGATCCTACTGCTCAATATCCCGGGCGTCATCGGTATGGGCATCTTGCTGTGGCGTGTTTGGCGCAACGTTGCCCCGCACTTCGAGAGCTGGTTGTTTGAGCGTCGCTTTGCGGGCGCCCTGGCTGACATTGCCGGCTCGCTTGTGATTCTGGCCCTGGCGTTTATGTGCGCCACCGCCGCCCGCGGTCTCGCGGGCATGTAGTCTGTCCTCACCGACCACGGAGCGCAGGGCGGGGAAACCTTCCCCTCTCGCTCACGGCTTCGCAGGGTCGCGCGAGGCAAAGGTTTCCCCGCCCTGCGCTCCGGCGTTGAGTCGTCGCATGCTCGTTACAGAAAAGCTGATAATAAGTTTGTGTGCCGCCCCTTTGGGGCGGCACTTTTTGTGGGGGTCCCGGTCTCCACAATTTTCGTCAAGCTTTTGGTTAGATTTTGGTCAGTTGGCGTAAGGGTGGAAGGCCAAAAGATTGCTGACGAAAAAAGCTCAGAGAAAGTGCTGGTAGGGGAGTTGTTGAGCTTTTCGACAGCTTTTGAGCAGAAGAAACTTTGTGGCTATTGCCGGCGATTGCGTTGTCGCGGTCATGGCGGTGCGGGATGCTGGTCGTAAGCGTCGAATGCTCCGATTTTGGAGGCCAGCATGGATCTGTTTCTTGAGACTCCGCAGCAACAAGCCGAGCGCATGTTGCGCCAACAGCAACGGCTTATGGAGATGCAAATGCAAGGGGTAGCCGCCCAGCCCCCTGCGCAAAATGCCACGCCTGCGGTTTCGCCTGCGGGCGGATCGGCGCCAGAGAACTATTCCGTACAACAAGATTCATATGCGCAGGAGCTTGCGTTCGACAAACGCCGCACGCGTCGTCGCCGCGTGGGCCAGCGCCTGCGCACCTTGGCGATGATCGTGCTCATCCCGTTAGGGCTTGTGGCCATCTTTCTGGCGTCGTATGCCCTCACGTGCATCCTCAACGGCGCATCGCCCAACGAGGTGCTCCAACATCTGTCAGCCCTGGGCCAGCGCCTAGGCGACGTCATGACAACCATTCGCACCGGCTGGGAGAGCTAGCGTTTGTCACATTAGGACTTCTAGGGTGTTGGGATTATCGCCACGAGTAAAATTCTTGCATCCTGTGGGCCCTGTCGTGCGACTGAATAGTATTATTGAAGATGAATAATAATAGGATTTGTTATGTATAAGCAGGATTTAGAGCAGACTCTTTTGGGCATTGACGAAGAGGCAGAGCTGGAAATAGGTCCAAGAGACGACAGGCCGAGCGTTGTATTGGTGGGAGGAAGCGCCTTCATGCTAAACGATGTGACGAATCGGTCGGTTACACATGACATTGATGTGTTTGAGGCAGACAGGTGCCTCCGCGAGATCATAGCTCGATACCCCGAGGTGAACGGTATGGCGGTGGCATATTGCAACCAGATGCCATTCAATTACGAAGATCGTTTGATTCCGTTAGATATTGGGGCGCGTTTTATCAGGTACTTTACGCCATCCTTGGAGGACCTGGCGGTAATGAAGCTCTATGCCTATCGACCGAACGACATCGTCGATCTTCATAGTCAGGCATTCGTCGACCGACTTGATTGGGGGTTGCTCGAACGGCTTATATTCGACGAGGGAGAGGCGCTGGCGTCGTCGCCTTCGGAGCGGAGTTATCAAGAGATGGTCTGCGCATACAGGCAATACAAAAAGGAGGTGCTCGGTTGAATCTGACCTTTGAGGGATTCTTAAAAGGCTATTGCCGAGAGCTATCCGGACAGCAGTCACTGAGTTTTAGAAAACTGGTTGAGCAGGCGATGACGGTTGCGCCGCGCGTGGCGGAGCCTCTGTTTTTGCTCGCTTTGGCGCAGGGCAAAGCAGAATACGTTCTGGGTTTATCCGAGGGCTCGTGGATGGAAGAGGGTTACCGAGGCGTTTTGTCCTTGTACGGCCAAACGGGTAACCTGGTATCTCTATGCGCCGAAGACAAACTCCCTAACCGTTATGCCAACGTTTGGCGCGCGTATAGAGCGGCGAAGGAAAAGCCGGCGGCCGACAGAAGGGTGAACGCCCTGATGAGAAAGAAAACGCTGGAAGCATTGGAGGAATCGGGTGTAACGCGCTATGGCCTCTGCCGTGCTCTGCACCTGAATAAAGGAAACGTATACGCATACTTGGCCGGCGATGACTCAAAGGTGAGCAGGGAGACGGCACGCCGCATTATGGAATATGCGGAGGAGAGGGGCACCCAAGAAGGGGCCGGGCGCCCGGTGCGTGTGGCGGGGTAAGATTGATCGCGGTTTTGATTGATGATCGATTGGGTTTGTTGGGCGGAGACTATGTCTGCTATTGATATCGTGCTTGTTGTGATCGCCTTGGTGGCGGTGGGGGTTGCTGTGGCTTGTGCCCTGCAGCTCAAGGGCCTTCGCGCCGAGCTGCGGGAGCGTGGCGACAGTAGCGCGGAAACGCTGGCAGCACTCGAGCAGGCCAACAACGCACTCGATGCCCTGAACGTCGCGCTGGCCGAAACTCGCCGCACGGCCAATGCCATCGCGCAGCAGCAGACGACAGATGCGGCCGTGGAGCAGCAACGTTACCTGGCCATCGCACGCGAGTTCTCGCAAGCTGGTGACCGGATGGATGACCTGCGCCGCGAGACGGCCCAACAGCTCGGCGCCAACCGCGAAGGCATTGAGCATCGTCTGGACAAAGTGCGCGAGACGGTCGATGCCCAGCTGGGCGCTATCCGCAAGGACAACAACGTGCAGCTCGATCAGATGCGTGCGACGGTGGACGAGAAGCTCTCCCGCACGCTTAACGATCGCCTGTCGGCATCGTTTAAGCAGGTGAGCGACCAGCTCGAGGCTGTGTACAAGGGTTTGGGCGATATGCAATCTATCGCCACCGGCGTGGGCGATCTTAAGCGCGTGCTGGGCAATGTAAAAGCGCGTGGTATTTTGGGCGAGGTGCAGCTGGGTGCAATTCTGGCGGACATTCTTACACCCGACCAGTATCTGGAAAACGTCGCCACCAAGCCCGGCGCCTCGGAGCGCGTTGAGTTTGCCGTCAAGCTGCCGGTGGACGAGGGCGACCCCGTGCTGCTGCCGATTGACTCCAAGTTTCCGGGCGACGCGTACGAGCATTTGCTCGACGCGCAGGAGTCGGGCGATGCGGAGACCGTGGCGGCTGCGCGCAAGACGCTCGACACCATGGTCAAGCGCGAGGCCAAGGATATCTGCGAAAAGTACCTGAGTGTGCCGGCAACGACCAACTTTGGCATCATGTTCGTGCCGTTTGAAGGACTGTACGCCGAGGTCGTCAGCCGCCCCGGGCTTATCGAGACCCTGGGCCGCGACTATCACGTCAACGTTGCCGGCCCCAGCACCATGGCGGCCATTCTCAACAGCCTGCAGATGAGCTACCAGACGTTTAGGCTGCAAAAACGTACCGACGACGTGCTGCGCGTGCTCTCCGCCGTCAAGGCCGAGCTGCCGCGCTATCAAAAGGCGCTGCGCCGCGCCCAGCAGCAGATCGAGACCGCGGGCAAAACGGTCGAGGGCATCATCACCACGCGCACTAACGTCATGGAGCGCAAGCTCAAGGACATCGACGCGCTGGAAGATGCCGAGGAGGCCGACGAGATTTTGGGGCTTACGTCCGCGGAGCTGCTCGCAGACCAAAAAGACGAGGACTAGCTGCATCTGACGGCGGGGCGCCTGTACGAGCACGGCGCGGACGCTTTTCGCATCGCGCTTGCCCGAAGTGCGCTTCAATGTGCAACAATGGCGATTCGCCCTATCAGATGCGAAAGGAAGCCCATGTCTCAGAGAAGCACCAGCCCGCTCAGCCGCTCCACCGTGCGCCGCACGCTGCAGCGGTTTTGGGGTGTCACGCGCACGCAGCCGCTGATTGTCTTTCTCTCGGTATTCTCGTCGGCGGGCTACATCTTTTTGCTGACGTTTGCCAATACCTATGTGATGGCCCTCATTGTCGACCGCGTTCAAGCCGGTCCCGTGGCGGGTGACCAGGTGTTTGAGGTCTTCGGCCCCTATATCCTGGCGCTCGTACTCGTTAACCTGGTGGGTCAGATCCTCTCCAAGCTACAGGACTACACCGTTTACAAGCTCGAGATCGCAGGCAACTATCACCTGGCGCGTCTATGCTTCGACACGCTCTCCAACCAATCCATGACATTCCATACCAGCCGCTTTGGCGGATCGCTTGTGAGCCAGACAAGCCGTTTTATGAGCGGCTACACGGGTCTGGTCGACGTGACGGTGTATTCGCTCATCCCCACCATCACCTCGGTCATCTGCACCGTGGCCGCACTCGCCCCGGTGGTGCCGACGTTTACCGTGATCCTGGTGTGCATCATGGTCGTCTACATCGCGTTTGTCTGGCTTATGTACAAGCGCATCATGCCGCTTTCGGCCGCGACGTCCGCCGCGCAGAACAAGCTCTCGGGCGTGCTGTCCGATGCGGTCACGAACATCTTGGCCGTCAAGACCTGTGGGCGCGAGGATTTTGAGCGCGACCTGTTCGATGCTGCCGACCGCGCCGCGCGCGATGCCGAAACGGTATCGATGCACGCCATGATGCAACGCAACTTTACGACCTCGGGCCTTATCGTCATCACCATGGCTGTGGTGAGCGTGTTCGTGGCGGGCGGCAACGCGTGGTTTGGCATCTCTGCCGGCGCGCTCGTCATGATCTTTACCTATACGTACAACCTCACCATGCGGCTGAACTACGTGAGCTCCATGATGCAGCGCATCAACCGCACGCTCGGCGATGCGGCCGAGATGACGCGCGTCCTGGACGAGCCGCGTCTGGTGGCAGACGACGAGAACGCCCCCGAGCTCAAAGTGACCGAGGGCGCGATTGATTTTGAGCACTTGAGCTTTGCATACCGTGACGCCGCGGCGGGCGAGGGTGTGTTCAACGACCTGACGCTCCATGTGGCGGCGGGCCAGCGCGTGGGCCTGGTGGGCAAATCGGGCTCGGGCAAGACGACACTCACCAAGCTGTTGCTGCGCCTGGACGACGTTCAGGGCGGCCGCGTGCTCGTGGACGGCCAGGATGTCTCGCGCTGCACGCAGCAGAGCCTGCGCCGCCAGGTTGCCTACGTGCCGCAGGAGGCGCTACTGTTTCACCGCTCCATTCGCGAGAATATCGCCTACGGCCGCCCCGATGCCACTGACGAGCAGATTCGCGAGGCCGCGCGCCTGGCCAACGCGACTGAGTTTATCGACCGCTTGCCCCATGGCTTTGACACCATGGTGGGCGAGCGCGGCGTTAAGCTTTCGGGTGGTCAACGCCAGCGCGTGGCCATCGCCCGCGCCATCCTTACCGACGCGCCGATTCTGGTGCTCGACGAGGCGACATCTGCCCTCGACAGTGAGTCCGAGGCGCTGGTGCAGGAGGCGCTCGAGAACCTGATGCGCGGCCGCACCTCCATTGTGGTGGCGCATCGCCTGTCCACCGTGGCGGCGCTCGACCGCATCGTGGTGCTGGCGGACGGCGAGATTGTCGAGGACGGTACGCATGCGCAGCTTGTCGAGGCGGGCGGCGAGTATGCAAGCCTGTGGGGTCGCCAGACTGGCGCATTTTTGGAGGCTTAAAGCCCCCGTACGTGGGACAATCGTTTCCGTGAAGTTTTGTTTCTGCCGAGCCGAGGAGTCGTTATGCCACGCGAGACCAATGCCGCCAAACGCGAGCGCGCCATCGAGGTGTGCGAGCGCCTTAACCGTCGCTATGGCCCGGTCGAGTGCTTCTTGGACCACGAGAATCCCTTTAGGCTGCTCGTCGCGGTACTGCTCTCGGCGCAGACGACCGACGCGCAGGTCAACAAGGTGACGCCCCAACTGTTTGCCCAGTGGCCAACGCCCGAGGCCATGGCCGGGGCAAGTGTGACCGACGTGGCGGACACCATTAAGTCACTCGGCTTTTATAAGAGTAAGGCCAAGCATGCCGTGGAGGCCGCGCAGATGATCGTTGCCGACTACGGCGGCGAGGTACCGGCCGACATGAAGGAGCTTGTAAAGCTGCCGGGCGTGGGGCGCAAGACAGCGAACATCGTGCTCAACGTGGGGTACGGCATCGTGGAAGGCATCGCGGTGGATACGCACGTCAACCGCATCGCGCACCGCCTGATGCTGAGTCCCAAGACGCACGCCAAAGAGCCGCTCAAGACCGAGCAGGATCTGCTCAAGATCTTGCCGCACGAGTATTGGGAGTCGGTCAACCACCAGTGGATTACCTTTGGCCGCGAGATCTGCGACGCCCGCAAACCTAAGTGCGACGAGTGCCCACTGGCAGACCTTTGCCCCAGCGTGCGCGTGACGGGGTAGGGCCCGGCACGTTTTGCCGGCGTCCGAAGGCTTTGGCCAATGTTGCGCAACACATTTGGGTCGCGAGGGCTCAATATGATGACGGCAGATGCCGTTTGTTGTAAGGGGATGCCCGAATATGTTTTGCACCAAGTGTGGCTCCGAGATGCCCGACGGAACCGATTTTTGCACGAACTGCGGGGCACGCATGGGCGCTGCCTCTCCGGCGGCCGCGCCTGCTGAGCCCGCACCGATGCCGGCGGCAGGGATGCCTTCCGTGCAGAAGAAGTCGTATAAGCGCGCGGTGATTGTCGGCATGTGCGTGGTGGGCGTGCTCGTTGCCGGCGGTGCCGCTCTGGCGCTGACCGGCGTGCTGGGTCCGCTTGGGCAGGGCAATTCATCGCAGATCACGGTGCTGGGGTCTGACGAGGGTTCGGCCGAGCTTAAGGACCAGGGAAGCGCCAAGGAGAAGCCTGCCGAAGAGCAAGAGGAGCCGGAAGAGCCCGGGCAGACGGGCAGCAGCGTAAAGGTCGACCTCAACGACCAGGCAACTTATGCCGCGGCGAACCTGTTCCTGTCGAACTTTACGGAGGAGCACTTCGATCGGGACTGGTATCAGGCGGGCGGCTTCGATTCGACTGACGGACTTTCTGATGACGAGAAATACAAGCTGGTCAAGTTTATCTGGTGCCATTTTATTGACAACGCGCCGTATCGAATCGAGAAAGGCGACTATGACAACGGTCACTATCAGCGCATGGCGACCGATGTGATCAATAGGGAACTCAATCGCCTGACGGGTCTGACGCTCTCGGATGCTGACATGACCTTTGATAAAGGGTCGGGTGGGCAGATGCTTGCCGATTCGGCCGAAGCGCATGACGGGTACTTGTATCTGAAGCAGGAATACGGCCAGGGAAATTACAACCCATCGTGTGCCATCGTTACGGGCGCGACTGACCTTGGCGACAACATCTACGAGCTCACCTATGAGGTTTACAGTGCTGGCGGTGCGTTACTTCCTTCCGACATCCCCGAGAGCACCTACGGCCTGCCAAAGGACCAGTTCATCGCCGCAATTCAAGCGGATGCATCCAGGGGCCGTACCGAAACTTGCACGGTCCGCGTCGCACAGGGTGACGGCGCCCCGACCTTCACACTGCTTAAAATGGGCGTCTACGATTAGACTCGGCGTATAGCTCACTCTGATAACGCCAGGCGACTCGTCCGTCTGGCGTTTTTGTTGCGGGGCTGGGCATGCGCTTGAGCTGGAGTATTTGTCGCCTCCTGCCGCCTCATGCAAAAATGTGTTGCTAATTTAGAAGCCTATTCACGCGCGCCGAAGTCGTGCGTGCTGGCGTAGCATGAGCAAAAAATCAAGCAATGGAGGGTAACGTGGCAACATTGAAGACGCGAGAGCTCGAAGATTATTTTGAACGCATCGTACGCACGCGCGAAGGTGACCTACCTGGTCGTCGCAAAGGCGACGAATACTTGTCTCAAACCCATGCGCTCTACCATGGTGATCCTGCGCCCTGGGCTCTGACGCCAAAGATATTCGACATGGATATGACGGCGCTTCTTAAGGAGGCCGCCGAGCGCATGTACGGCATTATGGACAAGGTGACGCGGGCGTTTTGTTCCGATGCCTCCGTGCGTGCGTGGTTTCGCATGGATCCGGCTTTTGCTGACCTGTGCGCTATGGATGCCGGCTATGATTGCCAAATTCCCCTTGCGCGTGTTGATATCTTTCTTGACGAAGATGCCGGTTCGTATACGTTTTGCGAGCTCAATACCGACGGCAGTGCCGGAATGGTAGTGACCGATGCGGTCTGTCAGGCGGTGCGAATGACGCCTTCCTTTGAGGAATTTGCATCCGACCACCCCGGCTTTCGGCAGTACGATTTGTGCGGTAGCTGGATAGACGCATTGTTTGAGACCTATGCAGAGTGGAAGCTGGCCCATCCTCGCCGCACCGAGGATAGTGCACGATCGGACGACGGGGCCCGCGTTGACGAGGGGCTCTATGCACCGCAATCAAAAATATATCCTGCTTCGGTGGCAATCGTCGACTATTCGGAAAGCATCGACTTGGAAGATGCGGCTCATTTTGTCGACCTTATGAGGCGACGGGGTGTGGTGGCGCGCTTTGCGGATGTGCGCGACCTGCGGATTGGCGAAGACGAGAGCGGTGCTAGGCGGCTGTGCGATGCCGCCGGTCCTATTGATTGCGTTTGGCGGCGCGCGGTGACCGGCGAGCTGTGGGATAAGCCGTGCGACGGACGCTCGGCCTTAATTGAGGCTGCCCAAGAAGGGCTCGCATGCGTCGTCGGCGGATTTAGAACGTGGCCGTGTGCGACTAAGACCGTATTTGCATTTCTGTGGTCTCGGGCCGGTCAGTCCTTGTTGAGCCCGGAGGAGCAATCGTTTGTACGGGAGCATGTGCCCTATACCGAGATTTTGGACGAAAGCGCCCAGTTGTCGAGATTTGCCGAAAAGGATCGATGGATTGTCAAGCCGTGCGGCGGCTACAACGCGGTTGGCGTTGTTGCCGGCTTGGATGCCACGGAACGGGAATGGTCCCAGGTGCTTGCTCGCGCTGCGGCCGCTGGGGCGATTGTACAGGAGTATGCTCAGCAGTATCAGACTCCCTGCTTGCGCGGAACGCTTGTCAATGGGCCGCATCGAGGAGAGGCACCCAAAGGACTTGTGGATGATCTCGGTTTTGCGCCCGCTTCTAATATGGAAGGCCTGTACCTGTATCGCGGTCGTTTCGCGGGCGTGTACACACGCGTCGGCTTTGCCAACACCATAGGCGAGTGGACGAGCCGCTTGAACGTTGCGAGCTTTTTTGAGGAATAGCCGTTTCTTGGGGCACCTTCCGTGGTTGCGGCGTTCGAAGTGACGGGGAGATTTTGGCGAAGCCGATGAGCCCGGTTCTATCTGGCGTTTTTGTTGCGGGGCCGGGCGTACGCTTGAGCCGGAGTCCTCTCCATGCGCTACCATGACAGGCAACGAATTTGACGAACGACCCGCCGAGCTTGCCTCGGCGGGCTTTTGGCGTTGCAATGCCGGAGGAACAGCATGCTCATTCACCGTATAGCCGCGCAGCTCTACACTGCCGAGGCGCTGCAGACCGTCGAGGCCGGGCTCGATTCTGGCGAGGACGTGACGCTGGCCGTGTCTCAGTCGGGCCGCACGCTTATGGCGGCCGCCCAGTTTGCGCGTCGTCCGCGCCCGACGGTCTACATTGTGAGCGGCGAGGATGCGGCCGATCGCGCCGCGCGCAGCCTTGCCGCCTATGTGGGCCTGGCGCACGTGTGCCGCTTTCCCGAGCGTAAGGACTATCCGTGGCGCGAGCAGGCGCCCGACGACGCCGTGGTAGCGCAGCGCTGCGAGGCGCTGGGGCGCATCGTGCGCGGGGACAACTGCATCATGGTCGCCTCGGCTCGCGCGCTGCTGCGTTGCGTGCCGCCGGTCGAGAGCCGCTATTGGGAGTCCACGACCTTTGCGGTGGGCGAGGAGATTCCCTTTGACGAGGTGCCGCAGCGCCTGGTGGGCATGGGCTACACCAATGCCGGTGCCGCCGATGCGCCCGGTCTGTTCCGCGTGCACGGTGACACCGTCGAGGTGTTTCCCGCGCAGGAAAAGGCGCCCGTGCGCATTGAGTTTTTCGGCGATGAGATTGACCGCATCCGCCGTATGGTGAGCTCCACGGGCCAAACCATCGGCAACGAGGACAGTATCGAGATCTTCCCCTGCCGCGAGCTGGCGCTTACCGACGATGCCGTCCACAACATGCATGTGGCGCTCTATCGCGCCAGCCAGGACGACAGCAAGCTGGCGGCGCTGCTCGAGATGGTGGATGCGCGCATCGTCACGCCCGAGCTCGACCGCTTTTTGCCGGTGATGTACGGCCAGACCGTAAGCCCGTTGGCGCACGTGAGCGGCAAGGCACTCGTGGTTCTGTCCGAGCCGCGCTCGCTGTTCGACGACTGTCTGCGCGCCTACGAGGATATTGAGGCCCGTGCCGGCGAGGCAGGGATTGACCGCCTGGATGGTCTGTACGTGCGCGCCCAACAGCTCGATTTTGGTGCCCAGCAGCGCCTGAACTACGTGAGCCTCATCCGTGCCGGCGGTGCGGTGACGGCCGAGCTCAAGATTGAGCAGCCGGCCATCGCAGGCTCGGACAACCGTTTTATGACGCGCATCCAGGAGGTCGTGGGCAAGCGCTATGCCTGCGTGTTTGCCATCCCCGACCGCGGTGCGCGCGAGTCGATGGAGCTCACCTTTGGCGACGAGGGCGTTACCTTTGAGGAATCGCTGACCGCGGCGCCCGAAAATGTCGGCGCTATCGGCGACCGCGTTCGCGTGGCAGCGGCGGATTCCGCCGACCGTGCCGCACGCCAGGAGGCTCATGCTTCCATTCGCGAGCGTAAGGCCGACGCGCTCAACGCCCGCTCGCTCGAGGCGGGCGCCGCGCAGGCTGCCGCCGGCGCCGCCGTGCCCACTATTTCGCGCGGACGTGTGACCTTTGTCGATGCCGCCTTGCCGCAGGGCGTGGTGGTGCCCGATGCCAACCTGGCCGTGTTCTCGATCGCCGACCTCAACGCCCGCATGGACGCCAACCGCGCGCGCAGCCGCCGCAAGGTGGACATTACGCAGATCACGTTCCCGTTTAAGCCGGGCGATTACGTGGTGCACGCTACCCACGGCATCGCGCTCTTTAGCGAGATCGCGCGCCAGGAAGTGGGCGGCAAGGAACGCGACTACTTTTTGCTGGAATATGCCGATGGCGACAAGCTCTACGTGCCGCTCGAGCAGGTCGACCGCATCACGCGCTACGTTGGCCCCGACGGCGACAAGCCGCGCCTGACCAGGCTCAACACAGCCGACTGGACGCGCGCTACCAACAAGGCGCGCAAGAACGCCAAAAAGCTGGCGTTTGACCTGGTCGACCTGTATACGCGCCGCTCGTCGATTACCGGTATCGCCTGCCCGCCCGACACGCCCGAGCAGATTGAGATGGAGGAGAGCTTCCCTTACGACGAGACGCGCGACCAGCTGGAGGCCATCGCCGATATTAAGGCCGACATGGAGGCGCCCAAGCCCATGGACCGCCTGCTCTGCGGCGACGTGGGCTTTGGCAAGACCGAGGTCGCCCTGCGTGCGGCGTTTAAGTGTGTGGACTCCGGCCGTCAGGTCATGGTGCTCTGTCCCACGACCATTCTGGCCCAGCAGCACTACGAGACCTTCTTTGAGCGCTTTGCCCCGTTTGGCCTCGAGGTCGAGGTGCTCAGCCGCTTCCGCACGCCGGCGCAGCAGAAGCGCGCGCTCAAGGCGTTTGCCGAGGGCACGATCGATGTGCTCATCGGCACGCACCGCTTGCTTTCGGCCGATGTGAACCCCAAGAACTTGGGCCTGGTGATCATCGACGAGGAACAGCGCTTTGGCGTGCAGCACAAGGAGCAGCTCAAGAACCTGCGCGAGCAGATTGACGTGCTCACGCTCTCGGCCACGCCGATTCCGCGAACCATGCAGATGGCCACGAGCGGCGTGCGCGACATGAGCCTGATCACGACGCCGCCGACCGGGCGTCGTCCCGTGATCGTGCACGTGGGGGAGTACGACCCCGACGTGGTGAGTGCGGCGATTCGCCTGGAGGTGGGTCGCGGCGGTCAGGTGTACTACGTGTCCAACCGCGTCAAAACCATCGACGACGCCGTGGCGCGCGTGCACGAGGCCGCGCCCGAGGCGCGCGTGGGTGTGGCGCACGGCAAGATGAGCCCGCGCGAGGTCGAGGACGTGATGATCGAGTTCGCGACCAAAAAGATCGATGTACTCATCGCCACGACCATCGTGGAGAGCGGCATCGACAACGCGACCGCCAACACGCTCATCATCGAGGACTCGCAGCGCCTGGGTCTAGCACAGCTTTACCAGCTCAAGGGCCGTGTGGGCCGTTCTGCCACGCAGGCCTACGCGTACTTTATGTTCCCGGGCGAGCTACCGCTCACCGAAGAGGCCACGGCGCGTCTGACTGCACTTTCCGAGTTCCAGGACCTGGGCAGCGGCATGCGCATCGCCATGCGCGACCTGGAGATTCGCGGCGCCGGCTCGCTTATGGGCGCCGAGCAGCACGGCAACCTGTCGAGCGTGGGCTTTGACCTGTTTACGCAGATGCTGGGCCAGGCCGTGGCCGAGGCGCGCGGCGATGACGACGCCGGCGTGGAGGCGGCGAGCGTGGGTATTAACCTGCCGGCCGACTACTTCTTGTCCGAGGAGTACCTGCCGGCGGTGGACCAGCGCGTGCTCGTGTACCGTAAGCTCGCAGCGGCCGAGGACCTAGAGAGCATCGATGAGGTGCAGGAGGAGACCGAGGCTGCGCATGGCGAGCTGCCGCTGGCGGGACTCAACCTGTTCAATCGCGCGCGTATCCGCATTCGCGGCGAGCGCCTGGGGCTCGAGAGCGTCACGCTCAGTGGCGGCCGCATCACGTTTTTGGGCGTCGACGTGCCCAAGAAGGTGGCCTTTGAGCTTAAGACCCGCTATGGCGCGGTGAATTTCCCCAAGAGCCGCAAGCTGTCGGTGCCCTACAAGGCGGGCGCCGGCGCGGGCAGCGGCCTGGGTCGCGGTCTCGACGCCAACGACGGCACCGGCCCCGTGGCCGCGGCGCTCATGCTGCTGCAGCAGTTGGGTGCTAGCGACGACGACTAGCGGGTCGACGCTGCAAACGCTCCATTTGGGCAATCTGACCCTCACTCGTCGGTCGCGTACGCAAGTACGCTTCCCTCCTCCTTCGGGCCACCTTGCCACAAATGGAACGTTTTCGCTCACTTATGCTCAACCTGTAAGGGTATTTATGGGACAAAGCTATCTTTGCCCCACCATGTTGCGGGTCGACCCTTCGCCCGACCGAAAGGAAAGCATGTTCGGATACATCTATAAGAAAGATGTCGCCATTATCGCGGTTGTCCTGTGCCTTTGTCTGGGCGTTGGCAGTTTCTTTGATTATCAGATCTCGAGCGCGCTGTTCAATATCGGCAGTATGTACGGTCGCCTTATCGAGGCCGCCGGCGAGCTGCCGTTCGAGCTGACGGCAAGCGTCGCGGGCGTTATGCTCGTACGCGCGGTGCGTCCCGACTCCAGGGGGAGCAAATGGCTCGCCGTGCTCGGCATCCTCGTCAACGTTGGCCTGGCCGGCTACGAGATCGTTTCGTCCCTGCGGGTTGGCGGTAAACTCATTGCCGTTCAGCTGGTGCTGACGTTTGTGCTG
Source organism: Collinsella sp. CLA-ER-H11 (assembly GCF_040092445.1). Classification (NCBI taxonomy): domain Bacteria; kingdom Bacillati; phylum Actinomycetota; class Coriobacteriia; order Coriobacteriales; family Coriobacteriaceae; genus Collinsella; species Collinsella sp. CLA-ER-H11. The sequence continues at coordinate 117,410 of NZ_JBBNLN010000001.1, read as the reverse complement.
GTGATCGCCGCCAACCTTATCGTCTATCGCCTCACGTGCGCGACCGAGCCTGACGAGCTCACGCGCTGGGCGTTGATGGTGCTTGCCGTGTGGGTCGCTCAGGCCATTATCCTCAACGTGATCGTCAAGCCGCTGTGGTCGCGCCCGCGCATGCGCGTGATCGAGGTGACGCAGGGGCTCGAGTTTCAGCCGTGGTGGGTAATCGGCAACCCCGACAAGTGGAGCTATATTGCGGCCGGCGTAATCAAGGACGGCTTTAAGTCGTTCGCGAGTGGACACACGGCGCACGCGGCGATTGGCCTTATGCTCGCCGGGCTTCCCGCGGCGGCCTTTAAGGAAAAGCCTTCGCGTCGTCGCGTGGTCTTTTGGGTGGCGGCGGCCGTCGCGGCGCTCGTCGCGTTTGGTCGCATCGTGATTGGCGCACACTTTTTGAGCGACGTGAGCTGCGGCTTTGCCCTGGTGCTGGCGCTTGAGTGTCTCGCCGCGCGCATTGCCTATCCCAACGGCGTACAATAGCTCCGTTTGAATCATCTGGCCGATACCCGGTAAGAGAGGATTGCCATGCTCGCGTTCAACAACGATTATTCCCACGGCGCACACCCGGCAGTGCTGCAGGCGCTCGTCGACACCAATATGGAGCCGCAGCCCGGCTACGGTACCGATGCGCACACCGAGCGTGCCAAGCAGCTCATCCGCGAGGCCTGTCAGGCGCCCGATGCCGATGTGTTTTTGCTGGTGGGCGGCACGCAGACCAACGCGACGGTAATCGACATGCTGCTCGCGCCGTACGAGGGCGTCGTTGCTGCTGAGACTGGCCACGTCGCCTGTCACGAGGCGGGCGCCATCGAGTTTGGCGGCCACAAGGTGCTTACCATTCCCGGCTACGAGGGCAAGATGCACGCCGAGGACCTCGAGAGCTATATCCAGGTGTTCTACGAAAACGAGAGCTACGAGCACACGGTGTTCCCAGGTGCCGTGTACGTGAGCCTATCGACTGAGTACGGCACGCTGTACTCCAAGGCCGAGCTCGCGGCGATTCACGCAGTGTGCCAGAAGCGCGAGATTCCGCTGTTTGTGGATGGCGCCCGTCTGGCCTATGCGTTGGCGGCCGATGAGTGCGACATTGCTCTGCCCGAGCTGGCGCAGCTGTGCGACGTGTTCTACATCGGCGGCACCAAGTGCGGCGCGCTCTGCGGCGAGGCTGTGGTGTTCTGCGGCATGCACGCCCCGGCGCATCCCATTCCGCGCATTAAGCAGCACGGCGCGCTGTTGGCCAAGGGCCGCCTGACGGGCGTGCAGTTTGAGGCGCTCTTTACCGATGGCCTGTATTTTGAGATTGGCCGTCAGGCGATCGAAACCGCGCAGGCGCTTCGTCGCGTGCTGCACGAGCACGGCTACCGGTTCTTCTTGGAGACGCCGACTAACCAGCAGTTCGTGATTCTGCCCAACGAGGACATGGCGCGCATTCGCGAGCATGCGGCGATTGAGTACTGGGAAAAGTACGACGAGACCCACACGGTGGTGCGCTTTTGCACCAGCTGGGCCACGACGCAGGAGGATATCGACGCGTTGGCGGCTGTCCTGTAGCCTGATGTAATGACGGGGGGGGCCGCCTTGCGCTGGGTTTGGCGCAAGGCGGCCTCTGTTTTTGAGGGGGAAGGGTTGTATGACCGAGATGTCCGAGCCGACGATTCGCCTGGCGACGCCCGATGATGCGCCGGCGTTGCTTGCCATCTATGAGCCGTATGTGCGCCAGACGGCGATTACCTGCGAATACGAGGTGCCGGGCGTTGAGGAGTTCGCCGGGCGCATCGAGCGTACGCTCAAGCGCTATCCGTATCTGGTGATGGAGCTGGACGGGCGTCCGGTAGGTTATGCCTATGTGAGTCCGCTCAACAGCCGCGAGGCATATGACTGGTCGGTCGAGACGTCGATCTACCTGGCGCGCGACGTGCGTCACGGCGGGCTGGGCCGCAAGCTGCACGATGCGCTCAAACAATGCCTGGTCGCGATGGGCATCACCAACATGTGCGCGCTCATCGCCGTGCCGCACGATAAGGACGACGAGTACCTGACGCACAACAGTCAGGACTTCCATGCCCATATGGGATATCGCTTGGTGGGTGCTTTCGACCGCTGTGCCCAAAAGTTCGGCCGCTGGTACGACATGTGCTGGATGGAGTTGGTCCTGGCCGAGCGCACACCCAACCAACCCAAGCCAACCTGGTTCCCCGACCTCCCCAAACCTACCATTTAGGGACAGGTTTATTTTGACAGGTTAGCCGATGGGTTCGGTGTATTTGGCGCGGTCGGTGCGCTGGATGCGCTTGGAGACATGGAGCGGTCGGCCGTCGGTGTCGTAGACGTAGTCGGTGATCAGGATCAGCGCCTGCCCGCGCTCAACGTTGAGCAAAAACGCTTCGTTTTGCGAGGCATAGCACACCTCAAAGGTCTTATGCCCCTGTGCCGGCGCGCGATGGAATTCCTGGCGCAGCGTGGCGTAGAGCGAACCGTTGATATCGCGGTCGATGAGCGTCTCGAAGCTTGGCGGCAGGTAGGTTGTCTCCAGGCACAGCGGCGCGTCGTCCAGGTAGCGCAGGCGGACAAGTTTGACGAGCTTGCTGCCCACGGCGGCGTCAAAGAATTTAGCTATGCTGCCGGCCGCCTTGGCAAAGCCCGAGTCCACGGTGCGCGTGGTGGGCTTCATGCCCTGGCCTTCGACCTGCTTGGTATAGCTCGAAAACATCAGGTTGTTCTCGAGGAGCGCGGGCGTGTCGGCCACAAAGGCGCCGCGCCCGCGCTCGGTTCGAACCAGACCCTCATCAACGAGAACCTTAAGGGCGTGGCGCACGGTGCTGCGCGACAGCCCCGATTCGTCCATGAGTTCCATCTCGGACGGCAGCTTGTCTTCGCGTGCGTAGATGCCGGCGGCGATGCGGTCACGCAACATGCCCGCCAAGCGCTCGTATTGGCTCAGTTTCTTTTTAGACGAAGCGTTCATGTGATCAACCTGTATCTAACTTGTATGCCTATCTAAGCAAGCATATATTCAATACAACAACAAAACCGCTGGTAGCCAGTTGTCGAAAACCGCATCAGCAAAATATCTAAGACAAATATAGCATACAACTAGTCGACATAACCAAAACATGTATGTAACTTGTATGCCATCGAGAGCATCAAACGAGAAGAAAGGCTGATGCACGATGACTACTCAGGAACAGGTTAAGGACGTCGTCTCCCAGGTTTTGGCTGACAAGGCTGACAAGGGCGGCATCAAGCGCGTCGTGTGGATTGGCGCCGGCGGATCCAACGGCGGCAACTATCCTGCCCAGTACTTTATGGAGCACGAGGCCACGCAGGTCGTGAGCTCCAGCTACACCAGCAACGAGTTCGTGCACGCCACCCCGGCCTACGTCAACGAGAACACCCTGGCCGTCGTCGTGTCCATGCGCGGCACCAAGGAGACCATCGTTGCCGCCCAGGTCGCCAAGGACCACGGCGCCAGCACCATCGCCATCTATGTTGACGAGTCCGGCCTCACCGAGGTCTGCGACTACAAGATCCAGTACGACAGCCTGGCCGTCGATGAGTCCTGCATGGGCCGCACCAACTCCGCCGTCGTGACCATGATCGCCATGGAGCTCACGCAGCAGACCGAGGGCTATGCCGAGTACGAGACCGCTATGGCCGCGTTCGACTTGGTCGACCCCATCTATCGCAAGGCCGTCGAGTACACCCGTCCGCTCGCTGCCAAGTGGGCCGAGCAGAACGCCGACAAGCCCTGCATCAACGTCATGGCTCAGGGTCCGCTCTTTGGTGCCGCCTACGTCTTTAGCATCTGCAACGTGCAGGAGATGCTGCAGATCGACTCCTGCACCATCAACACCTGCGACTTCTTCCATGGTCCCTTCGAGATCCTGGACAAGCGCACCTCGCTGTTCCAGCTCATCAGCGTCGGCCGCAGCCGCTGCAACGACGAGCGCGGCATCCGCTTCGTCAACCAGTACGGTGGCGAGCGCGTCTATCAGCTCGACGCCAAGGAGCTTGGCCTCAACGACATCAAGGACAGCGTGAGCGAGTACTTCAACCACCTGATCTTTGCGCCGATCCTAAACAACGTGTACATGCGCGCGCTCTCTGCCGTCACCCACAAGGACTACATGACGCGCCGCTACATGTGGAAGCTGGATTATTAGTTACGGCGTTTTACCAAACGCCGTAACGGCTCGACGCTGCAAACCCACCTGAGCGGCAATCTGCCTTTCAGCTTCAGCGGCATGACCAGAAGGTCAATGCCGCTTCGCTTCAAGGCACCTTGCTCGCTCAGGTGGGTTTTCGCTGGCGTTGCCAAAGCATCGGCGTCGCCTTGGCCCAGATGCGGCACTTGGAGACGTTCGGCACTTGGGGACAGTCCTAGTCATTGGGGACAGGTTACTTTGCACCAAGTTGGCGCATATGAACCTGACCCCTTTGCACCAATGGGTTGTAGCGGTAGAGCAGATTTTTCCGCTCGCCGATTTGTGTCTTGAAAAATGTATATAACGACTATAACGTAGTGTGAAACATATTGGAAACAATACCGAGGAGGCTGCGTTGAAGAAAAGCAATCTGGGCTATGTGCTGGTGCTGATCGCCGCGCTTATGTGGGGCAGCATCGGAATCTTTGTAAACGGCATCTCGGCCATGGGCGTTTCGTCCCAGAGCATGGCTGCCTTTCGCTTGTTGGTCGGAGCGCTTATCTTGGCGCCGGTCCTGATGTTTATGGGCTGCCGTCCGGGTGAGGGGTCTACCGTGGCTCAGGGTCCGCTGGCTCTGTTCAAGGCAAGTCCTAAAGAGCTCGTTCCCTGCGCGCTTGTCGGTATCGTCGGTTTGGCCGCCGCCAACACCTGCTATTACGAGTGCATGGGCGAGGTGGGCATGTCCACGGCCTCGGTGCTGCTCTACACCTCGCCGGTGTTTGGCGTCATGCTCGGCCGCGTGCTTTATCGCGAGGACGTGACCCCCAACAAGCTCGTTGCCATTGTCTTTAACATCGTTGGCTGCGTGCTTGCAGTGACCAATGGTGACCTTTCCGGTTTTCATTTTTCGGTTTGGGGCGTCACGTCGGGCGTGATTGCAGGCCTTTGTGGTGCGTCACTCGCGGTGTTTAGCCGGATAGCAACCAAGACGGTCCACCCGCTGGCTGTCACGTTTTGGGGCTTTGTTTTTGGCGGTGCGGTTATGGCAGCTATCGCGGCTCCGTGGCCGGATGTCGCCGCGGCAATGTCGCCACAGTTGCTGCTGCTGTTCCTTGGTTTTGGACTCATCCCCACAGCCGTGGCCTACATCCTATATATGCAGGGTCTGTCCATGGGACTCGAGACATCGAAGGTTCCCGTCGTAATGTCTTTCGAGACGGTCGTCACCGTACTGGTGGGCATTGGTGTCTATGCCGAGCCCGCCGGCGCGATCAAGGTCCTGGGCATTGTGCTGGTGCTCGCGTCCATCCTGATTATGAACACCGACTTCTCCAAGCTGCGCAACAGTGTGTTTGTCGGTCATGTCGTTGAGAGCATGACCTTTAAGCCCAACGCGTGGTGGACCGAAAAATCTCAGGACATGGATCTGTTTAAGGAACGCACGGGCATTGCCTTGGAGCCCACCGTGCAAGAAAGCCCCTGGTACTTCGTGCGATAGGGGGTTGCGCACGGCGTCCGACCTGGGGTTATCCCGCCGTCGCCGGCCTGCCCAGCTCCCACGTTTCAAGTGCGTTAAACCCGCGAACGGTCGATTTTCACCCGCAAACGGTCTTTATACTAATTAGCAATATAAGCAACGTATAAGACGTTATAATGACCATAACGAAAAGGAGGAGGCAAGATGAATCAGATCATTCTCGCATCTCATGGCGGCCTGGCCGCAGGCGCCAAAGACACGCTCGAGATGGTTCTCGGCGACGTGTCGAACGTCCACGTCGTGTCGCTTGCTCGTGACGACAAGGAGCCTATCACCGATAAGGTGGACGCCATGATCGCCACGTTCAACGCGGACGACACCGTCTATGTGCTGACCGATATGCTCGGCAGCTCGGTCAACAACAACATGGTCGAGCTTTCCAAGAACGGCACGAAGTTCACGGTTGTCAGTGGTTTCAACATTCCGCTGGCGCTCACGCTCGCTATGAGCCCCGTTCCCGTCAAGGGCGCCGAGCTCGCGGCCCTCATCAACGAGGCCCGCACCGGTCTGACCAACCCCAACGCGCCGGTCGAGGCTCCCGCGGCTCCCGCTAAGAAGGCAAAGGCGCCCCGTCACAGCTCCGGTCCCGCCAAGATCGTCCTCGCACGTCTTGACTACCGTCTGCTGCACGGCCAGGTCGTCTTTACCTGGACCACCAAGGTTCAGGCCGAGCGCATCATCGTCGTCGACAACGCTGCCGCCAACGATGACATCAAGAAGGGCGCTCTTAAGCTGGCCAAGCCTCAGGGCGTGCGCCTGAACGTCTTCACCGTCGAGCGTGCCCTCGCCAAGATGGACAAGCTCAACACCCTCGGCGAGCGCGTCATGTTCGTCTTTGGCAACACGGCCGAGATGCTGCAGTTCTGCCAGGGCTACAAGCTCGACGCCATCAACCTGGGCGCCACCGCCAACCACGACGGTGCCGATCAGGTCGGCGGCAAGGACAGCTCCGTCTTCCTCGACGCCAACCAGAAGGCCGACGTCAACCAGCTGCTCGACATGGGCATTAAGCTCTACGTCCAGCAGACCCCTACGTATCAGAGCGTCGACATCGACGCCAAGCTGTAATCAACCAGGCTTTTGCCTGACTGAAAGGAGAAGGGTATGAATACGTTCATCAGTGCGGTGCTCGTCGGCCTCGTCGGCGTGTTCTGCATGTGGGACTCCCGCCTGCTCGGTCGTCTTAACTTCGAGCAGCCCCTCGTTGGCGCTACGCTCGTCGGTCTGCTGCTGGGCGATGTGCCCACCGGCCTTGCCGTCGGTGCCGCCGTCGAGCTCGTGTCCATGGGCCTGGTGCAGGTCGGCGCCGCCGTTCCGCCCGATATGGTCCTGGGCGGCATCGTGGCCGCTGCCTTTGCGTGCCTGACCGATGCTTCCGCCGAGACCGCCATGACGATCGCCATCCCGGTCGCCGTCCTGGGTCAGCTTCTCGGCATCGTGTTCCGTTCCATCATCGCCGCCCTCACCCATGTGGCAGATAGCGCGATCGATAACGGAAAGTTCAAGACCGCCTACCGTATGCACATCTGCGCCGGCTCCGGTCTGTACGCCGTCATGTACTTCCTGCCGATCTTCCTCGCCGTTTTTGTTGGCACCGACCTGGTTCAGGCCATCGTCAACATGGTTCCCGAGTGGCTGTCCACTGGTCTTAACGTTTCGACCAAGATCATGACCGCCTACGGCTTGGCCCTGCTGCTCACCATGATGATCAAGAAGGGTATGACTCCGTTCCTGTTCATCGGTTTCCTGCTCGCCGCTTACCTCAACCTGTCCGTCATCGCGGTCGCTCTGATCGGTGTGTGCCTGGCTGTCGTCTTCATGGGCTTCAAGTTCAACGGTTCCCATGCAGCCGCCGGTGTCGATTCCGACTACGATCCGCTCGAAGACGACGAAGACTAAGGAGGAACACACTATGGCAACCGCAACCAAGGACGTGTCCCTGAACAAGAAGGTCAGCCAGTTCTTCTGGCGCTCCTGGGCCATCCAGGCTTCTTGGAACTACGAGCGTCAGATGAACATGGGCTTCCTCTACGGTATGGTTCCCACGCTCGATCGCCTCTATCCGGATGAGTCCGACCCCAAGCAGCTCGCTGCTAAGAAAGAGGCTTACCACCGTCACATGGCGTTCTACAACTGCACCCCGCAGACGAGCGCTTTCATCCTGGGCCTCGCCGCCTCCATGGAGGAGGAGTACGCCAAGGATCCCGAGAACTTCGACCCCGATTCGATCAACGCGGTCAAGACCTCCCTCATGGGCCCGCTTTCCGGTATTGGTGACTCCTTCTTCCAGGGCACCATCCGCGTTATCGCCTTTGGTCTGGGCGTTCAGCTGGCTCAGCAGGGCTCCATCATGGGCCCGATCCTGGCCATGCTCATCTCCATCGTGCCCTCCGTGCTGATCACTTGGTTCGCAGCCAAGATGGGCTATCAGGGTGGCCACGAGTACCTGAGCAAGCTTCAGGGCGGCGACCTCATGGAGAAGCTCATGTATGTCTGCGGCATCGTGGGCCTTATGTCCGTGGGCGGCATGATCGCCACGCTGATCGGCGCCACCACCCCGCTGCAGTTCGCTGACGGCACCGTCGTGATCCAGGACATCCTGGATGGCATGATGCCCCAGATGATCTCCCTCGGCCTCACCGGCCTTATGTACTGGCTCATCAAGAAGAACGTCAACACCGGTTGGCTTCTCGTGATCGCCATCGTGGGCGGCATCGCCCTCTCCGCGGCCGGCATCCTGGCCTAGTCGCGATCAAGCGTCTAATCGCTTTCCCCGGGGAGCCTGCCTGACATCCCATACCCCAGGCAGGCTTCCATCCCTAAATGTGTCAAAGGGACAGTTCCTTTGACACATCCTCAACGGGCCGGCGACTCGGTCCAAACCACGGTAACCCTGCGAGCGCTCGGCAATGTGGCGCCGCAAAAATCGAAAGGAATGTGTCAGATGTACGAGATCGACCTTAACCTCCCTAAGCAGATCGTCGCTGACGTCCTGTCCAACCACGAGATCCACAGCGTCGCCTTCGTCGGCTGCGGTGCTTCCATGTCCGACCTTTACCCCGCCAAGTACTTCCTGGCCAACAACACGGACAAGCTGAACGTTCAGATCTTCACCGCTAACGAGTTCAACTACGACACGCCTTCCTGGGTCAACGAGCACACCTTCGTGATCACCTGCTCCCTCGGTGGCTCCACGCCCGAGACCGTCGAGGCCAACAAGACCGCCAAGAAGCACAATTGCCCGGTCGTCTCCCTCACCAACAAGGCTGGCTCCGCCCTGACCGTCGACGCTGACTACGTCATCGTTCACGGCTTCCACGCCAACTTCGCTGCCAAGTGCGAGAAGCCCGGCTACGCCATCGCTCTTGCTGTCGAGATCCTTCAGCAGACCGAGGGCTATGACCACTACGAGGACATGATCACCGGCCTCACCAACGTCTTCGATCTCTGCGAGAACGCCGCTCAGCACTGCAAGAAGCTCGCCAAGAAGTTCGCCGAGGACTTCAAGGACGACAAGATGATCTACTTCATGGCTTCCGGTGCCTCCGAGAAGATGGCTTATTCTCACGCCGCCTTCCTGTTCACCGAGATGCAGTGGATCGACGCCGCCGCCTACAACACCGGCGAGTACTTCCACGGCCCGTTCGAGGTTTCCACCGAGGGTAAGCCCTACGTCTTCTTCATGTCCGATGGCGCCACCCGTCCGATGGACGCTCGCGCCCTCACCTTCCTTGAGCGCATGGGCGCCAAGGTCGCTCTGATTGACTCCAAGGACTACGGCCTGGCCGACGCCGTGCCCGCGAGCGTCGTCACCTACTTCAACCCGCTGCTGCACCTCGCCGTTATGCGCGAGTACGGCAACCAGATCGCCGAGGCCCGTCAGCACCCGCTGACCATGCGTCGCTACATGTGGAAGCTTTCCTACTAATCACAAGTAAGTAGACCTTACGGGTTGATTGAGAGGGGATGGGGTTTGCGCCCCGTCCCCTTTTTGCTTTGGGGAGGGCGTGTCTGTCGCGTCGCAAATCCCAGATAAAACCTACCAAAATAAACCTGTCCCTTTTTGGCAGGTGGGAGGAGATGCGTATGATCAAGGCAGTGCTGTTTGACATGGACGGCGTGCTGGTCGATACCGAGTGGTTCTACAACCGTCGTCGCGTGGCGTTTATGGAAGAGAAGGGGTTCCACTTTGACGAGATCCCCGATCTTTCGGGGTCTAACGAGCCCGCCATTTGGGAGGCGCTGGTGCCCGACGATATTGAGCTGCGCGAGCGTCTGCGCGTGGAGTACAAGCAGGTCTATAGCCCGGACCACCCCGTTCCGTATGCCGAGCTGCTCAACGAGCAGACGGAACCGGTGATGCGTGAGCTACATGAGCGCGGCGTGAAGTGCGCCATCGCGAGCTCGTCCTATCGCGAGCTGATCGACGAGCTGGTGGAGATTGCCGGTATCGCCGACGTGCTGGACTACACCATCAGCGGTCACGAGTGCAGTGCGTTTAAGCCCGACCCCGAGATCTACCTGCGTGCCATGGAGGCGCTGGGGGTGGAGCCTGCCGAGTGCCTGGTTATCGAGGATTCGCCTTTGGGGATCGAGGCTGGCAAACGTTCCGGCGCCCGCGTCCTGGCACTGCGTCCGCACGAGGGCGTCAACCTCGATCAATCGCGAGCCGATGCCGTTATTGATAATCTGACCGACATTTTGGCCGCTTTGTAGCGTCAATCCGCCGCGAGAAGCACTGATTCACGCGTCTTTTGCTGCGGATTGGCTTAATTTGTCATCTATTTGGATCCGTTTGGCTTCGATTCGGATTAAGTGAGTAGACTTTTTGGTGCAGGACGAGCACAAAGCGCATCTGCTCTAGTAAAACCGCAGGTCACAGGGGTGGCGGTTTTGGGTGTGCTCTGCAGGTCGCGTAAAGTCTACTCACTTGTAATTTGGGCCTTTGGTCGTGGGGTTGCTGGTCCCGCTTTGGTTGTCGAGAGAGGGTGAATTGAAGCGCCCCCGCACGCTCCATGCTACAATCGCGGACATACCCCACAACTACATCTGCCTTCGAAAGGAGCCTGCGTGGCGAACGCCATCGATCAGCTCACGGACCGAGTGCTCGTACTCGGCCGCCTCACCATCGTCCGCCGCGCTATTACTGCCGTGGCGGTCACGATTTCCGCCGTTCTCCAGACATTCCTGATCCAGGCGTTCATTCAGCCCGCCGACTTGCTTCCGAGCGGCCTCACCGGCGTTGCGGTCCTGCTCGATCGCGTTACCTCGCTGGGCGGCGTTCACATCGACATCTCGCTCGGTATGCTCGCGCTCAACATCCCCGTGGCGCTCCTATGCTGGAGCGGCATCAGCAAGCGCTTCGTCATCTTCTCGATGATGCAGGTCGTGCTCTCGTCGCTGTTCCTCAACGTCTTTCACTTCGCTCCATTTTTGGGCGACAAGATCATGCTAATCATTTTTGGCGGCGTGGTCTCGGGTCTGGGCGCTGCCATCGCGCTTAAATCCGGCGCATCCACCGGCGGCACCGACTTTATCGCGCTGTGGGTTTCCAACCACACGGGCAAGACCATCTGGGGCGTCATCTTTGGTTTCAACTGCTTTATCCTGGCGATCTTTGGCTTTATGTTTGGCTGGGACAAGGCGGCGTATTCCATTGTGTTCCAGTTTATTTCGACCAAGACCATCGACAGTTTCTATCGTCGCTACGATCGCGTGACGCTGCAGATCACGACGCGTAAGGCAGACGAGGTCATGACTGCCTACGTAAACCATTTTCAGCACGGCATTAGCTGCGCCGAGGTCGTCGGCGGATACAGCCGCGAAAAGATGTACCTGCTGCACACCGTTGTCTCGACCTACGAGAGCCAGGACATTATCAAGCTGGTGTGCGATGTTGACCCCGGCGCTGTGATCAATGTGTTCCACACGCTCAACTTTGTGGGCGGCTGGTGGGGTGGTCATGTCGACGAGCCCATGCCCACGGCCGTTCCCGATCCCGACAAGCCCGCACGTATGGCCAGCAGGCAGGCGCGCCTCAGCGAACAGGACAGCCTGCAGCAGGACGACGGCAAGTAGGGTATTGGCATTTTGCCGGTCCTGCGCAACCCATCCGAACGAGCCCCCCGAAAGCCCCGTTGCTTTCGAGAGGCTCTCGTTTGCCCAGATAAAACCTACCAAAATGAAGCTGTCGCTTTTTGGTAGGGAGGGTGTATCGTTTTATCAATATGAGGTAACATGAAACTAGACGTTATATACGTATTAGTTATTTCGATATTTCGATAAGAGTGATCAGATATGCCCGCGCCCAAAAATGCACCGCTTTACCAGCAGATTTACGACGAAATCAAGGATGCGATCGAGAAAGGTGTTTATGCACCCAAGGAGCGTATTCCGTCCGAGCTTGAACTAGCCGAGCAGTACGAGGTGAGCCGTATTACGGTGCGCCGCGCTGTCGAGGAGCTGTGCTCCGATGGTTACCTGGTTAAGCAGCAGGGCCGCGGCACCTTTGTCTCCACGCCGCACATCAATCGCCAGTTTCACGCCTCGACGCTGCAGACGTTTACCGCGCTGTGTGCCGGCAACGGCATGAAGGCCGGTGCGCACGTGATCGATCGCCAGATCGTTCCGGCGCGCCAAAACGAGATGGAGTTCTTTGGCCTGCAGAAGGACGCGCTGCTGCTGCATATTAAGCGCGTGCGTACAGCCGACGGCGAGCCCATCTTTGAGGAGAACATCTTTGTGCCGTTTGACGCCTACCGTGAGCTGTTGACGGCCGATCTTGAGGACAAGTCGATTTTTGCCGAGGTCGAGCGTGTTGGCGGAACGCCGATTGTCTCGGTTGGCTACCGCACGGTCGAGGCCGTTCGCGCCAATACCGAGCAGGCGGCCGAGCTGGGCATTGCTCCGCACGATCCGCTGCTCAACCTGCGTGCCGGCTTTACCGGTCCCAACGATGAGCCGGTCTTGCTCGGCAAACAGTACTACGTGGGTAGCCGCTACGTCATGGTGATGTAGCTCTAGTTGCGCGGTTTTCCAAACCGCGCAACGGCTCGACGCTGCGCCTTTGGTTCCGCCGTTCTAACGAACGGCGGACCGGTCGACGCTGCAAACGCCCCTAAGCGGCAATCTGACGTTCAATCGTCGGTCGCGTACAAAAGTACGCTTCCCTCCTCTTTCACGTCACCTTGCTCGCCTAGGGGCGTTTTCGCTGACTTATGCTCAACCTACGATAATTCCGCGTTTGTCAAGAGATTAGCCGTTGGGGGCGTTCTTAAACGACTAGTCTGGGCGGCGGCCGTGTGCTGCTGCCCGCGTGGCGGCGTATAATCGGCGGCAGATGACTTGAACGTTAGGAAACCATGACCGATAGCATGCAGCAGATGGCGCTCGACACGCTCGGCGCCTATTTTGGCTACACCTCGTTTCGCCCGGGACAGGACCGCATGGTCGATGCGATCCTTGCCGGTCGTGATGCGCTGGGTGTTATGCCCACGGGCGCCGGCAAGTCCATTTGCTACCAGGTGCCCGCGCTCATGCTGCCCGGCATCACCTTTGTGGTGAGTCCGCTGCTGTCGCTTATGGAGGACCAGACCCGTGCGTTGCTCGCGGCGGGTGCGCGACCCAGCTATCTCAACTCCAGCCTTACTCCGGCCCAGCAAAACACCGTGCTCAAGCGGGCGCGCGAGGGCCGCTACCAGCTTATGTACGTGGCGCCCGAGCGCTTGCTCGAGCCGCGTTTTTTGGCCTTTGCGCGGGAGGCCGCGGCGGACGGCGGCATTGGCGTGCCGCTCGTGGCCATTGACGAGGCCCACTGCGTAAGCCAATGGGGTCAGGATTTCCGCCCCGCCTACCTGCAGATTCGCGAGTTCATCGATTCCCTGCCGCAGCGCCCCATCGTGGCGGCCTTTACCGCTACGGCGACCGAGCGTGTGCGCGCGGACATTCAGCAGATGCTTGGTCTGCAAAACCCCGCGACGGTGGTGACGGGTTTTGATCGCAAGAACCTCTACTTTGGTTGCGAGGAGATGGGCGACAAGGCCAAGACCGCGTGGGTGCGCGACTACGTGATTGCGCATTCGAGCGAGAGCGGCATCGTGTATTGCTCGACCCGCAAGACGGTCGACACGCTGGCCGCGGAGCTTGCCGAGGCTCTGGGCCCCAGCGGCATTCGCGTTGGCCGCTACCATGCAGGCATGGGCAACGACGCCCGTCGCCAAAGCCAGCGTGCCTTTATCGACGACGATATCCAGGTGATGGTTGCCACCAACGCCTTTGGTATGGGCATCGACAAGCCCAACGTGCGCTACGTGATCCACAACAACGTGCCCGAGAGCATCGAGGCCTACTACCAGGAGGCGGGTCGAGCCGGCCGCGATGGCGACCCGGCCAGCTGCCACCTGCTGTGGAACGGCAACGATTTTCGCATGCGTCGCTTTCTGATCGACCGCGGCGATGCTGCCGATGAGGCGCTCGACGACGAGCAGCGCGCATGGGCGCTCCAGAACCGCTACCGCCTGCTCAGCCAGATGGAGGGCTACTGCAATACTACCGGCTGCCTGCGCGAATACATGCTGCGCTACTTTGGCGACGAGGCCGCGGCTGAGCATGCCGCGGCTGGTACGGGCAGCGCCGCCACGGACGAGGCCGAGGGCTGCGGCAACTGCAGCAACTGCCTCACGCAGTTCGAGGTCGAGGACGTCACCGATATGGCCCGCGCCGCCGTGCGCTATGTGGCCACGCGCCCCATGCGCTTTGGCAAATCGCTGGTCGCCGACGTGCTCCATGGCGGCAACACCGAGCGCATTCGCCAGATGCATCTGGACGAGGACCGCGGCTACGGTGAGCTGTCGAGCGAATCGGTCGGGCGCATCAAGGACATCATCGGCCAGCTGTGCGGCCGCGGTTATCTGGCCACCTCGCAGGGGCAGTACCCGGTCGTGGGGCTGGGTCCGCGTGCCGGCGAGGTCGAGGACGAGGCGTTCGCCTTTACCGTTAAGCGTCGTGCGTCCAAGCGCAAGGCCTCGGCCCGCGCCCGCCGCGCCGTCGATCTGCTGCGTGAGGAGGCTGAGCTGGATCAGCGCCCGCGTGTTGGCGACGATGCCGAGTTGTTCGAGCGCCTGCGTGCCCTGCGCAAGGAGATCTCGACCGAGCTGGAAATGGCGCCGTATATGGTCTTTTCCGACAAGGCCCTGCGCGGTCTGTGCCGCCTGCGTCCACAGACGCGCGACGAGCTTATCCAGGTCAACGGCATTGGCGAGAAAAAGGCCGACGCCTTTGGCGAGCAGTTTATGGCGGCGATTGAAGAGTTTGAGTCCGAGCATGCACGGGATGGAGCGTAACGATGGCATTCGACGATAAAACCGAGCGCACTGAGGTATCCGCCGTTCCGCTGTACCAGCAGGTTATGGACGACCTAAAGGGCGAGATCGCGCGTGGCGTGTACGCATCCGGCTCGCGCATTCCTTCCGAAATGGAGCTCGCTAAGTCCTATGGTGTGGGACGCGTCACCGTGCGCCGCGCCATTGAGGAGCTGTCGCGCGCGGGGTATCTCAACCGCCAGCAGGGGAGGGGCACGTTCGTGTGCGCGCCCAAGCTCAAGCGCAAGATTGTCCAGAAGGGTGACGTTCAGAGCTTTTCCGAGGGTTGCGCTGCCAACGACATGGTGGCCGGAGCACGCCTGGTGTCGCGCACGGTGGTTGCGGCGACGCGCGAGGACGCGGCGTTTTTTGGGGTGGAACCCGGCTGCGAGCTCATCGTGGTCGAGCGTGTGCGCACGGCAGACGGCGTGCCCGTCATGCTCGAGAACAACGCCTTTGTGCTGGCTGACCATCCCTATCTGCAGACGCTTGCCGACGAGGACCTCACCGATAACTCGATCTTTGCGCTCGTTGCCGAGCATTCAGGCCGCGCACCGCTCAAGTCCGACCCTTGCACCGTGGAGATCGCGCTCGCCGATGCTCAGGCGGCCCCGCTGTTGGAGGTGCCGGTCGGCGAGCCGCTCTTCTATATGGAGGCGTACTTTACCGATGCGGACGATCGGCCCTTGCTGCTCGGACGCCAAAAGATCGTGGGCTCGCGCTACGTGTTCGACATCTAACGTCCATAGATAGAACAACATGGAACAAGTTTGGTGAAATGACTTCACGGGCGTCGTCGTGCGTGCTATAAATAGGACAACATAGAACGACCTCAGGTACGAGCTGCCGTCGTTCAAAGCCGCCACACAAGAAGGGGCATCACCATGAACGCACACGATCTGATTCAGGAAATTATCGAGCGCAAGGGCAAGATCGAGAACGTCTTTTGGATCGCCTGCGGCGGTTCGATGATCGACCTGATGCCGGCCAACGAGCTGCTCAAGCGCGAGGCCACCACGTTTGCCTCGACGGTCTACACGGCACGCGAGTTTTGCCTGATGGCTCCCAAGAGTCTTGGCAAGAAGTCACTCGTCATCGCCTGCAGCCACAGCGGCAACACGCAGGAGGTCGTCGACGGCTGCGAGATGGCGCTGGCTGCCGGCGCCGAGGTCGTGGCCATGACCGACTGCGAGGGCTCCAAGATCGATAACGGCAAGTGGGCCACCTGGGTCTATCCGTGGGGCGAAGGCGTGTCACAGGCCGAGGTGCCGCAGGGTATCGGCGCTCTGATCGCCGCCGAGCTGCTCGACCAGCAGGAAGGCTACGAGGCACTCGCCGACATGTACGCCGGCCTTAAGCAGATGGATGCGCTGCTGCCCGCTGCCCGTGAGAAGGTCAATGCCGAGCTGGGCGATCGCTTTGCCGAGCTCTGCCAGCAGCATAAGTTCTTCTACATCCTGGGATCCGGCCCCAACTTTAGCCAGACCTACGCCATGGCGATCTGCTCGCTTATGGAGATGCAATGGCAGCACTGCTGCTACATTCACTCCGGCGAGTATTTCCACGGCCCGTTCGAGGCCACCGAGCCCGGCGTGTTTTACTTTGTACAGCTCGGATCGGGCGAGTGCCGCCCCATGGAGGAGCGCGCGCTGGCGTTCCTCAACACGCACACCGATACGGTCATGGTGCTCGATGCGCTCGAGTACGGCGTGGGCGAGGTGCCCACCAGCGTGCGTTCGTTCCTGGAGCCGATCTTCTTCTATGCGATGAGCTGCGAGCTGCGCGCCGCTCGCGGCAAGGTGTTCGACCACAGCCCCGAGGTCCGTCGCTACATGGGCATCGAGCAGTACTAGGTAACGGGAAAACCTTTCACCTTCGATTCGCAAGGGCACTGCGTGAGTCAAAAAAGCGGGCCGCGCCGGGGATTTCCGGCGCGGCCCGCTTGGTATCGCGCTTAGATTCGCAAGGTTGCGGCAGCCAGCGGCCTACTTTGCGTCGTAGGCCTCGGCGTCCCACCAGTCGAGCTGGGCGATGTTGTCGCGAATGTGCTGGCAGCTCTTGTGGAAGCCCTCGAGCTCGTGCTCGGACAGGTCGAGCGTGTAGACCTCCTCGACGCCCTCGGCGCCGATCACGCACGGCAGGGAGGTAAAGATACCCTCCTCGCCATACTGGCCGGTCATAAGCGTGGAGGCGGAAAGCACGGCGTGCTCGTTGTGAAGCACGGCGGCGCAGACGCGTGCGGCGGAGTTGGCGACGGCGTACTCGGTGCACTGCTTGCCCTGGTAGGTTACATAGCCGCCCTTGCGCGCGAGCTCCTCGACCTCCATGTGGTCGAAGGCGTACTTGTCGGGGTTCTCGGCCTGAAGTTCGTTAAGGCTCTTGCCGGCGATGGTCGCGGCCTTAAAGGCTGCAAGCTGGCTAAAGCCATGCTCGCCGATCATGTAGGCGTCGATGGACTTGGGGCTCACGCCGACCTTCTTGGAGATCTCGGTGCGCAGGCGGGCGGAGTCCAGGCCGCAGCCCGAGCCGATGATCTTCTTGGGATCGTAGCCGGTCAGGTGCCACAGCTCGGTGCACACGACGTCGCAGGGGTTGGAGATGCTCACAAAGATGCCGTCGAAGCCGGCGTCGACGATGCGCTTGGCAAAGGTGCGGGCGGCGTCGGTGGTAAAGAACAGCTCGCCGTCGCGGTTGCCAGCGGCAAGCGCGACCTTGCCGGCGGCGTTGACGATGACGTCGCAGCAGGCCAGCTCCTCGTAGTGGTCGTAGCAGTTGACGATCTTGGTGTTGTACGGGACAAACGAAAGGGAGTCGCGCAGGTCCTGGACCTCGGACGTCACCTTGGCCTCGTTGATATCACACAGGTACAGCTCATCGGCAATGCCCTGCATAAGCAGGCTGTTGGCGACATGTGCTCCTACGTGGCCTTGGCCGACCACACCGATCTTACGCGTCTGGTACATATGAGTATCCTTCCGGCCGAGTTTTTCACGTCGGACCATTGTAGCCTCCTGCCGTCACTTTGCTAGGCTAAAGCGCCATAGATTTTTGGGACATGCCTTAATTTCTACTTTTGGAGTGATTTGGGCCGCTGACGGCATCGCTGGGCGATGCGCTCGCGCGGATGGGGCCGGTCGTTGTACCATAGCTGCAACTGACTCGTAAGGAGCATCCATGCCCATTCGCATCCCCGACGCCCTCCCTGCCGCCGCGCAGCTCGAGAGCGAGAACATCTTTGTCATGACCGAGTACCGCGCGCTGCACCAGGACATCCGTCCGTTGCGCGTGCTCATTCTCAACCTCATGCCCACCAAGATTGCCACCGAGACGCAGATCATGCGCAAACTCTCCAACACGCCGCTGCAGGTGGAGGTGGACCTGCTGCGCACCAAGACGCACGAGGCCACGCACGTGAGCGCCGGCCACCTGGAGACGTTTTACCGCACGTTCGACGACATCCGCGACATCCACTACGACGGTCTGATCATCACGGGCGCGCCCGTGGAGCAGATGCCGTTCGAGGAGGTCGACTACTGGCCCGAGCTCTGCCAGATCATGGATTGGTCCACCACGCACGTGCACTCCACGCTGCACATTTGTTGGGGCGCACAGGCGGGGCTCTACCATCATTACGGTATCCAGAAGTACGACCTGCCGGCAAAGGCGAGCGGCGTGTTCGAGCATTATCTGGTGAAGCCGCAAAGCCCGCTGGTTCGCGGCTTTGACGACCGTTTCTATGCCGTGCATTCGCGCAACACCGATGTGCGCCGCGAGGACGTGGAGGCCGAGCCGCAGCTTGAGGTTGTGGCCGTGTCCGACGAGGTTGGCCTGTACATCGTCAAGTCGACCGACAGCCGCCGCTTCTTTGTATTTGGTCATCCCGAGTACGATACCGACACGTTGCGCCTGGAGTACGAGCGCGACGTGAAGCGCGGGCTCAACCCTCAGGTGCCGGCGCATTACTTCCCGGGCGATGACCCCACCGCCGAGCCGCGTAACGTCTGGCGCAGCCAGGCTCAGCTGTTCTACACCAACTGGCTCAACTACTACGTCTACCAGACCACGCCCTACGACCTGGCCCGCGCCGGCGAGGAACACTAGGCCGTCGGGAGGTGCGCCAGCCGTTAGGCGCTGATGATGTGGGGTAGCGGCAGGTCGTGCGCATCGGTAGGAACGCCATCGACACGCTGCTCGTCAAAGGCGATGCCGATGATTTGACATGTGGGTGAGAGCATGGGCAGGTAGCGGTCATAGCAGCCGCCGCCATAGCCCAGGCGTGCGCCGGCGCGGTCGAAGGCTACAAGCGGTACGACGATCATGTCGAGAGCTTCGGCAGGCACGATAGGGAAGCGGCTGCTGTCGATGTCCGTGGCCGCGAAGGCTCGCGTGGGGTGGCCGATAAACGGAGCCGAGGACGCATCGGCAGCAGCAACTGCCCGCATACACATGCGCTGGCCACAAGCTGCGGCATCAATTGCCGAGAGCATGCACGGATAGGCTACGCGCCAGCCGCGTTTGGCGGCCGCTGCGGCAAACGCGGCAGGATTGACTTCGGAACCCATCGCGGCATAGACGGCAACGGTGTGCGGTGCCGCGGGATCCGAGCGACCCAGTCGCTCAACAAGCCGCGCACAGATAAGGGCAGACTTCGCCGCCCGCACATCCAA
The DNA here is from genome assembly GCF_040092445.1 of Collinsella sp. CLA-ER-H11. Taxonomy (NCBI): domain Bacteria; kingdom Bacillati; phylum Actinomycetota; class Coriobacteriia; order Coriobacteriales; family Coriobacteriaceae; genus Collinsella; species Collinsella sp. CLA-ER-H11. The sequence goes on along the minus strand of NZ_JBBNLN010000001.1, from coordinate 97,666 downwards.
ATCAATCGCATCGCGCCGGGCAATCACCGCTCGCCGCAATTTAGCCTTGTCCATCCCAACCTCCTCTAGCAAACCTGCCAAAAAGGGACAGGTTTATTTTGGCAGGTTTTATCTGGGCAAACAGCAAAACAACCACGAAGGGGATACATGCACCTTCGTGGTGGTCTGTGTTGTGATGGGTGTCTGCGGCGGTTTGTCTCGATCTGTAACAGTAACTTGGCAAAATTGGACTTAGATGTTACAGATTGAGACAAAGAGCTGGTGCCGTTCGGGAACGTCTCGATCTGTAACATCTGGAGCCGATATTGCCGTCTAGATGTTACAGATCGAGACAAACCGCCGCGGTGGGCTGCGCCGCCTCGCCCAAGCCGCAGAAAAAGGTAGATTTCCGGGCATGTCCCAAAAATCTACCTTTGTGCGTTAGCCCAGCAGGTCGATGACGTTAAAGCCGGCGTTGCTCTTGGCGATGACGTCTCGGCCGCCAAAGACGCAGGTGGGCGACTCGGCTGCGATGCGCGTCACGTCGGCGCCGAGCGAGCGCAGCTCACCGGGCGTGGCGGCGAGCATCTGGGCGCGACGCTCCTCGCGCGCATGCGGATCGAGCCCGGCCAGGTAGGTCGTGTTGCGGCGCTTGGTGAGCGCGTACGGCTTCACCGGCGCGTCCATGCCGCTCACGCAGCTCACGATAAAGCCCTCAAAGGCGGCCTCGTCGGGCTCAAAGCTGCCAAGCCATGCGCCCGCGCGCTCCACGCGCTCAATCGAAGGATCGATCGCCGGGTCGCGGTAGGTGTAGAACGCCGTCTGGCGCTCGCCGGCTGCGCGGAATCCGCAGCCGTACGCACCGCCCTTCACGCGAATCTCGTTCCACAGGTAATCGTAGGAGAGCGCGTTGGCGGCAACCGCCCAGGCGCCCGTCACGTCAATGCCCAGGCGACGCGGATCGCACGCACGCGCGGCAAAACAGATGTCGCTGGGGATGACAAAAGCCTCGTGGCGGTCGCACGGCGCCGGCACCACGAGCGCGTCGCGGCCGGCATCGGCGCCGTCGCCAGCGTCCAGCCCCAGGTCGCCCGCGGCATCCCAGTACGCGTCAAAGTCCTCGTCGCTGCCGGTAAAGCTCGCCATGCAGCCGTCGGCCACAAAGATGCGGCCCGCCAGCTCGGTAAGCTTGGCGCGCAGGCCGTCCAGGCGCTCGTCAAAGTGGTCGAGCAGATCGCGCAGGAACAGATAGAAATCAACGCCCGAAAGCTGCTCGCGCACCACGGCCGAAGGCGAGCTGTAGCTCATCGCGCGACCGAGCGCCGCCGAGTGGCCGTTGTTGATAAAGCCCTGCTCAAGCCCAATGCGAATCTGCGTGAGCACGTCGCGCATGCGGTCGGCGTCGGCGTCTGCCAAAAGCGTGCTCGACCATACCTCGCGCGGCAGACTCGCCAGTGCATCGATCTTCTCGGACAGGGCGCCGGCGCTCACCTGCAGGTAGGGGCGCACGCCGTCTACTTCGGGCTGCGTCATGACCTCGGTCGTAAAGCTCAAAAAGCCGAGCTTGCCAGCGAGCAAGTTGTCGAGTTCCTCGGCCGAGTGCTCGCGCGTGGGCAGCTGCTTAAGCAGGCGGCAGAGCAGTGTCACATAGGGCAGGTCCTCAAACGCGACGCAGTTCAGGTCGAAATACTGCATGGCGTAGGCCAGACGGTTGGTGGGGATGCCGTGGCGCAGGCAGGGGATGGGCGCGGTCGTGTCCACGATCAGTGGCGGCTCGGGGCGCGCCTCGCCAATGTCGGACACGCGCAGGCGCGGCAGCGTGGCCTTGGCCTCGGGTGTGTCTTCCGCCTCCTGCGCGGCACGCAGCGCGGCCGTGCGCTCGACCACGTCGGCCAGCTCGGCATCGGTCATGGCATCGCGCTTGGCTGCCAGCTCGGCGGCCTCGGCACCCTCCGAACCCTCGGCGGCGTCCACCGGCACCAGCTCGACCAGTGCCATGTGGTCGTTTTCCAGCACGAGCTCGCGCAGCAGGTCCTCAAAATAGCTGCCGTCCAGCTCGCTACGCAGCTCCTCGTACACCGGGCCGTACTTGAGCGCCAGCGTCGCGGCGTCGTCATCGTAGAGCCAGGTGCTCAGCGCGTCGCACGCAATGGCCACTCCGTCGGCGATACCGTAGTCGCGCTGGCGCAGGTCGTATTCGTTGCTGCTGATGATGGCCTCCAGGCGCTCGCGCGGAACGCCGTGCTCGCACAGGTCGCGGCAGGCGTCCTTGAACACGCGGCGCAGCTCGCGCGCCACGCCGGGCTGCGCGTTTTGCAGCATGATGAGCTCGTAGGGCTGCAGGCTCTCGGCCGCGGTGTAGCTCACCACGTTGCCGCCCAGGCCGGCGGCCAGAATGGCCTTCTTAACCGGTGCCTCGTTGGAACCCAGCAGTGCCTCGAACAGGATGTCCGCCGCGATCGTGCGCTTGCGGTCGAGCGCGCTGCCCAGCACAAGACCTAGGCCCACCAGGGCGTTCTCGGGTGTGGTTGCCATCTCGACACGCTTGTACTCGCAGGTCACGGGCGCCTGCACGGCCAGCGGATTGGGCGCCAGCGTGGACGGGTCCTCACCAGCGGCGACGGCTGCGTCCATGCGACGGCTCGCGGCACTCGGCTGCGACAGATAACGCTCGTCCAAAAAGGCCAGCGCGCGGCCCACGTCCAGGTCGCCGTAGAGCGTGATGTAGGAGTTGGAAGGATTGTAGTGGCGCGCGTGCGTGTCCAGGAGCTGCTCGTAGGTGAGCGCGGGAATCGCGCGCGGGTCGCCGCCGCTCTCGTGCGCATAAGCGGTGTCGGGATAGAGCGCGGCGTTGACGGCGTCGTCCAGCACGCTCATGGGGTCGGACAGCGCGCCCTTCATCTCGTTGAACACCACGCCGTTATAGCGCAGCGTGCCCTCGCGCAGGCTTGCGGAACTGCCGTTGCCCTCGCCCTCGACGCCCTCCGGCAGGTCCAGCTCGTAGTGCCAGCCCTCCTGCTCAAAAATGGTGGGTTTGGTATAGATGGCCGGGTTGAACACCGCGTCCAGGTACACGTCCATCAGGTTGTACAGATCCTGCTCGTTGGTGGTAGCAACGGGGTAGATGGTTTTGTCGGGGTAGGTCATGGCGTTGAGGAACGTCTGCATGGAGCTCTTGATCAGATCGACAAACGGCTCCTTGACGGGGAACTTGGCCGATCCGCACAGCACCGAGTGCTCAAGAATATGGAACACGCCGGTGGAATCGGCCGGCGGCGTCTTAAAGCCAATGGCAAAGGCCTTGTTTTCGTCGTCGCATGCCAGGTACAGCAGGCGAGCGCCCGATGCGGTGTGGCGCAGCACGTAGGCGTCCGAGTCGAGCTCGGGCACGGTCTCGCAACGCTCGACGGCAAAACCGTGGCAGGTGGTACCGGGCACCAGCAGCGCGGCAGCAGCGGCGCGCGGGTCGGTTGAGGTAGTGGACATATGTAGTCTCCTTTGACGCCCCAGCGGGGGCGAATCGAGTCGAATCCTCGTGAGTATACCCATATGGGGCTGCGGTTCTGCGGCGAACTGAAGACGATGCCAACGGATTGGGTAAAGGCCCCGCGTGCCCGCCGCGCGAGCGTGGAAACTTGGACGCCTATCGAATGAGAGTGGATTTTCGGACGGAATCAGCCTCAAAACGCCCAAAAACCGTCCAAATATCCACCCTCATTTTCCGACCGTCCAAAATCCACGCTCATCCGCCGCCCACACATCTCTCATATCTCATTCGTCTCTAATATGAGAGATAACAGAAAGATGAGAGATAATTACAAGAGATAACTGAGAGACGAAGGAAATTTATTCGCGGCATTCTCCGCAGAACCGAGCGAAAGGACGTGCAGATGAACGAAAACGAACTGACCGGTCTGCTCGAGTCTTTAAGGCGCATGGGCTCGGACGATTTTAACGTCGAGGTCAAGGAGAGCGCCACGACGCTTTCCCGCGACGTATGGGAAACGGTCAGCGCTTTCGCAAACACCGCCGGCGGCATCATCGTACTCGGAGTGAGCGAGCGCGCGGGTTTTGTCCCAGTTGCAAACTTTGAGACCGAGAAAGTGCTCAACCAATTCGTGGCGGGCATGGGCGATGCGGGCGGTCGCGGAAAGCTGGCCAATCCGCCCAAATACGCGATCGAGCGAGTGGAGCTTCAGGGCGTCATCGTTCTCGTCATTACGATTGAGGAGCTCGACCCGTCGAGCAAGCCTTGCTATGTCATAGAGCGGGGCGCTCAAGGTGGCAGCTACAAACGCATCGATGACAAAGATGTCCCGCTTTCGTCGACTGAGGTTTTGGCACTGCCGTCATATGAGCGGACGAGTCCTAGCGATCGCGATGCGGTGCCCGGCACGAGTGTGGGCGATCTCGACGAGTCGCTGGTCGACCGCACGATAGAGCGTGCCTATTCGTTGACGCCTCGAGCGATGCGCGGTGCGGCGGACAAGAAGACAAAGATGGAGCGTCTGAATTTCCTCGACTTCCAGGGCAATGTTACCAAGGCCGGCCTCCTTGCCGCGGGCGTTTACCCTCAGCAGTTCTATCCCAAGCTCTTCATTGACGTGGCTGTCCATGCGGGAACTCAGAAGGGCATGGCGGGGTCGCTGAGGTTCATGGACCGCACAATCTGTGAGGGAACGTTGGGCGAGATGATCTCGGATGCCGTCGCAGCCGTCGCCAAGAATTTGCGGCGAACCTCGACCGTCCAAGGCGTCTCGCGTGTCGACTCGCTTGAGATTCCCGAGGAGGTTCTGCGCGAGGCAATCGCCAATGCCGTAATCCATCGAGAATACGGGGATCGGTTCTGTGGACAATCGATCGCCGTCGACGTCTTTGACGATCGTGTCGAGGTGACGAATCCTGGCGGCCTTTACGGGGGAAAGACTCGCGAGAACTTGTTTGACGGCAGCTCCCGATGCCGTAACGCGACGCTTGTGAAGCTCATGTCGATTGTCCCGCTGCCGGATGGCGCAGGTTCGCCGGCTGAGGGCAATGGCTCGGGCATCCCGATGATGATCGATGCCATGCGCGCGCATGGTCTGGCCGATCCCCTGTTCTGCCCGGGATTCGATCGGTTCAAGGTCGTACTTTACCGTTCAAAGATCGAGCCGGTCGATCATGGCGGGGGCTTAATTGTGACGGCACTCAAACACTACGGCGAGCTGGGGACGCGCGAGCTGGCAGAGCACACAGGGCTCACAATTTCCCAGGTTAGGTCGCGCGTCAACGCGCTCATTGCTCAAGGCGAGCTTGAGCCCACGGCGCCGGCGACGAGCCGCAACCGCAAGTATCGACTGTCGGAGCGCGTGGGATAGATGCGTTAGTGGACGAGGCGACCCAATAATCGACCCTCGATTGACGTCCATTAAGGTAAAGCGGTTGTTGCCCAGTCGATGGTAATGCTAAAGACTCGGCTTACGCCGGCATGGCCCCGAACCCGTCTATCAAGAACAGCCTAAGAACCAGCTTGATGACATTTCCCGGTTTGACTTCAGCCGTGCCAAAGACGCTGCGCTCGGCGAGCTCGCTGCAGTATGCATAGATGTCGCGGATAAGGTCCGCGCCCGAAAGCGTAAACATGTAGCCTGCGTCCGAAAGCGCATTGGGCGCGGCGGGCAACTTGGCCATGTGGCAGAACGTTTGCAGGTCGGGCGCCATAACATTCTGGTAGTCGAGGTGGCCGCTGGCATCCTGTTCGGCAAGCTCCAATTGGCGCACAAAATCCAGCGCCGCCGCTAACACAAAGCTCGGTGTAGGCGCATTGACGTCCTGAGTGGTCGCCACAAGCCTGCCCGCTGCCTGCGTGATAAGCCAGGCGACCTCGCGCTGGCAACGCACGGCCTTGCGCGTAACCGGCCTGATGGACGAAGAAGAAACGCTTCCCTTAGGCGGATTCGAAACAGCCACAAGAACCTCCCATGAACGAACCGGCCCAACAAGCCCGGATGAAACACGTGCTACATCAGTATACAGGGGAGTGGGGCAGCGGGGTACAAGCGCGCCAGCGGCAAACCGAGAGCATCAACGATGTGCCGATCGCGGAATGAGATCTCGTAATAATTGACTCTCGGCCATATTATTGAGGGGCATGACTCGCGTTCGTATGGTTGTAGGTGCTGGCGATGAACGACATTGACCTTGCTGTTCCGTTGATGGATGGACCAAGCTATGACCGTGCCTGCAGTCTCGTGCCTTCCGAATACGTTGAGGCATGGGAGTGGTTTCTGGGTGAGGAACGGCGCGGCGGCGTTTGGACCAGCCTTCCGCACCACACCAAGGAAGATAGCCCTCAGTATCAGTATCGTTTGAGAATTGGCTCGGACTTCTTTCCCGTAACGCGGGATTCAGGGATCTTCTGGCCGGGCCAGGATCGGGTGAAGCAAGATCCCAATAAGATCTTTGCGCTTTCGGTCCATAACTCTAAAAAGAGCTTCTACACCGATGTGCCTCCGCTCTATTTGGACGATGGTACGTGGGTCATTAAGTACTCGGTTCAAGCGCCGGGTACCGTTGGTTTTCGAGACCAGAATTACAACCGTAAAATGCTCAACTGCATGGAATGTGGCGTTCCAGTCGGAGTCATATTTGCAACCGAGGTGGGCTACAAGGTGCTCGGCCTTGCGTTTGTTGAGCGGTTCGAGCCCGAAAACGGATGGTTTGTTCTGCACGGTCCTGTTCATAAAGGCGGACCGGACCCTCGTTTTGCACCCGACATGAGTTATCTGAAGCACATGCCCGTCGATATTGAGTTTACCGGACAGGGTACGACCGACGACGAAAAGGTCCGCTATGCGTTAAGGCGCGAGCGATTGGGGCAGCAATGGTTCCGCAAACAGCTCGTTGCCGCCTATGATGGCCGTTGCGCGGTGTCGGACTGCGGCGTCAGCGAAGCTCTGGAGGCTGCACATATCGAGAATTACTCGGGACCCAAATCGCAGGTTGCCAGCAACGGCATTCTGCTTCGGCGCGATCTTCATTCCCTATTTGATGCTCACCTGATTTCGTTTGAGCCTGTTTGCGGCGAATATCGGCTGTGCGGATCGTACCTGCTGGATAAGACCGACTACGTTTCCTTTGCGGGTGCGACGCTAAGGCAGCCGAATGAACGTCAGTGGCGACCCAATACGGTGTTTCTTGAGGCCCATCGCATTGAGTTCGATCGCTCGGAAAAGAAGCGTGAAAAGGCGGGGCTTCTGCCGTATTAGCGTATTTGGCTTTGGCATTCTTTGACAATCGTGTTGTTTGATCGGATCGCGTGGCGATGCAATATCGCGCCCACCCGCCGGTGCATGCTCTTCCTGATTTGTATAGCGAGAGGGGAGCGTGTATGAGCTGGCGAGGCGATATTGCGATGGGGAAGTACGGAAAACTGCCGTGTGCCCTTATAGACAACAATATGTTTCCGAGCGTAGAGGTTGATTGCGGGTCGTTTGTCGTCACCTGCCCTTGCTGCGGCTCGCAAATAACCGTGTCTCGACATTCGGTTCATCGATGCGCGCGACAGACTCAGCGACGAAGTGAGAAAACGGACGGGCGTTCATATGCCGGTGTATCCGGAGAAATGCCCTGTTTGTGGCCTCGATATCGTGTACGACGCCGGCGACGAGGGATAGGTGATGCGGAGGAGTTGGCTGTGAGTGTCTTTTGCCTCTACAAATAAACCCCCTCACCGAGTTGCCTGTGGAACTCGGCGTGATGGTCGCGTGCCCAGGTAAAGAGCGCCTGGTCAAAGTCGGTACGCGTGGCCGGGACGCCAAAGACGCCGGCAACTTCGACGCGTATAAACTCCAGTGCCGGCAGCTTGTTGATGGCAGTGAGGGCAAACGGGGACGAGGGCTCCTCGAACAGATAGCGGCTGCCTTGCAGCGCGTCGCAACTGGTGCACGTGTTGCCGAGCGACGGGGCTTTGGAGGCTCGCGCGCCTACGGGCTTGTAGCCGCAGCGCTTAGAAAGGTAGTCACGGATCTCGCCCGGCACGCAGCCAAGAGCGGGCACGATGGCGAGTGCGTTGGCGTTGACCGTGTCGATGGCAATGTGCCCGGCTTCGTTGGGCGCGTGCGCGATTACGATGCTCTCGTCGTTATCGGCTCGATAGGGAATGCCGAAGGCCGCGACCGGGGTCTCTTTGTGACACTTCCAGCACTCGCGCTTGCCCAGTACTAGATATATATACGGCGCTGAGGGGTCGGATCGGTCAACACCGGGCAGCCACTCGGCAAAGGGCTCGGGGTTGACGCCGCTGGGTACATACCAGATCTTCTTGGTCCGGTCCCATTTGGCGCCCAGCGCCTTGGCTTCTTCTTTGTGCGAAAAGGGGACATCGAGCTCGGTGCGCATGGCGGCTCCTTGGTGCTGCAGGTGCAAGTGACTCAAGGATACCGCAGGGTGTGGACGTTGTGGCGTTTTGCCGAGAAGCTGCGGCTCAGATGGGTTCGAGACGCGTTGGTCTCGGCCTCGGTGGCTATTGGGGCGGTTTTGATTGACTGCGGGGTCAGCCGGGATAGGCGCTTGGGTCGCTGACGCGGTTTTGCGCATGGGCGGGGTGGTTGTTTGGGCGGTTGGAGCTGCCAGCGGATTTGGCGACATAAAACAAAACAGCCCAGAGGACATAGCCTCTGAGCTGCGAACATTTGGTGGGCGTTAGAAGATTTGAACTTCTGACCTCTTCCGTGTCAGGGAAGCGCTCTCCCCCTGAGCTAAACGCCCGATCAAGGGTGCGCAAGCGCGCAAGGGATAATATAACGGAGCCTGAACTCGGTGGCAAGAACATTTTTAAAAATCGCTTACATTGTGGAATTCGGGGGCTTTGCCATATCCATTTCAAAAGAGCCTGCTGCCGCGATTTGGCTGTCGCATAATGCAAGGCCATTGCGGTATCGAGCTATGGAAAGACGCCTGCGGAATTGTCCTACCGATAAGCGGACAAGCCTCCAGCTGGTGACTTCGCCGTGGTAAGGTAAGCCGAATTGTTTCCAGGCTGTTTCGGGGGAGTGGAATGAGCAAAGAGTGTGTCGAGCAGGTCGAAGGCGCAGGGGCTTCGGTGCCGATGACCGATATGTCGAACATTGATGTGCCCGAGGGCACCGACGAGCTCAGCCGTAGCACCCGCCGCGCCTGGCGCGACCGCCTTAACGATGCGTCGTCGCGCAAGATGATCACGGGCGTCTTGGCTACGTTGGTGGGCGGTTCGTTTTGGGGCTTCTCGGGCACCAGCGCGAGCTTTCTGTTCGATACCTACCACGTCGACACCTTGTGGCTTATGAGCGTGCGTCAGATTCTCGCCGGTCTACTCTTTATGGCCGTGGTTGTTACGCGCGACCGCGAGCGCCTGATTAAGCTCTGGACCACACCCGCCGATCGCAAGCAGCTGCTGCTCTTTACCGCCTTTGGCCTGCTGTTCAACCAGTTTTGCTATCTTTCGGCCGTGCGCCTGACGAACGCCGGAACCGCGACGGTGCTCCAGTGCCTGCAGCTCGTTATCATCATGGGCTACGCCTGCGTGACCGATCGCCGCATGCCGCGTACTCGCGAAGTCATCGGCATTGGCCTGGCTCTGGGTGGAACCTTTTTAATTGCCACCGGCGGCGACCCTACCAGCCTGAATATCTCGCCGCTTGGCCTGGCAGCAGGTCTTATGTGTGCGGTCAGCGCCGCGTGTATGGCGGTGATTCCCGCCAAGATCCTGCCCGAATACGGTAGCCCCATCGTCACGGGCTCGGCAATGCTCACGGCGGGCGTGGCCTCATGTGTCTTCGTGCAGCCCTGGGCGCATATGCCGGCGCTCGATGCCGCCGGTATCGAGGCGCTCGCGGTGTTCGTGGTTATCGGCTCGTTTTTTGCTTACATGCTCTATATGCAGGGCGTTAAGGACATCGGCTCGGTGCGCGCGAGCCTCATCGGAACTGTGGAGCCGGTTTCGGCGACCATCACCAGCGCCGTTATGCTGGGCACGGTGTTTTTTCCGACCGACCTTATCGGCTTTGTCATGATCATCGTAATGATGTTCCTCACGGTGTAGCTAGCGCCGCCGCCAAGACAGAAAAGGTGTTGTGCCGCATTTTCGCCAATTGATGTCCGTGTCTGGAGTTTAGCTGTCGATGCTCAAAATGCCATAAACTAGTAACGTTATGGACTTTTTCATTGCGACTCAATTGCGAGGATTTCTTTATGGCTGGTAATCACTTTAAGGGCAGCGATAGCGGCCGCCCTGCAGTTCCGCCGCGTCCGAACGGGGCTGGTAAGGCCGGCACGCCGGGCGGCGCTGGACAGGGCGGTTCCGGTAAGCGCGTGTCCCCGGGCGAGACGGCGATGTTTACCGCTCTGTACGAGCAGTCTCAAAAGGCAAAAAAGACCGGCCGTGCAAGAGGGAATGTCTTTGCGGGCGGTGCAACCTCCACGTCGCAGCCGAGCGGGGCTCCTTCGGTACCCGCGAACAACGCAGGTGCTGCCAACGCCGCGAATGCCGCCGGCAACGTTAATGCCGACAAGGCCGCCAACAATACTCCCTCTGCCGGTGGCGCGGGGCTTACGGGTAACCTTGGCACGATTTACACCGGCGCCTCCGAGACTGGCACGTTCGCCCGCCTGGATGATAGCGGTGCCGAGTTTGCGGGCTCGGGTTCCAAGGAAGATTATTACGATTTTGGCTTGAACTACGGTGGCGACGCTTCGCCGAGTTCGACCTCTGACGGTCTGGTCCGTCATCGCCATCGCAAGGGCGAGCGCAAAAAGCGTCACACCGGCGCCATTATTGCCGTTGTAGTCGCGGTGCTTCTCGTTGCGCTTGGCGCAAGCGGCTTTATGCTGCTTAACTCGGCAAAGACCGTAAAGAGCGAAGCGAAGGAGGCTGTCGAGATCGTCGGTGGCCTTAAGGACAAGGTCACGTCGGGCGATTTTTCGACGCTGCCTGACGACGCGAAGAAGATCGATGAGCTCTGTAACAGCATGAAGGCGGAGACCTCGAGCCCGCTGTGGGCGGCGGCTTCGTTTATCCCGGTGTATGGCAGCGATATCAATGCGGCCCGCACCATGATTGACGCCCTGTCCGATGTCTCGAGCAATGCGCTGGTTCCCATGGCCGATAACCTTTCGCAGGCTACGCCCGGCAAGCTGTTCCAGGACGGCATGATTAACGTGTCCGCGCTGCAGGCGGTCGCCGATTCGCTTTCCAGCAGCTCGAAGGTGTTCAAGAGCGCCAACGAGAAGGTCCAGGGCATTGGCGATACTCATATTTCCCAGGTGACCGAGCTGGTCGATAAGGCCAAGGACGGCTTTGCCACCCTCAACGGCGCGGTTGACGCGGCGGAGAAGGTCGCCCCCGTCCTTCCCCAGATGCTCGGCGCCAACGGCCAGACGCGTCATTACCTTGTGCTCGCGATGAGCAATGTCGAGATCCGCGCCTGCGGCGGTTTCCCCGGTTCTCGCGGCGTGATGTCGGTGACTGACGGTAAGCTCGAACTGGGCGATTTTGTCAAAGTCGACATGATGAAAGAGCCTTTGAGCCCGCTTCCCATCACCGATGAAGAGGCAAACTTGTTCACGACCGGATGGGGCCTGACCGGATTCAACACGCTCGGATACACGATGGGCGACGTTACGATGACGCCTGATTATCCGCGTGCGGCTCAGCTTGCCAGCGATATGCAGAAGGCCATTGTCGGAGATGACATCGACGGCGTATTTGCAGTCGATCCGGTATTTTTGCAGTATATGCTCGGCGTTGTAGGCGGCACACAGCTTCCTGACGGCACCGTCGTTGATGGAAGCAACGCCGTAAAGGTGCTGCTGCACGATATTTATTGGAATTACCCGGTAGAGGAACAGGACGCCATTTTTGCGGCGGTTGCCGGATCAGCTTTTAACAAGATCGTGGACGAACTGGGCTCCAGCGATATTACTAAGATTGCTGCCGCCATCGAAAAGGGCGCTTCCGAGGGTCGCATCCTCATGTATTCGAGAAATGATGACGAGGAAAAGGCCGCGAAGGCTCTTGGAATATCGGGCGCTCTCCAAACCGATACGTCGGAGGCTCCGATTTTGGGCGTCTATGTGAACAACTACAGCTATTCAAAGATGGATTGGCTCCTCGATAAGCGAGTCACCATCGATTCTTCGGTTGAAAATGCCGATGGCTCGACGACGTATCGAGTGACCACCTCGCTCAAAAACACGATGACCCCCCAGGAGAAGGCCGAGATGCCTGGTTATTTCCAGGGCCATAACGGCATTAGCCAGGATATTGATGATGAGGTGCTGAGGCTTTATCTCTATGCTCCTGCGGGAGGCAGCATTTCGGACATTAAGACTTCGGGCTCCGGTTCTATCGAGATGAACGAAGCGACGCACGATGGCTTGAAGGTTGCATGGGGCGGTGTCCACATGCTTCTTGGACAAGACATAAAGGTCGAGTACACGGTCACGACTTCGAAGGACTCTGGGCACAAAGAGCTTAAGGTTCGTACCACGCCAACCGCTCAAACGTTCGAATAGGATAAGTAAGATATGAAGTACTTTGGCACCGACGGCTTTCGCGGTGAGGCCAACGTTGGGCTGACGGTAGAGCACGCTTATAAGATTGGCCGTTTTGTGGGCTGGTATTACGGTGCCAACCGCGAGCGCAAGGCACGCGTGATCGTGGGCAAGGACACGCGTCGTTCGAGCTACATGTTCGAGGCGGCGCTGGTGAGCGGCCTGGTCGCGAGCGGTGCGGACGCCTATATGCTGCACGTGATCCCCACGCCGGGCGTAGCGCATCAGACCGTGGAAGGCTGCTTCGATTGCGGCATCATGATCAGCGCGAGCCACAACCCGTTTTGCGATAACGGCATTAAGCTCGTCAACAGCGACGGCTTTAAGATGGACGAGGACGTACTGGAGCTCATCGAGGACTATATCGATGGCAAGAGCGAGGTGCCGCTGGCCACGGGTAACCACATCGGCGCCACGGTGGACTACATGCAGGGTCGCAACCGCTACATTGCTTCGCTCATTGCAAGTGCGAACTTTTCGCTGCAGGGCGTCAAGATCGGTATCGACTGCGCCAACGGCTCGGCTTCCTCGGTGGCCAAGCCGGTGTTTGACGCGCTCGGTGCCGACGTGCGCGTGATCAACGCCGCGCCCGACGGCTTTAACATCAATGTCGACTGCGGCTCCACGCATATGGAGCGCCTGCAGCGCCACGTGGTGGAGCAGGGTCTGGACGTGGGCTTTGCCTACGACGGCGATGCCGACCGCTGCCTGGCCGTGGACGAGCGCGGCCGCGTGGTCGACGGCGACCAGATCCTGTACGTGTGCGGCGTGTACCTGAACAAGCACGGGCGTCTCTCGGGCGGTACCGTGGTGCCGACGATCGCCAGCAACTTTGGTCTGCTCAAGTCGCTGGAGCTTGCCGGACTGAGCGCCGTGACCAGCGGCGTGGGCGACCGTCACGTGTATGCCAAGATGCGCGAGGGCGGCTACAGCCTGGGCGGCGAGCAGACGGGCCATACGATCTTTGGCGATATCGAGCGCACGGGCGACGGCATTATGACCTCGCTGCGTGTGATGGAAGTGATTCGTGCCGAGCGCGAGACGCTCTCGCAGCTCACGGCTCCGTGCAAACTGCTGCCGCAGGCGCAGGTGGCCGTGCACGTGGCGGACAAGGACGCCGCGCTCGAGAACATGGGCGTGCAGAACGCCATCGCCGAGGCCGAGGCTGCGCTGGCAGGCGAGGGCCGCGTGCTCGTGCGCAAGAGCGGAACCGAGTCGGTTATCCGCGTGCTGGCCGAGGCGCCCGACCAAGCATCCGCCGATGCTGCCATGAAGCGCATCGCCAACGCGCTCGAGGCTCTTTAGTTACGCGGCCAATCTGGCACTTGGGGACGTTCCTTTTCTGCCGGCACAATAGGAACGTCCCTAACTGTCGGGTTGGTGGCTGGGTGTAAAGGGGCGCCGCGGGATAGATCCTGCGGCGCCCCTTTGCGTTGGCGTGTCGCCTAAGCTTTACAGTTGGTACAGCGTGGTGAACTTGTCCTGCAGGTAGCTGCAGTAGTAGCGGGCATCGAACGCCATGCCGCACGCGCCCTTGATGAGCTCCGGCGCGTCCTTGGCGCGGCCCCACTGCCAAATGTGCTCGCCCAGCCAGGCGCGGACGGGTGTCAGGTCGCCGCTCGCGCAGGCGCCGGTAAGGTCGACGCCGTCGCGGCACATGGCCGGCACAAACATGGCGTCGTAGGCGCTGCCCAGCGCATAGGTGGGGAAGTAGCCAAACGAGCCGCCGCTCCAGTGCGTATCCTGTAGGCAGCCGTGCGTGTCGTCGGGAACGGGAATGCCCAGGTACTCATCCATGAAGCGGTTCCAAAGCGCGGGGATGTCCTTGGCCGTAGCCTCGCCGGCAAACAGCATGCGCTCGATCTCGTAGCGCACCATAACGTGCAGCGGATAGGTGAGCTCGTCGGCCTCGGTGCGGATCAGCGAAGGCTGCGCGATGTTCACGGCGTGGTAGAGCGTGTCCTCGTCGACGTCGCCGTAGACCTCGGGTGCGTGGCGGCGCAGCACCTCGAGCAGCGGTCCCATAAAGGCGCGGCTGCGACCCACGGTGTTTTCGAAAAAGCGGCTCTGGCTCTCGTGGATGCCCATGGAGGTGCCGCCCTCCAGGCACGTGCGCGCATAGGCGGGATTGACGCCCAGCTCGTACATGGTGTGCCCCGCCTCGTGGATGATGCTGTAGACGTTGGAGATGCAATCGTCCTCGTAGATGTGTGTCGCGATGCGCGCGTCACCCACGGCAAAGCCCTCGCTAAACGGGTGCTCGGTAAAGGCAAGCGTGGTGTCGTCCAGGTTCAGGCCGACGAGCTTCATCAGGTCGAAGCTCATGGCGCGCTGGGCGGCCTCGGGCACGCGGGCGTGCAAAAAGTCGGCATCGGGCTGCTGGCCGCGCTCGCCGATGGCGTGCACGAGCGGCACGACCGTGGCCTTGACCTCCTCGCAAAACGCGTCGAAGCTCTCGGCAGAAAGGCCGCGCTCGTACTGGTCGAGCCAAACGTCGTATGGGTCGCGCTTGGGGTCCATGAGTTCGGCCTGATGCTTAAGTTGGGCGACGATTCTATCCACATAGGGCTCAAAGCTCGCCCAGTCGTTGGCCGTCTTGGCCTTGTGCCACACGGCGTCGGCCTCGCAGGTGAGCCTGGTCCAGGCTTCGGCCTCCTCGGTAGGAATAACGCTTGCCTCGCGCTGGTCGCGGCCGAGCACGCGGATCTCGTCGAGCAGCTGCGGGTCGTCGATTTTGCCGCCTGCAACCGTCTCGCGCGCTAACGAGCGTACGAGCTCAACGGACTTCTCGCTGGTCAGTAGCTTGTGATGTTCGCCGGCAAGCGTGCACATGGCGTCGGCACGGGCGGCAGCGCCGTTGGCAGGAGCAATCGTCGCTCCATCGAACTCGGCAATCTTGAGCAGGTACTCGCGAGTCCACAGCTTGCCCTCGAGTTTGCGGAACTTTTTGACGGCCTTGTCGACTTTAGCAGCCTTGACGCCCTTGGCAGCCTTTGCCACGGCGGCCTTGGCCTTCTTATCGAGTTTCTTTCCCATACCGCATCCTTAATCTCGCAGGCCGAGCGCCGCAGACGGGTGCACGGCCAGTTTGCACAGCTACCTGCCTTGTACCCAGCGCGAACAAAACGGAACGCGGCGATGCGCCCGCGAAATGTGTTATCCTATAGCCCAATGCGTTGACGGAGAGGGTTTTGCCCGCCGTGTCGCCGGCAAGAGAGGGAAGGTCATGGGCTGCAAGCCTTCCTGCGGTGGCAAGGGCCAAGCGTTCACTCCCGAGCAGCGACCTCAACGGGCGCGCGGCCGGTGGCAGCGAAGCCCCAGTAGGGAAGCCGTGAGCCTCGCGACAAGGGGCGCAGAGTGGGCACGGCGGGCCAGACATCCGCCGGGTCAAACAAGGTGGTACCGCGGAATTCAACCGTCCTTGGGCAATGTACATGCCCGAGGGCGGTTTTTTGTTACCGAACCGGGCCGCACATCCGCAGCTATCGGGTGCTAGCCGCCCCGGCAAGCGAGATGCGCGAGAGACGAAAGGGAAGACATGAGTCTGATTGATGATCTGGTCAAACTCGAGGAAGAGGCCAAGGAGCTCGTCGCAGGCGCCGACGACGCTGCCAAGCTCGAGGCTGCGCGCGTTGAGCTGCTCGGTCGCAAGGGCCGTATCACCGGCCTGATGCGCATGATGGGCAAGCTCGCCCCCGAGGATCGTCCCATGATGGGCAAACGCGCCAACGAGATGCGCCAGCTGATCGAGGGCATGCTCGACGAGCGCACCACCGAGATGAAGGCTGCCGCCCTCAAGCACGCGCTCGAGCACGAGGCCGTCGACATCACGCTGCCGGGCATCCGTCCGCAGATCGGTCACCAGCACCTGATC
Source organism: Collinsella sp. CLA-ER-H11 (assembly GCF_040092445.1). Lineage (NCBI taxonomy): Bacteria > Bacillati > Actinomycetota > Coriobacteriia > Coriobacteriales > Coriobacteriaceae > Collinsella > Collinsella sp. CLA-ER-H11. Next base: position 81,243 of record NZ_JBBNLN010000001.1, on the reverse strand, counting down.
AAGCAGATCATCGAGGAGGCCGAGGACATCTTCTGCGGTATCGGCTACACCGTCGAGTCCGGCCCCATGGTCGATACTTCCTACTACAACTTCACCGCGCTCAACGCGCCCATGGATCACCCGAGCCGCTCGGCTCGCGACACGTTCTATGTGGTCGACAACAACCCCGGCAGCGTCGCGCATCCCGAGGCTCACGCTCACGGTGAGTCCGACGTGCTGCTGCGCACCCAGACCTCGGGCGTGCAGATCCACACCATGGAGTCGCAGAAGCCGCCCATCTACATGATCTGCCCGGGCACCGTCTACCGTCCCGACACGGCCGACGCCTGCCACCTGCCGCAGTTCAACCAGATTGAGGGCCTGGTCGTCGACGAGGGCATCACCTTTGGCGATCTTAAGGGCACGCTCGACTACTTTGTTAAGTGCATGTTTGGCGAGGATCGCAAGACGCGTTACCGCCCGCACTTCTTCCCCTTCACCGAGCCCAGCTGCGAGGTGGACGTGAGCTGCCACGTGTGCGGCGGCAAGGGCTGCAACTTCTGCAAGCACAGCGGCTGGATCGAGATCCTGGGCTGCGGTATGGTCGACCCCAACGTCCTGATCAACTGCGGCATCGACCCCGAGAAGTACACCGGCTTCGCCTTTGGTATTGGCGCCGAGCGCGTCGCGGCACTGCGCTACGACCTGCCCGACCTGCGCACGTTGATGACTGGTGACATGAGGTTCTTGAACCAGTTCTAGAACGCTTTCTTCTTAGTTGCAGTTTCCGGCTCAAAGCCGCATTTATGAAAGGAGACCAGTTAGATGCGCGTTTCTTACGACTGGCTCAAGACCATGATCGATATTCCGGAGGATCCCAAGACCCTTTCGGACGAATATATCCGTACCGGTACCGAGGTCGAGGCGATCGACACCGTGGGCGAGTCCTTCGACCACGTGGTGACCGCCAAGGTGCTCACCAAGACCCCGCACCCCGATAGCGACCACATGTATGTGTGCTCGGTCGACGTGGGCGACAAGAACCTCGACGCCGATGGCAACCCCGCCTCGCTGCAGATCGTCTGCGGCGCGCAGAACTTCGAGGCTGGTGACCACATCGTCACGGCCATGATCGGCGCTGTCCTGCCCGGCGACGTCAAGATCAAGAAGAGCAAGCTTCGCGGCGTCGTGTCCATGGGCATGAACTGCTCCGCGCGCGAGCTCGGCCTGGGCGGCGACCACTCCGGCATCATGATCCTGCCCGAGGATACGCCCTGCGGCATGCCGTTTGCCGAGTACGTGGGCTCGAGCGACACCGTGCTCGACTGCGAGATCACGCCCAACCGCCCCGACTGCCTGTCCATGATCGGCATGGCCCGCGAAACCGGTGCCATCTTCGACCGCGATTTCCACGTTGAGCTGCCCGCCATCAAGGTCGAGACCGGCCGCGCGACCGACGACGAGCTTTCGGTCGAGATTGCCGACGAGGGCCTGTGCGACCGCTACGTCGCCCGCATCGTGCGCAACGTGAAGGTCGGTCCCTCGCCCGACTGGATGGTCAAGCGCCTCAACGCCCTGGGCGTGCGCCCGCACAACAACATCGTCGATATCACCAACTACGTGATGATGCTCACCGGCCAGCCGCTGCACGCCTTTGACCTCGACACCTTTGCCGAGCGCGATGGCCACCGTCGCGTGGTGGTTCGCGCCGCCCGGCAGGACGAGAAGTTCACGACTCTCGACGGCGAGGAGCGCGTGCTCGACGCCGGCATGGGCCTCATCACCGACGGCGAGCGTCCCGTGGCGCTGGCCGGTGTCATGGGCGGTATGGATTCCGAGATCGAGGACGATACCGTCGATGTGATGGTCGAGAGCGCCTGCTTCAACGCCGGCCGCACCTCGCACACCAGCCGTGACCTGTCGCTGATCTCCGACGCCTCCATCCGCTTTGAGCGCCAGGTCGACGAGACCGGCTGCGTGGACGTCGCCAATGTGACGTGCGCGCTTATCGAGGAGATCGCCGGCGGCGAGGTCGCCCCCGGCTATGTGGACGTGTTCCCCGCGCCCAAGACCATCGACAGCATCAAGCTGCGCCTGGCCCGCGTGCACGCCATCTGCGGTGCCGACATCGAGCCCGACTTTATCGAGCGCTCGCTCACCCGCCTGGGCTGCACCGTCGAGCGCGACGGCGAGGACTTTATGGTCACGCCGCCGAGCTTCCGTCCCGACCTGCCGCGTGAGATCGACCTGATCGAGGAGGTCCTGCGCCTATGGGGCATGGGTCGCGTCACGGCAACCATTCCGGCTGCCAAGAACCACATCGGCGGTCTGACGCGCGAGCAGAAGCTTACCCGCAAGGTCGGCGAGATCCTGCGCGCCTGTGGCCTCAACGAGACCACGACCTTTGGCTTTGCTGCCCCGGGCGACCTGGAGAAGATTGGCATGTCCACCGAGGGCCGCGGCTGCCCCGTGGTTCTCATGAACCCGCTGGTGGCCGAGCAGACCGAGATGCGCCGTTCGCTGCTGCCGGGCCTGCTGCAATCCGTGGCCTATAACGAGGCCCACGGCACGCCCAACGTGCACCTGTACGAGGTCGGCAGCTTGTTCCACGGTCGCGAGAACGCCAGCCTGCCCAAGGAGACCAAGTCCGTAGCGGGCGTGCTCTCGGGCCAGTGGAGCGAGCAGTCCTGGAGCATGAAGTACCGTAAGCTGCGCTTCTTCTTTGGCAAGGGCATCGTTGAGGAGCTGCTTGCTCAGCTGCGCATCGAGAAGGTTCGATTCCGTCCCGTCGAGGGCGAGAGCTATGCCTTCCTGCAGCCGGGTCGTGCTGCCGAGGTGCTCTCGGGCGGTACCGTGCTGGGCTGGGTTGGCGAGATCCACCCCGAGGCGCGCGAGGCTATGGGCATTGACGAGGTCGTCGTTGCCTTTGAGCTCGACCTGGACAAGCTGATCAAGGGCGCCCGCAACCAGGAGAACTACCGTGAGTTCTCGCAGTACCCGGCCGTTGAGCACGACCTTGCTATCGTGGTCGACAACACTGTGACCTGCGAGGATCTTGAGCGTCGTATTACGAGTGCCGGCGGCAAGCTGCTCGAGGGCGTGCGCCTGTTCGATGTCTACCGCGATCCGGTCCGCATCGGCAAGGGCAAGAAATCCATGGCCTTTGCGCTTACGTATCGCTCCGACGACCACACGCTCACCAGCGAAGAGGTCGAAAAGGCGCACCAGAAGATCGTCACCAAGGTGTGCAAGGGCGTAAACGGCGAGGTCCGCGGCTAGGTCCTGCGCTGGGGTATGGGTCAGCGGTGGCTGCTGCCGAATCCTACGTGACTGCTATGCCCGGTATAAGGCGCTGCTGAGCCTGCATATATGACACGCGCATTACATAACGGCGTGCTGCTTTGTCGGCAGTGCGCCGTTTTGCTATGATAGCCCGCGGCGTGTTACGAATCTGACAATACGTAACACTGACAAGGTGATTCAAGCGGCGTTGCAATTCCGTGCGCCGATAACCGGGAGGCGTACATGCACATTCCAGATAATTATCTGTCCCCGCAGACCGATGCCGTCATGGCAGTGGCGATGGTGCCCGTTTGGATCCACTGCATCAAGAAAGTGCGCGCCACGCTCGATCGCGAGCACATGGCTTTCCTGGGCATCTGCGCCGCGTTCTCCTTCCTGCTTATGATGTTCAATGTGCCGCTGCCCGGCGGCACCACAGGTCACGCCGTCGGCGGCGCGCTCATTGCACTGCTGCTAGGCCCCGAGGCCGCGGCTATCGCTGTCTCGGTTGCGCTGGCGCTGCAGGCGCTGCTGTTTGGCGACGGCGGCGTTCTGTCGTTTGGCGCTAACTGCTTTAACATGGCCTTTGTGCTGCCGTTTGTCGCTGCTATCGTGTTCCGTGCGCTCAACAGCCGCCTGCACGACAAGAGCTGGGGCACCTCGGTTTCTGCCGTCGTGAGCGGTTGGGTCGGCCTGTGCCTGGCGGCCCTGTGCGCGGCAATCGAGTTTGGTATTCAGCCGATGCTCTTTACCAACGCTTCGGGCGCGCCGCTGTACTGCCCCTTCCCGCTGTCCGTGGCTATTCCGGCCATGTTGATCCCGCATATGCTGGTTGCCGGCGTGATCGAGGGCGTGGCGACGGCCGCCATCTACGGTTTCATTAAGAAGACGGCGCCGAGCGTTATCGTCGGGCCCGAGGCCGTCGATGGCCAGCTTACTGCCGAGGGCGCTGCTGCCAAGAAGACCTCGCTGGTCCCCACGCTCATCTTGGTTGCCGTGCTTGTCGTGGCTACGCCGCTCGGCTTGCTTGCCACAGGTGACGCATGGGGCGAGTGGGACGCCGAGGGCGCCGCGACCGCCGTTCAGGAGGCTGGTGACGACAGCCTGCAGGCTTCGGTCGGCCTTGATACCCCGACCTTTGCCGACGCTCTGCCTACGGGTGATTACCTGCAGGCCTATTCCGAGGAGCAGGGTCTTGGCTTTGCCGGTCAGGCTGCCATGTATATCCTGTCCGGCGTGATTGGCGTGGCGGTGCTCACCATCGCATTCCGTCTGATCTCGCTGACGGTTAAGGAAAGCGGTGCTCATGGCAATAGCCGAGCTGCCTAGCTGGCTTGCGGTCGAGCAGCGTTACGAGCCCGTGGGGGCTCGGCATCGTGTGATGCAAAAGAACGTCCTGCACCTGGCGAGCCTGCTTGAGCGGGTTCGCCTGGGTGGAGGCGCGCACGAGGGCGGGTCGATGGTCGACCGCGCCCTTTCTTGCGTTTCGGCTCCGGTGCGCCTGGTGGGGATGCTCGTCTGCGTCCTGTGCGTGTGTCTGACGCAGAGCCCGCTGTACCTCATGTTGATGGCGGCTATCGCGCTGGTGCTGGTCGCGGTGCGCCCCGCACGCGGGCTGCGTGCGACCATTGTACCGACGCTCGGCGCCACGGGGCTTGCGGTGGTTCTGGCATTGCCTGCCCTGCTGCTGGGCGCGTCTGCCACGGGCGCCATGCTCAAGATCGCGCTCAAGACCTTCATTAATGTGTCGCTGGTGCTGGGCGTTTCGTGGACGCTTACCTGGAGCCGCATGTCGGCGGCGCTCAAGATGTTGCACCTGCCCGACGAGGTTATCTTTACGTTTGATATGGCACTCAAGCATATCGAGGTGCTGGGACGCACGGCGCACGATCTGTGCGAATCGGTCATGCTGCGCAGCGTTGGCCGTGCGCCCGAGGGATTTTCGCGTACCGATTCGATCGCGGGTATCATGGGCATGACCTTTATCAAGGCGATGAAATGCAGCCGCGCGATGGACGAGGCTATGCTTTGCCGCGGCTTTGCCGGTGCGTATCCGGCTCCCGCGCGCGCCAGGTTTGGCTGGCGCGATGCGGCCTATGCGGCCGGCGTGGCGCTGCTGACAGTGTTGTGCGCCGTGCTGTAGGCGCTGCTGGTTCCGACTGGGGATGCAAATGGGGAAGGGCGACGTTTTGGCAAACGATACAAATGACGCGATGGGCGCGAGCGGTGCTGTTGGCGCCGAGGCAACGCCGCTCATCGAGTTTCGCGACGTGGTGTTTTCCTATGCGGGCCATACGGTGGTCGACGGCGTTTCGCTGCGCGTGGACCGTGGTGAACTCGTTGCCCTGCTCGGTCCCAACGGCTGCGGCAAGACGACGATTATGCGTCTTATTAACGGCCTTGAACTCGTGGATGCAGGGGCATACCTGTTTGACGGGCACGTGATCGATGAGGCGTTTCTAAAGGATTCCGCGGCCGCTCAGCGTTTTCATCAGCGCGTAGGTTTTGTGTTTCAGAATGCCGATGCTCAGCTGTTCTGCGCTACGGTGGGCGAGGAAGTTGCTTTTGGTCCCGCGCAGATGGGGCTGCCGGCAGACGAGCTCGAGCGCCGCGTGCGCGATGCCATGGGGCTGTTCCAGGTTGCCGACCTTGCCGACGCCTCTCCCTATCAGCTCTCGGGCGGGCAAAAGAAGCGCGTTGCGCTGGCTGCGGTGGTGTCGATGAACCCGGATATCTTGGTCCTCGACGAGCCTACCAATGGGCTCGACGAGGATTCATGCGACATTGTGGTCAACTTCTTGCTGGCCTACGTCGCGGCGGGTAAGACGGTCTTGATGAGCACACATCACCAGGATTTGGTGCGACGCCTGGGTGCCCGTGCAATCTATATCGATCGATATCACCATGTGATCGAGGCGCCTTCGCCGTCGTATGGAACCGAAAGCGGTGCTACGGACTAGTTGCTGCGTAGAGCGTGCGTAGCCGCCCGCGCGGCTTTGCCGTGATGGTATAGTTATCCAGGTTTTTTATGGGGGTGGCTATGCCAAGCTGGAACATTCATATCGCTCAGACGGAGCGTTTGCTGGAGCGCACCGGTGCGCTTGCCAATAGCGTGCGCGACCGCAATGCCTTTTTGTTTGGCTGCGTGGTTCCGGATATCTTCGTGGGCTATATGGTCCCTGGCATCGCCGATCCCATCCCGTACCGCATTACGCACTTTGCAAAGCCCGAGCCTATCCCTAAGCCTCGTGAGCATGAGTTCTGGGATACCTATGTGGCACCGTTGCTTAAAAGTTCGCCCACCGGTGCGCCAGCCGCGGCCACCTCGATTGTCGATGAGCGCGAGCGACTGAATCGCGTGCACTATCCCCAGCGCTACAGGGATGCCGAGCCGGTTGCCGGTCCCGGCGCCTGTGAGTTCTCGCTTGCATCCGAAGATGTGGCGCAGTCGTTGCTCGATTTGACACTGGGTGTCTGGTCGCATCTGGTGGCCGATACCGTATGGAATACGCGCGTGAATCAGTACCTGGAGGCGCACGGCGGCAAGCCGTGCGAGGAGTTCCGCATTAAAAAGCAAGGCGACTTTGACTGGTTTGGCAAGACGCTCGGCATTGTTTCGATTCCGCGCGCGACCGATCGCCTGTATACTGCGGCGACGCGTTTTGGGCAGTATCCCATCCATAAGGAGTATGTGCTCAAGACCATCGGCGTTATGCACGAGATCGTGCGCGAAAACCCCGGCGAGCCCGACCATCCGCCATACCGCCTGCTGACCGAGAAATTCTTCGACGCAACGTTTACCGAGGTCATCGAGCTGACCGAGGCGGGCTTTGCGGCTCGCGTTGCCGCTTCTGGCGTTCCCGCAGTCCCCCTGATTGCTAGCTGCTAGCTGGCCGGCTTGGCGGTGAATAGCTCAACCCAATTGACAAGTAGCTCTTGCCGCAGGGTGACTTCGGCGGCGCGCTCCTGTTTGGTCTTTGGGGTGTAGGAAAGTCCAGCCTTTTTATGGATGAGCTCGGCTATGTGGTCGAAGCTCTTCTTATCCTTAATCTGGCCAAAGGTAATTTGGATGACGTCGTAGCCCATGCTTGTGAGCGCGGTGGCGCGCTCGGCATCGGAGAGGCTCGCGGCTTCGCTGTCGTGGGCGGAGCGGCCTTGGCATTCAAGGATGACACCCATGCTGTCGGTGGCGCTTTCGATGAGGATATCGGCGTAGCAGCAGGTTTTGTCATACAGCGAGCGCGCGGCGTCGCTGAGTGGGATGCGCACGTTGTTTGCGATGTTGATGCCCATGCCGCCCTCGTCGCGGGGGAGCGAGATAAGCATGGAGGTCTGTACTTCGAAGGGCGAGGCGGTCTGTCCTGTCATGCGTTCGGCGGCCCAGCGGAGCTGCTTAACACCGCGCAGGCCTGCGGCCTGCTTGGCGAACGCGGCGATATCCGCTGCGGAAAGAAGCGGCGTGCGCTTCCACAGGTTGGTATCCTTGCCGTTGACGTCGATAACCCGCTCCCAGCCGCAGTTGGGTGGAATGAGCTTAAGCGAAATAGCTTCATCAAGTTGCCGTTGCGCTCGTTTGCAGGGTGTATACACAGCAAACGAGCTGCACATCTCATAACACGCCATAAGCAGCTGGTTGCGTGAGACCTGCGTAGCAAGGTTGAGCAGTGTGAACTCGGGCGATGTGACATCAAACCCATGCTCGGTTTGCCTAAACGACCCGGGAGGCGGCTCTTGGGTCAGGAGGTGCGATTTAAACAGGCTTCGCGACCCGGATTGTGCCCGAGTGAATACAATCCTGTGAAGCGGTGCGTGAAGCAGGTCTTTTACAACTGCATGACTTCCGAGGCCGCAACATCTGCGATCCATATTGCCAAGGCTAATGGCAGGGTAAAGGCCTAATATCTGTGGCGGGATACGGTGATAGTAAAAAGCGGATTGACCGCATAGCGTCAGGTCCATGACGTCCTCCTGGTCGAAATATGCTTTTGGACCGTGCGATGCCAGTGTCAATTCGGAAGTATGCGGCAAAATCTAAACCTTGTGAGCAGACCTGGCTTTTGAGGCTAGTTTATCAGGCATTTTGTTGCGAAAAAACGGGGTGTGCTCGGAGGTATCAGAATTTGCCGCATACTTCCGAAAAGCAGGTCAATCCGGCTCTTGCTAAAACGATTTAGCAGCGTCGGTTAAGGTGTGGGTTTGCCACCGGGCGAACACTTTTAGCGCTTGGGACTTTATTCATTGGGTCTCGAAGGGTGGATTTCGCGCTTTTGGTAAAGAAATGAGTGTGTGTTTTGCCGTGCGCCGGCATTGGCACAGAAAAAGGGCCCGGAAGGCTTCGCCTTCCGGGCCCTTTGCGATGCAAGTGTGCTTGCAAGTACGACTTAGCGCACCTGAGCGACGTAAGCGACGTTGGTCGAGGAGACCTTGTCCTCGAGCTGGACGCTCATGCGGGGATCGCCAGCGGTGGCGACGGTCAGGTCGCCGGCCTCGACGTAGCCGAGCTCCTTAGCGGTCTCGATCGCCTTGACGATCGTGCCGTTGACGGTGCCCTGGGTAATCTCGGCCTGGTGCGGGATAACGCCCCAGTACATGATCATCTGCTGGACGGCCCACTCGTGGCGGGAGAACGCGCAGATCGGCATGTTGGGACGGAAGTGCGAGATCAGGCGAGCAGTACGGCCGGTGGTCGTCGGCACGGTGATGCACTTGGCGCCAACGGTGGTGGCCATGTTCACAGCGGACATACCCACAACGTTGTTGACAACGCGGGTGCCGTGAGCGTCAGCCGGAACCTCGAGCGGAGCGTGAGCCGGGAGGTACTTCTCGGTCTCGAGAGCAATGCTGGCCTGCATCTTGACGGCCTCGACCGGGTACTTACCGGCAGCGGACTCGCCGGACAGCATAACGGCGTCGGTGCCGTCGTAAATGGCGTTAGCAACGTCGGCAACCTCGGCGCGCGTCGGGCGCGGGTTCTGCTGCATGGAGTCGAGCATCTGCGTAGCGGTGATAACGGGCTTGTAGGCCGCGTTGCACTTGGCGATGATCTCCTTCTGGATGTGCGGAACGAGCTCGGGCTTGATCTCGATGCCCAGGTCGCCACGGGCGACCATGATGCCGTCGGAAGCCTCGAGGATCTCGTCGAAGTTCTCGACGCCCAGGGCGCACTCGATCTTCGGGAAGATCGTCACGTGCTCGCCGCCGTTCTCGCGGCAAAGCTCGCGGATGCCGCGGACGGACTCGCCGTCGCGGATGAAGGAAGCGGCGATGTAGTCGATGTTCTCGGTCAGGCCAAAGAGGATGTCCTGACGATCGCGCTCGGTGATGGCGGGCAGCGAGATGTTGACGTTGGGCATGTTGACGCCCTTGCGCTCGCCGATCAGGCCGTCGTTCTTAACGACGCAGGTCATGTCCTGGCCGTCGACGGACTCGACCTCGAGGGCAACCAGGCCGTCATCGATCAGGATGAGGGAGCCCTTCTCGACCTCGGAGGGCAGAGCCAGGTAGTCGAGGGAGATGTGCTCAGAGGTGCCGTGGAAATCCTCGGTCGTGGGCTGAGCGGTGACGACGATCTTGTCGCCGGTCTTGACGGCAACCTTCTTGCCGTCGACCAGAAGGCCGGTGCGGACCTCGGGGCCCTTGGTGTCGAGCAGGATGCCGACGGGCATACCGAGCTCCTTGGAAATACGACGGACGCGCTCGATGCGACCGTGGTGCTCGTCGTAGGAGCCGTGCGAGAAGTTAAAACGGGCGACGTTCATGCCCGCCTTGATCATCTCGCGGATGGTCTCGTCGCTATCGCAGGCGGGACCCATGGTGCATACAATCTTGGTGCGCTTGTACATTCAGACCTCCATCTGACATCGTCTTGCGCTGATAGATAAACCATAAGAAATAAAACCGAGTTGATTATAACGAAATGGCGTCCGAATACCCCAAAAAATCGACCGTATGCCGAATTAGAAGTTCATTTTTTGCGGAAAAACGGTATATGCAAAAACTTTACCAACCGTTCTAACCGCTGCTATCTGGGCGATATTTCAATTTGATGATGCGCCGAAGAAAAAACGTTTTATCAGTATTGAGCATCACACGGTCTGCACCGTTGCTTATGGACCATATTTCCAAATGGATTGTTTTGGCTAGACGCGTTGCTTTGGGGTACCATAGCTCCACTATCAACTGCCGCTCAGCACGGCAGCCTTGATGAGCCCTTGCCCTTCTCCTGGGAATTATGATCGGGCATCAATCTGCTGAGTGGCCCGAATCCCAGGAGGGGACTCTATATGCAAAAGGAATACCTGTCCGCCGCGGCGGAGGTGCTCAGCGACCAAGGTGTCGATGAGAACCTCGGCCTGAGCGACGACGAGGCGTCGTCGCGCCTCGCTAAGACAGGCCCTAACAAGCTCGAGGAAGCCGAGAAGACGCCGCTGTGGAAGCGCTTCTTTGAGCAGATGGCCGACCCCATGGTCATCATGCTGATCGTTGCCGCCGTCATCAGCGCGCTCACGGGCATGGTCAAGGGCGAGGCGGACTTTGCCGATGTCGCCATCATCATGTTCGTCGTTATCGTCAACTCGGTGCTGGGCGTGGTCCAGGAGGCTAAAAGCGAGGAGGCTCTCGAGGCCCTGCAGGAGATGAGCGCGGCGCAGTCCAAGGTGCTGCGCGACGGCAAGCTCGTGCACCTGCCGAGCGCCGAGCTCGTGCCCGGCGATGTGATCATGCTCGAGGCGGGCGACTCCGTCCCGGCCGACTGCCGTGTGCTCGAGAGCGCCACGATGAAGATCGAGGAGGCCGCCCTTACCGGCGAGTCCGTGCCCGTCGAGAAGCATGCCAACGTCATTGAGCTCGCCGTCGGCACCGACGACGTGCCGCTCGGCGACCGCAAGAACATGTGCTACATGGGTTCCACCGTGGTATACGGCCGCGGTCGCGCCGTCGTGGTCGGCACCGGTATGAACACCGAGATGGGCAAGATCGCCGGCGCCCTGGCCGAGGCCAAGGAAGAGCTCACGCCGCTGCAGGTGAAGCTCGCCGAGCTCAGCCGCATCCTCACCATCATGGTTATCGTCATCTGCGTCGTCATCTTTGGCGTCGACATCATCCGCCACGGCGTGGGCAACGTTCTCACCGATCCGACCGCGCTGCTCGACACCTTTATGGTCGCTGTCTCGCTTGCCGTCGCCGCCATCCCCGAGGGCCTGGTTGCCGTCGTGACCATCGTGCTGTCGCTCGGCGTGACCAAGATGGCCAAGCGTCAGGCGATTATCCGCAAGCTCTCTGCCGTCGAGACCCTTGGCTGCACGCAGACCATCTGCTCCGACAAGACCGGTACCCTCACCCAGAACAAGATGACCGTCGTCAAGCACGAGCTCGCTGCGCCTAAGGAGAAGTTCCTGGCCGGCATGGCTCTGTGCTCCGACGCCCAGTGGGACGAGGAGCTGGGCGAGGCCGTGGGTGAGCCGACCGAGTGTGCGCTCGTCAACGATGCCGGCAAGGCGGGGCTCACTGGCCTGACTGCCGAGCATCCGCGCGTGGGCGAGGCCCCGTTTGACTCGGGCCGCAAGATGATGTCCGTGGTCGTCGAGACCCTGGACGGCGAGTATGAGCAGTACACCAAGGGCGCGCCCGACGTGGTGATCGGCCTGTGCACCCATATCTACGAGGGCGACAAGGTCGTTCCGCTGACCGAGGAGCGTCGCGCCGAGCTCGTGGCCGCCAACAAGGCCATGGCCGACGAGGCCCTGCGCGTGCTGGCGCTGGCAAGCCGCACCTACACCGAGGTCCCGGCCGACTGCAGCCCCGCTGCGCTCGAGCACGACCTGGTCTTCTGCGGCCTGTCCGGCATGATTGACCCGGTCCGCCCCGAGGTCGCCGACGCCATCCGCGAGGCCCACGATGCCGGTATCCGCACCGTCATGATTACGGGCGACCACATCGACACCGCCGTGGCCATCGCCAAGCAGCTGGGTATCGTCACCGATCGCAGCCAGGCCATCACGGGCGCCGACCTCGACCGCATGAGCGACGAGGAACTCGACGCGCACATCGAGGACTACGGCGTGTACGCCCGCGTTCAGCCCGAGCACAAGACCCGCATCGTCGAGGCTTGGAAGTCGCGCGACCAGATCGTGGCCATGACGGGCGACGGCGTCAACGACGCCCCGTCCATCAAGCGCGCCGACATCGGCGTTGGCATGGGCATCACCGGTACCGACGTCACCAAGAACGTCGCCGACATGGTGCTTGCCGATGACAACTTCGCCACCATCATCGGTGCCTGCGAAGAGGGCCGTCGCATCTACGACAACATCCGCAAGGTCATCCAGTTCCTGCTTTCGGCAAACCTTGCCGAGGTCTTCTCGGTGTTTATCGCCACGCTCATCGGCTTTACCATCTTCCAGCCGGTGCAGCTGCTGTGGGTGAACCTGGTCACCGACTGTTTCCCCGCGCTCGCGCTGGGCATGGAGGACGCCGAGGGCGACATTATGAAGCGCAAGCCGCGCAACGCTAAGGACGGTGTCTTCGCCGGACATATGGGTCTGGACTGCGTGGTCCAGGGTCTGATCATCACCGCGCTGGTGCTGGCGAGCTTCTTTGTGGGCGTGTACTTTGACATGGGCTACATTCACATCGCTGATATGATCGCCGGCAATGCCGACGAGGAAGGCGTGATGATGGCGTTCATCACGCTCAACATGGTCGAGATTTTCCACTGCTTCAATATGCGCAGCCGTCGTGCGTCGCTGTTCACCATGAAGAAGCAGAACAAGTGGCTGTGGGCTTCCGCTGCGCTGGCGCTGGTGCTGACGGTGATCGTGACCGTACAGCCGACGCTTGCCGAGATGTTCTTTGGCCCTGTGACGCTTGAGCTCAAGGGCGTTCTTGCCGCGCTGGGCCTGGCCTTCCTGATCATCCCGCTGATGGAGATCTACAAGGCGATCATGCGCGCTGTGGAGAAAGAGTAGCGTACTCGTCCGGGCCCGCCCCACGCCCTTTCTCCCTCACTGGTCCTCGCGCTTCGCGCTGCGGGATCGTTCGGGAGAAAGGGCTTCCGGGGCGGGCCCTGCGGTATCCTTGTTGGCTTTTCTCCCGTGCGGATGAAAAGGGCTGAGGGAAAGTTTGTGAGCTGGTCGGGCTTTGCCCGGCCAGCTCTTTTTGATTTAAAATACCTGCTCAGTTGTGATTTTGGCTGCTGGGAGGCGTTTGTGGCTAAGGCTAAAGCTAAAGCGAAGAAAAAGACGACGGGGGCGCGGGCTAAGCGCGATCGTCGTCGGAAGCTTGCGACCGAAGCTCCCGCGTCTGCCGAGGAGCTGCTGGCAAGCGTGCCGGGACTCGATGCGCTGCAGGATGTTCCGGCGTTCGACGATCTGCCGGTCGATGATGCTCAGCGGGCTGCCTTCGATGATTATTGTGCTCGGGCCGAGGAGCCCGAGCAGATGCAGCTTGGTGCCGTGGTGCGCCTGGATCGTGGGTTTCCGCTGGTGGCGACTGCCGATGACACCTTTCGTGCCGAGCATGCCGTGGGGTTTGCCAAGTCGCGTGGCGAGGACGAGGTTCTGCTGCCCGCCGTGGGCGACCGCGTGGCGGTGCGTCGTGCGCCCGGGCACGACATGGGCGTGATCGAGTGCGTGCTGCCACGCCGCACGAGTTTTGAGCGCTGGCGCGGACGCGCTCGCGGCGAGCGTCAGGTGCTTTGCTCCAACGTGGATAGCGTGCTGATCGTGCAGGCGCTCGGCGCCGGCGAGGTACTGCTCGACCGCGTGGCGCGCTCGCTGGTGTTGGCACTCGACTGCGATGCCGAGCCGGTGGTGGTACTCACCAAGGCCGACCGCTGCGACGCCGATGAGCTCGAACGCGATCTGGACCGCGTGCACCGCTTGGTGGGTCCGGACGTGCGCGTGATCGTGACGTCCTCTGCCGAGGGTCGTGGCCTGGACGAGGTGCGCGCCTGCGTGCCCGCCGGGAGCTGCGCCATGATCTTGGGTGAATCGGGTGCTGGCAAGTCGACGCTGCTCAACGCGCTGCTGGGTCACGATACATTGGCGACCGGCGGCGTGCGTGAGCGCGATGACCAGGGTCGTCACACCACGGTCGCGCGCGTGATGGTGGCGCTGCCGGGCGAAGCCGGCGTTATTGCTGACGCGCCGGGCCTTCGCAGCCTGCCGCTCGTGGGGCATGAGCGGGGCTTGGCACGCGCGTTTCCCGAGATCGTCGAGGCGTCGCGTGCGTGCCGGTTTGGCGACTGCACGCATACCCACGAACCGGGCTGCGCCGTTCGCGAGGCCGAGGATGCCGGGCAGATCGACAGCCTGCGCCTGGAGACGTTCCAAAATCTGGCGTCATCCATGCGTGTGAGTGCTCAGATGCTCGATCCCGATGTCCATCTGTAATCGAATCTACCTATGACAGCCGTCTCCCAATGGCACGGGAGGCGGCTTTTTTATTGCCGATGCGCCCCTAAACGTGCGTTTTGCCGACGTGCTGACCAAAACCTTGCCACGAGCTTGACGGGCCGGTCAGCTTTTGGTCGGCAATTGGTTTGACACTCAAAACCAAGATCGCGATCGCGTCGTTTTGCTGCTTGCCCGCTCGGACAATGGTGGTACGGGCATCCGCCCGGTGCTACCTTGAGAGGAGCGGCCGTGAACAAGAGCAAGCGCATCGCCATCAGTCTGATCGCGGGCGTGCTCGCCGCGTTGCTCTGCATGGTCTACGCATCGTCGATCCGCTCGCGGGCTGAGCAGGCCCAGGCCGAGACGCTGGCCAAGTATGGCGGCGATCGCGTCGAGGTGTGCGTCGCGGCACGCGATATCGATGCGGGCGAGACGCTTGACGAGACCAATGTCATAACCCAGGAATGGCTGGCGAGCCTGTTGCCGCGCGATGCGGCGACCGAGTTGCGCCAGGTGCGCGGCGACGTGACGACCTCACGCATCCCTAAAAATGCCGTGATTTGCGATGTCTACACCAAGGCCGAAAGCCACACGTTCGAGGTGCCCAAAGGCAAGGTCGCCGTTTCGGTGGCGGTTGATGCCGAGCATTCGGTCGGGGGCGCCACGGGCGTGGGCAGCTACGTGGACGTGTACGTGCAAAAGGACGGCGTGACCGATCGGCTGTGCGGCGCGCGCGTGATCGATACCAGCGAAGTGGCCGGCGCCACGCGCGAAGGCAAGATCGAATGGGTGACGCTGGCGGCCGACCCCGAAGACGTTAAGGAATTGCTGGGGGCCTCGGGCAAGGGGACGGTCAGTTTGACGATTCCCGCCACGGTGCGCGGCAAAAAGAGCGGAGGCGACGAGTGATGAAGGCGATCTGGCTTGCATGCTGCGCGTGTGGTGATTACGGATTGCTGCAGCGGGAAGTCGAGGGTCGCGATGCGGGCGCGCAGGTGCTTCGCGTGGGCGACCTGGATGGGCTGGTGTCCATGGCGCGGGCGTTTCCGTCGCGTCGCGGGGCGGCGATTATCGCGGCAGCCCTGTTCGATGCCGAAGACGTGCGAAAGACTGTTGCACGCCTGACGGCCGAGGGCCGTGTGAGCCGCGTGGTCGTACTGATAGAGACGCTCGATCCTTCGGATATCGAGGGGCTGTTTCGCGCGGGGGCGACCGAGGTTATCGCTGCGCGCAGCATATGCGGCAACGGGCGCGCGGGCGAGGGAACGGTTGATTACGGCCGGTGTATGACGATTGAGCCCGAGGCTTTTGTTGATAGGGAACCCGGGGCGCCTCGCGCTACAAGAGGCCCGCGTGTTGATGATTGTGGAAAAGCGGAAGCCGAGCATGGTCGGTGTCCCCGGGACCCCCTTGCATACGATGAAGTCGGAGAGCCGGTGCCGTATGGCGAGGATCTTTTGGCTGTAGATATGGGATACGTGCATGGCGTGAGCCTGGTCGATGAGCTCGACGAGGTTGAGGGACTTGCCGGGAACGACAATGTTCGTGTCGATGCGACCGTGAAGTCCCCAGATTCGGCCCCGCGGACCGAGCAGCCTGCCATGCCGGCTTGGGCGCAGCATATGAGCGCTGCCGGGGAGACGGGGACGTTGCCGCCTGTGCCGGCGCCGCCTGCCCCCACGCCGTCGGCGGATGCCGCCGCTTCGTCGCATCGAGCCCCGGTTGTCTGCGCCGTCTCGGGTTCGGGCGGTTGCGGCAAGTCGACGATCGTCGCCGCCATGGCGCACGCGGCGTCGCTGCTGGGCCTGCGCGCTGCCGTGCTCGACTTGGACCTGATGTTTGGAAACCTCTACGACCTGCTGGGTGCCGATACCCCGCATGACATGGCGACGCTTATCGAGCCATCGGCTGCGGGCACACTTGCCGAATCGGACATCGTGGCCGCCTCGATGCGCGTGGCCCCGGGCGTTACGCTTTGGGGCCCGGTCGCCGCGCCCGAACAGGCCGAGCTCATGGCGCGTCCGGTGGAGCTGTTGCTCGATGTCTTGCGCCGCGAATCCGACGTGGTGCTTGTCGACACCTCGGTCTTTTGGGGCGACGCCGTGGCGGCCGCGGTGGCGGCGAGCGACCGCTGCCTGGTCGTGGGCGATCCATCGGTGTCGTCTGCGACGTCCGCGGCACGCGTCATCGAGTTGGCGAGCCGTGTGGGCGTGCCGCGTACGCGCATGAGCGCCGTGTTCAACCGGTTTGGCGCGCGCGGCGCCGACGAGGATGTCGCCATGCGCTTTGAGATTACCTGCGCGTTGAGCTCCAAGATTCGCATTGCCGACGGCGGGCAGGACTTGACGGCGCTCATGGCATTCGGCCGTGCTGACGAGGCAGTGGGCCAGACCAGCGCTTTTGCCACCAGCGTGCGCGAAGCCACGCGCGAGATGCTCGTGGAGCTGGGCTGCGCCGTCGGTCCCTGGAGTGACATGGTCACCGACCGCGCGACGCGCACCGAGCGCCCACGTATCCGTCTTCCCTGGTCGCGCGAGGGTGATTCGCGATGAGCTTGCAAACAAGGATTAAGGAAGCCGGTGCGGCCGCGGCGGCGGCGCCTGTTGATGCGGGGCGCCACCGTGCCGTCAAGCGCCGCACCAAGCGCGCCGTGATGGACCGCATGGGCTATGACGAGGTGGCGCGTATCAGCGCATACATCGATCCGGCGCGCGCCCGCTCGGAATTGCGTCCTGCGGTGGAGGCGGCGCTCAACGTGGAGGAGCCGGGCGACCTGGCGACGCCCGAGCGCGAGACCATCATCGACGAGATCTTGGACGACGTGGTGGGCCTGGGCCCGCTGCAGCCGCTCATCGAGGACGACACCGTCACCGAGATCATGGTCAACGGTTGCCGCTCGGCTTTCTTTGAACGCGGCGGCGTCTTATATCCCATCGAGCATGCATTTGAGGATGACGAGCAGATCCGCGTGCTTATCGACCGCATCATCTCGCCGCTGGGCAGGCGCATCGACGAGCGCAGCCCCATTGTCAACGCCCGCCTCAAGACGGGCTATCGCGTCAACGCGGTGATCCCGCCCGTGGCGATTGATGGGCCAATCCTCACCATCCGCAAGTTCTCAGATCGCATCTGTTCGTTGGACGAGCTTGTGGGCCTGGGGTCGCTGCCGCTTTGGTATGCGCAACTGCTGTCGTGTGCGGTGTCGCTGCGTCAAGATCTGGCGGTTGCGGGTGGCACGGGATCGGGCAAGACCACGCTGCTCAACGCGCTGTCATGCGAGATATCCACCGGCGAGCGCATCGTGACGATCGAGGACTCCGCCGAGCTCAAGTTTGCGCATCACCCGCATGTGGTTCGCCTGGAGGCGCGCGAGGCTTCAATTGAGGGCGAGGGCGCGGTGACAATCCGCGATCTGGTGACCAACGCCCTGCGCATGCGTCCCGACCGTATTGTGGTGGGTGAGGTGCGCGGTGCGGAATGTTGCGACATGCTGCAGGCCATGAACACCGGGCACGACGGATCGCTCACCACGCTTCATGCGGGCACCGAGCAGGAGACCGTGGTGCGTTTGACGCTGCTTGCGCGCTATGGCATCGATCTGCCGAGCGAGCTTATCGAGGAGCAGATTGCCATGGCGCTCGACGGCATCGTGATGTCCGAGCGTCATGCGGACGGCAGGCGTTTCGTGTCCTCCTATTCGGGGGTGCGACGCGGCACGTCAGGCGGCGTGGAGCTTGAGCGCTACGTGACGTTCGATGCCGCCACGCGCACCTGGACGCTCGATCGCGAGCCTCCGTTTATCGCGGAGGGCCTGCGCTCGGGAACGCTCACACAAGAGGAGGTGGACGAATGGAGATCGTTGTGCCCCTCGTCGTAGGGGGCTTGACAGGGCTTTCTGCCGCGGTGGCGTGCGGGGCGGAGCCTCGTGTGTCGCGCGTGCCGCCGGCGGAACTGGTCAGTCATGCGCTTGAGTCGGTTGCCGAGAGGCTGCCGCGCGAGTTGGTAGAAAACGACCTGCTAAAAAAGATTGCCCGCTCCTGGGCGGCGCTGGTTCCAGCACATCGCCTTGGCCTTGTTATCGAGGATGACGAGGCGCGCCTGGCATGCTTGCTGCTATCGAGTGGTGTCTGCGGCATTGCCCTGACTGTCGTATCGCTGTCGCCCATCGGCTTTGTCCTGGGGCTGCTCGCACCGTTTGGCGTAGGCGCCGCTCGCGACACCTTCGACCGTCGCCGCGAGCAACACGATGTGGAAGAAGCCATGCCCGAGGCCTTTACGGCGCTCTCTATGTCGCTCGCCTCGGGTCATTCGCTGGCCCAGGGCATGAGGTTTGTGGGAACTCACGCGCAAGAGCCGGTACATACCGAGTTTTTGCGCGTGGCGGCGGCGATCGACTGCGGCGTCTCGGCGACTGATGCGTTGGATGACCTACTCGACCGTATCGATGCCCCCGGCCTTTCGCTTGTCACTTTGGCGCTCAAGGTGTCGCAGCGAACCGGCGCCCCGCTTGCCGACCTGCTATCCGAGGCGTCGAGCATGGTGGGGGAGCGCATTGAGCTCAAGCGCCGCTTGGACGTCAAGACATCGCAGGCTCGTATGTCGGCACACATGGTCTCGGCGATGCCGGCGGGTATGTGCGCGGTGCTGGCGCTGCTTTCGGCCGACTTTCGCCGCGGCCTTGCAACGCCGGCGGGTGCCGGTGCCGTGGTGTTGGGCCTTGCCCTCAACGCCGTCGCGCTGGTGGTTATCCGGCGCATTATGCGGGTGGAGCTATGAGCGTCTTGGTCGGGGCCGCGGCGTGCCTGTGCGCGCTCAGTGTGTTTATCGTGACGGGTTTGGAGCGTGCAGACGCATGCAAGATCGCCCAGGTCTGCAAATGCGAGGCGCTGCTGGTTGTCGCGGCTGCCCGCTCGGTGACCGATGGCCTGGTAACACGGTTGAAGGGCATGCTCGGCACGGGTGGTACGGCGCAGGTGTCGCTTGGCGAGGTGTCCGAGATGATCGACGTGGTGCGTCTGGGGCTTTCTGCTGGCCTTTCGTTCGATGCGGCGCTTGAGGTTTTTTGCGCCAATCGCCGATCGACGTTGGCGCTCCGCCTTGAGCGAGCCTGCATGGCGTGGCAGGTGGGCGTGGGGACGCGCGAGGACGAGCTTCTGGCGGCCGCGCGCGACCTGAATGTGCGGGCGCTCGAGACCTTTGCCATCACAGCGGGGCAGGCGCTTGCCCTCGGTGCCCCGCTTGCCGAGACGCTGGCGGCTCAAAGTCGCGAGATTCGCGCGGCCCATCGCGCTGCAGTCGAGCGCGAGATTGAGCGCGCGCCGGTCAAGCTGCTGATTCCCACCGGCACGCTCATCTTGCCGGCGTTGCTTCTGTCCATATTGGGCCCGCTGCTGGGAGCAGGCGGGATGATGTAGGGAGGAATACATGAATACGATGACTGACGTTGTTGACAAGGTCTGGAGCTTGGCGTTTTGCCAGTCAATTCACGCTCGCCAGCGTGCCGAAGAACTGCTGCGGGAAGAGAGCGCGCAGGGCACCACCGAGTACGCCATCCTAGTCGGTGTGCTCGTGGTGATTGCCATCATTGCCATCGTCGCATTTAAGGGCAAGGTCCAAGATTTATGGAGCGCTATCAGCGAGGGCATCAACAGCCTGTAGAGGGCGCCCGTCCCGTCGGCGCGTTGCTGGTGCTCGCCTGTGCGGTCGTGGCAGTGGCAGTGGCGGTTTGGGGGCTTAACGCAGCACGGCAACAACGTTTAGGGGCTGCCGCGGATGCGGGATCGGGTTCGGCTGCGGCGTCTCAAATAGACGATGCGCGAGACGCGGCCGATGCGAATGCCGCCGTCACGGCGCAAACGTTCTTGCAAGCACTCGACGAGCGAGCGGACGCTGCAACGGGTTCATCTGCAAACAATGCCGTCGCTGTTCGTCTCGCATGGTCCGAGTGCCGACCGATGACCGAGGCGGCGGCGGATATGCTGCGTGCCTATCGCGAGGTGCCCACGGCGCAACTTGCTCTGAGCGGCTATCTCGACATCAAGGGCAACGTGTGGGGCGCCATCGTGCGTGACGGACGCGGCTGGGTCGATATGGTGACGGTTGCCGCGGATGCTGGTGATACTTCGTGTTGCCTGCGCGTGGTCCGCCTGACCCCGCAGACAACGAACTCAAAGGAGGGGTCGTGAAATGCATGATGTCCTGCGCGAGGAATCTGCCCAGGCAACGGTCGAATACGCCATCGTCACGGTGGCACTGCTTTCCATCGTGCTGGCGATCGCAGGGCTTTGGCGTGCCGGTGCCGATGGGCGCTTGGCGGCGCTGGTCGAGCGGACGGCATCTCACGGCGTCACCTCGACATCGGTTGTCGACGCTGCTGCGGGTGCTAAGGACATCGTGCTGTATTGATGTTGCGCGCGAGGACCGGGCTCAGTCTACGGTCGAGGCGGCATTCCTACTGCCGACGTTTCTGACGCTCGTCCTGTTGGCGCTGCAGCCGGTGTGCCTGCTCTATACACGCGCGGTCATGGAGTCTGCCGCCGCCGAGACCGCGCGGCTCATGACCACGACGACGGTGGGGGATGACGAGGATATTAAGGAGTTTGCCCGCCGCCGTCTTGCCGCGGTTCCCGACGTTTCGATTTTCCATGCCGGCGGGCCCCTGTCGTGGGATATCGAGCTTGGTCGGGCCGATGCGGGCGGCGTCTCGTCTGTTTCCGTTACCGGCGAGGTTAAACCGCTGCCCGTGATCGGTGCGTTTGCGCAGGCTATGGGTAGCGCAGGCAAAAACGGCTATGTCGAGCTTAAGGTCGACGTCTCGTACCAATCGCGTCCCGAGTGGCTGGAGGGAGATTATGATTCATGGATTGCTGCATGGGATTAAGCGCTGCCTGTTGAAGGTGACGAGGGGGCTTGCGGGCCGTTGCCGACCGCGTGCTCGCTGCAAGCGAGGCGGCTTTATGGGTCGAGCCGGGATCGACCTGTTTATCGAAGACGGTGCCTATACCACGCTCTCCTCTGCGGTGGTCATCTTGGTGGTGCTCACGCTGCTGTTTTCGTCAACGGCGGCGATATGGAGCATGTCGCGCGCGGGGGACACCCAGGTGGCTGCCGATAGCGGCGCGCTGGCAGGCGCCAATGTGGTGTCGTCCTACCACACGGCTGCGACGGTGGTGGATGCGAGCATTTTGAGTTTGGGCCTGGCGGGGTTTGCCACGATCGGCACCGGCTTGGTCGCCATCCTTATTCCGGGTGCCGAGCTTGCCGCGGGCGATATGGTCGACACGGGAATTGAGATCATTAAAACGCGCAACAAGTTTGCCAAAAGCGCCTCCAAGGGCCTGCAGAAAATCGAGACGGCTCTACCGTATCTGGTCGCTGCGCGAGCTACGCAGGCCGTGTCGGCGCAGGAAACCGAGGGCGCGACCTATACCGGTACGGCGCTTGCCGTACCCAGGACGTCCGAGTCGGATTTCGTTGCGCTCGAGGGGTCCGAGATCTCGACCGATATCATTAAAGACACATCGAAAGATCTGGAACGCGCAGCAGATGAGCTGCAGAAGGCCTCGGAGGAGACGGCGAAAGCAAAAGAGCGCGCCTGGCTTGCGGATTGCGGCGGGTCGGATCCGGCTTCGGTCGGCAGTTGCTCATGCATGTGGGAACGCGCGAGGAGTTTGGCGAAGCTTTCGGATATTGAGAATCCGCACTATGCCTCGAGCGTCACATGGGAGCCACAGGTGGCGTTCGATCGCGCGAAGACCTACTATCACCAGCGTCTGGCAGACGAAAAACCGCAGGGTTCAAGCGTCGAGATGAAGGCGGAGTCGGCGGCGCGCAAGGCGTTTTACACCTATGCGAGTACAGAGGTCAATCGTGCATATGTAACCGAGGACGGAGATGAAGTCGCTTTCTATATCCCGCTGTTGCCGCGCAACACCGACGAGGTGCGAGCGACGGAGCTCTATACCGATGCGGTGTGGCCAGCCAGTGCCAATGATGGCAAGACGTATCTGCATTACGGAACGAGTTGCCCCAACTATAAGAAAGGGACGCCAGGCGGGCTAGCCTCGGTCGCTGCTTATGACGGGCAGGACAAATGCAACAGATGCCATTTTGGTGTTTCGTCGCTCGGCGCCGTTGCGGCTCCTTCGACTTCAATCGAAAACGGCTTCGAGTACCACTTTGATCGATTCAAAGACGCTCTGGAAGACTACGTCGAATGCCGCAACAAAGAGCTTGAGCTCATGCGCCAGACCGAGGACGAGGCTGACCGTGCGGGCAATGCGTTTGACGAGGCTATTAAAACGCTTTCGGGCGAGCGTCCGCGTATCGCCCCGCCCGGTCGCAACGGCGTGGTCGCCTTTGCGGTTTCGGGTGCCATCTCGAGCCCCGATGAGCTCAACTCTTCGTTTAACACGACAGTCAGACTTGGTGAGCGCGGTTCGATCTCTGCTGCGGTGCTGGCACCCGATGACGCGACGGCGCAGAACAACGTTCTCTCGCGGTTTTTCTCGACGTTGGAGGAACGTTCGGGTGGCGTTGCCGGCGTACTCGATGGCGTCATGGATGTTTGGGGACGGCTACTTGTGGGATACGGAGACATCCAGGGCTCGGCCGACGAGCTTATGGATGAGATGATCGATGGCCTGGGAGGGAGCAGTGGCGCGCTGGGCTCCATTGCATCGTGGCTCGGCGATACCGTTTCGGCGTCCGTGGCGGCGCTGGGCTTGGAGCCGTGCGACTTGCGCCTGCGAAAGCCGGTGCTGACCGACACCGCCAATGTCATCAAGAGCCCTGGGTCTGACATCACAGGTCTTTCTAAAGTGCAGGACAAGCTACGAAGTATTCCGCTGGGCGTGACCGACCCCAAGGCGCTTTGCGAGGCGCTGGAATATCAAGTCGAGCGCACCATCAGCGGCACGGTGTTCACGCTTGCGGAGATTCCGCTGCCCGGCGGCGGTTCCATTCCACTCACCGTCGATGTCGCCACGCTGGCGGGTGCCCTGGGCGGTGGGTCGTAATGAGCATCCGCAAGCGCCTGCGCGAGGAGCGCGCCCAGGCGACGGTCGAGATGGCCGTGGTCACGCCCGTCCTGCTGGTTCTGGCGCTCATCGTGTACAACGTCATGGTCTTTGCCGGCGCGGTCGCGCGCTTCGATCGCGTGGTGCCCGATATCGTGCTAGCGCATGCCGTGGCGCCGAGCGGGGAGGGCGATGACAGCTCCATCGATGCCTCCGCGACCGTTCAGGCTCAGATCCAACATGCCATGGAAGGCTATGACTTGCAGATTGAGGTCTCGAGCGAGCAGGGTGCGACGACATCGGATGGCGGTCTGCTTTCGCTCTCCGGCACGTTTAGGACCTATACCTGTACCATGCGCTACGAGCCGTGGCCGAGCTCGCTCAGCATCGCCGGCGTTTCGCTGGGGGCACCGGCAAAGTTGTCGCACGAGCGCGCAGTGACGGTCGATCCGTGGCGTCCGGGGGTGGTTATGTGACCGCGGCCTCATCCTACATTGCCTACGCGCGGGCGCTCAACAGGCTGGGTTGGACGCCTGCCGAGTTTGTGGTGGCGGAGTCGTTTGCCGTGCGCCTGCGCGGCATGCTGGGACGGTCTCCGATTGCCGCCAACAGGTTGCCGCTCGTCATGGCGTTCCCACGCTGCTCTTCGGTCCACACCTGCTTTATGGCCTACCCCATCGACATTGCTTTTATCGACCGCAACGGCAGCATCCTCGCATGCTACGAAAACGTCCGTCCTTGGCGCATGTGTTCCTGTCCCGGTGCCTGGGCGGTGCTGGAACGCCCTTCAATCCTCGCTACACCTCCCGCCTTTCAACAAGTGCCGGCGTAAGAATTGGCGACAGCGGACTTTCGTCATACGAAATTGGGTAAGATGGAGGAGAAGATGCATGGATGTTGAGATCCATCCCAACGCCAAAAAACACTTGACGGAAAAGCAAGTGCTTGGTGCCTGGTTCGCGGTTACTGAGTGCATTCGCCGCGAGTCGGAGGACGAGCCGCCGAGATGGCTTGCCATTGGATGGCTTCCAGATGGTCGAAGTGTGGAACTTGTTACAGTCGAACTAATTCGTGGATGGCTCATTATTCATGCCCTGTCTCCGGTTCAGAAGAAATTCTGGCAAGAGATCGAGCAAGCTCGGCAGAGGGGTCGATGATGAGCAAGGCGTATACGGCTGCCAATGGTCAGGTTGTAACGGATGAAATGATTGACGCGTGGTGCGAGTCGTACGAGCATGGCGGGTTTCCGGACGGCGAGCATACCGTTGGGGGGATCGTGCACGGGCGGCCTCCGCTCTCAAGCGAAGGGACGGCAACGCTATCGGTCAAGATTCCCCTAGGGATGAAGGAGGCGATTCGTCGTCGGGCGGCGGCTGAAGGAATGACGCCAAGTGAGTTTGCCCGTGCAGCCTTGAGCGAAAAACTTCTTGCGGTGGGTTGATGTCTCTAACGTGCTGTTCTATAGGGTCGGCCTTGTGGCTGGCGCCGTGCTCAAAAACTTTTTTCAAATTCTCGGTTGACCGGAGCGCGTCCTTGGTTATACTAATCAAGCCTTGAAACAAGGCACACCTCAAATGGCTGGGTAGCTCAGTTGGTAGAGCAGAGGACTGAAAATCCTCGTGTCAGGGGTTCGATTCCCTTCCCCGCCACCTTGAATTGACTAGGACCTCTGCAAAGGGGTCCTTTTCTTTTATGTAGCCCTTGCACGGAATCGAACCCCGTGAGGGCGCGGAGCTGAGGAAACGCGGTAGCGTTTGCCAGCGCAGCTCGCAAGGCGCGCAAGCGCCGCAGCGGTCCGTCCGCGCGGCGCGCGGACGCGATTCCCTTCCCCGCCACCTTGAATTGGCTAGGACCTCTGCAAAGGGGTCCTTTTCTTTTATGTGGGGTTCCGCGGAAAATGCATCCCAGAATTGGGCTTTAGAGCGGGATGCGCTTTCCGGCGCTTGCTTCCGACGTGCGTGCACATCTCGGCGCACTAGCTCGGGCCCGCCCCAGACATTCCTCCCGCTTTTGCGCCACTTTGCAGACCGTTCGGTCGTCTGTCCGCACGCGCGGGTATACTCAAAACGATACTTTTCCTATGCAATACGATGCAGGTTTGGCCTGCACGATCCGAAGGGGGCAGTGATGGAGAGGATACTCGGCGTTAATCTCTCTGGCTGGTTTATTCCCGAGCCTTGGGTGACCCCGTCGCTATACGCGGCGACCGGTGCATCCAATGCGGCCGAGCTGCAGGAGGCCATGGGCACCGCCGCCTATAACGAGCGCATGCGCCGTCATTACGAGACGTTTGTGAGTGAGGACGATTTTTGCCGCATGGCGCAGATCGGTCTCAATGCCGTGCGTCTGCCGGTGCCCTGGTATGCCTTTGGTTCGCAAGAGTCCGATGCGTCCTACATCTCGGTTGTCGACTACATCGACCGTGCAATTGAGTGGGCAGCCAAGTACGACATCCGCGTGCTGCTCGATCTGGCGACGGTGCCCGGTGGCCAGGGCGATTCCAACGATTCGCCCACCACGCCGGAGGCTGTTGCCGAATGGCATTCGTCCACCAACGGCCGTCATGTCGCACTCGACGTGCTCGAGCGCTTGGCCGATCGCTACGGCGAGGCCGAGAGCCTGCTGGGCATTGAGCTGCTGGACACGCCGCAGATGAGCGTCCGCAAGAGTCTCTTTACCATGACGGACGGCATTCCGGCCCACTACCTGCGCAATTTCTATCGCGATGCCTACGAGCTCGTCCGTTCGTATATGCCCGAGGATAAGATCGTCGTCTTCTCGTCGTCGGGGCATCCCAGCGAATGGAAGCATTTTATGCGCGGCGCCAAGTATAAGAACGTCTACATGGACCTTCACCTGTACCATTACCGCGACGAGTATGCGCTCGACATCACGAGCCCCCGCGGGCTGACGACGGCGATTTCGCGTAACAAGCGCGAGCTTAAAGAAGCGATTTCGACTGGGTTCCCCGTGCTGGTGGGCGAATGGTCGGGCGCGGCGATCTTTGCCAACTCGTCGGTTACGCCCGAGGGACGTAATGCCTACGAGCGTGTGTTTATCGCCAACCAGCTGGCTTCGTTTGCGCCGGCTGCCGGTTGGTTCTTCCAAACGTGGAAGACCGAGAAGCGCATTGCAGCATGGGACGCCCGCGCGGCGCTCGGTACGCTCGAGCGCGGCATGATTGAATAGGTTGATATGACGCAAAACAGCGCCCATACGGGCAAACTCTATGTGGTCGGCACGCCCATCGGCAACTTGGGTGACCTGTCCCCGCGCGTTGGCGAGGCCTTTGCCGCCGCCGATGCCATTTGCTGCGAAGACACGCGTGTGACGTCAAAGCTGCTGATGCACCTGGGCATTTCCAAGCCGCTTGTCCGTTGCGACGAGAATGTGATCGCCAGCCGCGCCGCCGGTCTGGTCGACCGTCTGCTGGCGGGGGAGACCCTCGCCTTTGCCTCGGACGCCGGCATGCCGAGTGTGTCCGATCCCGGTCAGGCGCTGGTCGAGGCAGCGCGTGAGGCCGATGTGCCCGTAGAAGTTATTCCCGGGCCCTCTGCTTGCGTTACGGCGCTCGTTTCGTCCGGCATTCCCTGCGAGCATTTTTTCTTCGAGGGCTTTTTGGGCCGAAAGCACGGCGACCGCGTGCGCCGTTTGCAGCGCCTTGCCGTAGTGCCCGGCGCGCTCATCTTCTATGAGTCTCCACATCGCATCGTGGCGACGCTCGAGGCCGTGGCGGAGGTCTTTTCCCAGCGTGAGGTTGCCGTCTGCCGCGAACTCACCAAGCTGCACGAGGAGGTCTTGCGCGGGCCCGCTGCCCAACTCGCCGAGGAGCTGCGTGCTCGCGGCGAGGTAAAGGGCGAGATTGCGCTGGTCATCGCGCCGCCGAACGAGGATGAGGAGGCCGGTATCGTGCCGGTTGGCGCCGCGGCAGCGGATCCCGACGAGGCCCTGTGCGAGGATATCCGCGCCGCGCTCGAGGAGGGGGAGCCCGCCTCTGCGGTGGCCAAGCGCCTGTCTCAGAAGTATTCGCGCCGCAAGCGCGATGTCTATGCCATGGTGCTCGATATGCAATAGATGGAGGATATCCAGCCCTTGCGCTAGAATCATCCCCTGTATGCAACGTTTTTCTGGAGGACAAACCCCATGGATCAAAGCAAGCCTTCGTTCTTTATCACGACGCCCATCTACTACGTCAACGCCGATCCGCACCTGGGCACGGCTTATTCCACCATCATCGCCGACGTTCAGGCTCGCTATCGCCGCTCCGCCGGCTATAACGTCAAGTTCCTGACCGGCATGGACGAGCACGGCGAGAAGGTCGCCGAGGCCGCAGCCAAGCATGGCATGACGCCGCAGGAGTGGACTGACAGCCAGGCCCCACACTTCAAGGAGCTTTGGAACAAGCTCGAGATTTCCAACGACGACTTCATCCGCACCACCGAGCCGCGCCAGCATCATGCCGTACAGTACCTGTGGGAGCGCATGAAGGAGTCCGGTTACCTGTATAAGGGCAGCTACGACGGCTGGTATTGCGTGCCTGACGAGACCTACTTTACCGATACGCAGGTTCAGAAGGGCGACGAGGAGTACGGCAGCGTCGGCCAGCACCTGTGCCCCGACTGCCACCGTCCGCTTGAGCGCGTGCAGGAGGAGTCCTACTTCTTTAAGCTTTCCGCCTTCCAGGACAAGCTACTCAAGCTTTATGACGAGCACCCCGACTTTGTCGAGCCCGCGTTCCGCATGAACGAGGTGCGCAGCTTTGTCGAAGGCGGCCTTAACGACCTTTCCGTGAGCCGCACGAGCTTTGACTGGGGCATTCAGGTCCCGTTTGACGAGGGCCACGTGACCTACGTGTGGTTCGATGCGCTGCTCAACTATATGACGGCCGTCGGCTACGGTGTCGACACCGACGAGGCGCGTGCCGAGCTGGCCTATCGCTGGCCCGCGCAGTTCCACATCGTGGGTAAGGACATCATCCGCTTCCACTGCGTCATTTGGCCCGCCATGCTCATGGCCATCGGCGAGGCCCTGCCCGAGCACGTCTTTGCCCACGGCTTCCTGACCGTGCGCAATGCCGAGACCGGCAAGGCCGAGAAGATGTCCAAGAGCCGTGGCAACGCTATCGCTCCGCAGGACGTTATCGACATGTTGGGCGTTGAGGGCTATCGCTACTACTTCATGACCGACGTCGTCCCCGGCACCGACGGTGCCATCAGCTTCGATCGCATGGAGCAGGTCTACAACGCCGACCTGGCCAACAGCTGGGGCAATCTGATTTCGCGTTCGCTCAACATGAGCGGCAAGTACTTTGACGGTTGCGCGCCCGCCAAGCCCGCGTCGTTCGACGCGTTCGACAACCCGCTGGCAAAGATCGTCGATGGCCTGGTCGAGCGCTACATGGCCAAGATGGACGTGCTCGATTACGGTGGAGCCAAGGACGAGGTCATGGAGCTCATCCACGCCGCCAACCACTACATCGAGGACTCCGAGCCTTGGGCACTTGCCAAGGACGAGGCCAAGGCTGACGAGCTGGCATTTGTGATCTACAACCTGCTCGAGGCCATCCGCATTGCCGCTCACCTGCTGATGCCGCTCATGCCTCAGACTTCTGCCGAGGCCCTGCGCCGCCTGTCCTGCGAGGACGAGGCCACGAGCGACGACCTTAAGGGCATTTGCGCTTGGGGCTTGCTTGCCGGTGGTCAGCCCGTCGAGAAGGGCGAGCCGCTGTTCCCGCGTCTGGGCTAAGACGCCGCGCGCCATATCGGCAATTTGCTGTTTAGATGTAAGGGCATGGCCGCAACGGTCCATGCCCTTTTGTTTCAAGACGCCGCCACCATGCTAAGGAGGCAACTATGACAACTTCGCCTTTGGCAAACCCCACGGCAACAAGGGAACTGCTGGAGGAGTTTGGCCTTGCGACCAAGCATCGCCTGGGACAGAATTTCCTGATCGACAACCATGTAATTGAGCGCATTTGCGAGCTTTCTGAGCTTGCGGGCGATGAGCGCGTGCTCGAGGTTGGCCCGGGCGTTGGTACGCTTACGCTTGCGCTGCTGCAGGAGGCGGCGTGTGTCACGTCGATCGAGGCCGATCCCGAGCTCGAGCCGGTGCTCGATGCCCACGCCGCCGACTATGCCAACTTCCGCTTTATCATGGGCGACGCGCTCAAGGTGACGCCGGGGCAGATTGAGCAGGCTGCGGGCGGTGAGCCGACGGTGTTTGTCGCGAACCTGCCCTATAACGTGGCAGCGACAATCATTCTGCAGTTCTTCCAGACGATGCCTGCGCTCAAGCGCGCCGTTGTCATGGTTCAAAAGGAGGTTGCCGATCGCATTGCCGCAACGCCGGGCAACAAGACCTATGGCGGCTATACGGCAAAGCTTGGCCTATATGCGCAGGTTACGGGTCGCTTTGAGGTGCCGCCGCGTTGCTTTATGCCGGCGCCGCACGTGGACTCGGCCGTCGTGCGTATTGACCGTGCTGACGGCGTGGTGCCCGAGGGGCTCGATCGCGAGTTTGTGACCCGCGTGATTGACGCTGCATTTGCTCAGCGTCGCAAGACCATCCGCAATTCCATGAGCGCCAATGGTTTTGCCAAGGACGTGCTCGATGCCGCCTTTGTGGCTTGCGATATCGCGCCCACCACGCGCGCCGAGACGCTTGACGTTGCCGACTTTATCCGTCTGGCCCAGGAGCTAATCCATGATGCCTAATGCCGAACGCGTGACGTTTACCAAGAAAAAGAAGACGGTTGCTTGTCCCGTGCCCTTGGCACCGCTTGCCGATACTCATGCGCATCTGCTTTCGTTTTGGGGCAAAGAAGTGCCCGAGACGCTCGTGCGCGCCAAAGCCGCGGGCGTCGACCTGTTGGTGACGATGCTCGACCCCATCGCCGACAAGCGCAGCGTGACGGACTATAGTGACTGGCTCGTGCGCGAAATTCTGCCGATACGGGATATTCCGCAGGTCAAGTATCTCGCTGGCGTTCACCCCTATGGCGCGCCGGATTATACCGACGACATTCACGCACAGGTCGTTGCCGCGCTTGATGACCCTTTGTGCGCCGGTATCGGCGAGATCGGTCTGGACTACCACATGGATTACGACGACGACATCGCACCGGCGCCCCATAGCGTGCAGATTGATTGCATGGCACGTCAGCTCGAAGTTGCCGTGCGCCGCGATGTGCCGGTGGAGCTGCACCTGCGGCACGAGGACTCGGATGGGGAGCGCACCTCGCACGTGGATGCGTACAACGTGCTGCGCGAGGTGGGTGTGCCTCAGGCCGGTTGCGTGCTGCACTGCTTTGGCGAAGATCGCGCCACAATGGAGCGCTTTGTGGGTTTGGGCTGCTATATCGCCTATGGCGGCGCGGCCACCTTTAAGCGCAACGACGACGTGCGCGAGGCATTTGCGGCAACCCCGCTCGATCGCATTTTGTTCGAGACGGATTGCCCGTATATGGCGCCGGAGCCCATTCGTGGTCTTGAGTGCGAGCCGGCAATGATTTCCATCACAGCAAACGCGCTGGTCAACGACCGCGTCGATCGTACCGGCGAGGACGCTGAGGCAATCGCTCGAGCCGCCTGGGAAAATGCCTGCAAACTTTTTCAAAAATAGTTCTTGCGTTCGCGGTGGCGCTCCGTTATTCTAATTCCTGCACGCGGGCGTGGCGGAATTGGCAGACGCGTACGGTTCAGGTCCGTATGGGGGCAACCCCATGAAGGTTCAAGTCCTTTCGCCCGCACCATTAAATGAAAGAGCTCCCAGCAATGGGGGCTTTTTTGTTATGGGCCCATCGTGGGGACTTGAACCTGTGAAGGAGCGAGCGTAAAGAAAACGCGGAGCGTTTTTAGCGAGCTGGCGAGTCCGCCGGCAGGCGGGCGAAGCCGGTGCGGATCCGCGAAGCGGATGCGCGGACGTCCTTTCGCCCGCACCATTAAATGAAAGAGCTCCCAGCAATGGGAGCTTTTTTGTTATGGGCCTCTTGTTGATGTCACGTGGTTGCTTTGTGTGGGTATCCTAGTGCCAACGTGTGCCTATCAGAGGAGAGACCATGCTGCTGTCCGGTATCATTGCCGCCCTTACAAGCCTTCTACTTCCCATCATCATTTTGTTGCTGCTGCTCCCCAACGCCTGCTATGTCGTTGAACAGCAGCATGCCGTGATCATCGAGCGTCTGGGCAAATTTAACCGCATCGTCAACGCGGGCTTCCACATGAAGGTGCCCGTAATCGACCGCAAGGCCGCCACGGTGAGTCTGCGCACCATGAAAAACGGCTTCGGCATCGACGTTAAGACCCAGGACAACGTGACCATCGGCCTTGAAGTCTCTGCTCAGTACCACGTGAGCTATGACATGGGCGCTGGCCCGGCAGATTCGGGCATCTACAAGAGCTACTACATGCTGCAGGAGCCCGTCGACCAGATGCGCGATTTCATCACCGATGCCCTGCGCTCTTCCATCCCTGTCTACACGCTCGATGAGGTCTTTGCCAAGAAGGATGACATCGCCAAGGACGTCAATGCCACCGTGTCCGAGCAGATGGCGGCCTACGGATTCACCCTCGTGTCGACACTCATCACCAAGATCGCGCTGCCGACCGAGGTCGAGAACTCCATGAACGACATCAACGCTGCCCAGCGCAAGCGCGCTGCTGCGCAGGAGCTCGCCGAGGCCGATCGCATCAAGCGCGTCACCGAGGCGACCGCCGAGGCCGAGGCGATGGAAAAGGCGGGCGAGGGCATCGCCAACCAGCGCAAGGCCATCGCGCTGGGCATCAAGGATTCACTCGAGATCATCCAGGAGACGGGTGTCGGCAACGACGAGGCCAACCAGCTGTTCATGTTTACGCAGTGGTCCGAGATGATGACGGAGTTCGCTCGCACGGGTAAAACCTCGACGGTCGTGCTGCCGAGCGATTTCTCGCAGTCGGCCTCGATGTTCGAGCAGATGTTGACCGCCGACAAAGTGCAAAACGATTCGAAGGAGTAGGTGCGCGTGAAGTACACCGTCGTTTGCGTCGGTAAGCTCAAGGAGCGCTTTTGGAAGGACGCGTGCGCTGAGTACACCAAGCGCCTAGGTGCCTATGCCAAGGTGGATATCCGCGAGGTGGCCGATATCGACCCGGCTAAGGCGGGCGGCGTGGATGCCGCGCGCGACAAGGAGGGGGCGGCGATACTTGCAGCCCTGCCGCCTCGAGCGCATGTGATCTTGCTGGCCATTGAGGGCAAAGAGCGCTCGAGCGAGGAGCTTTCGGCGCGGCTCGATGATCTTATGCTGCGTGGTAACAGCGACATCGCCTTTGTGATTGGCGGATCGGACGGTGTGAGCGATGATGTGCGCGAACGAGCCGACGAGATGCTCAGCTTTGGACGCATTACTTTGCCGCATAACTTGGCGCGTGTGGTGCTGCTGGAGCAGATCTACCGTGCCTGCAAGATCAGCCGTGGCGAGCCGTATCACAAATAGGTCGGCAATACGAAACAATGGCGTGGGACAATACCTTTCGTTTTGAGGAATGTGTCTGAAAGGACTATGTAATATGAAGATTGGATTTGTCGGTTTTGGCAATATGGCGAGCGCTATGGCTGATGGCTGGATCGCTGCCGGTGTAGCTGCGAGCGACATGTGCGCCTGCGCGGGTCGCTACGACGCACTGGTTGAGCGCTGCGAGGCGCGCGGCATGGTCGCCTGCCACGATGCCGCCGAGGTTGTCGCCGCATCTGATATCGTGGTTGCCGCGGTCAAGCCGTACATGATCGAGAAGGTCTTCGCTCCGCTCAAGGACGCTCTAGCCGACAAAGTTGTCCTTTCGGTCGCCTGGACTTGGGATAGCGCCAAGTGGGAGCAGGTCCTGCCGGGTGTTGCGCACATCTCGACGGTGCCCAACACGCCGGTTTCGGTGGGCGAGGGCGTCATCGCTTGCGAGAAGTCCTCTACGCTCAACGGCGAGCAGCGTGCCGCGGTGCTCGACCTGCTCGGTAAGCTTGGCACTGTCGTCGAGCTCGACACGAGCCTGCTGTTTGTGGGCGGTACCGTGGGCGGATGCGCACCGGCATTTGTCGCCATGGCGATCGAGGCCCTGGGCGACGCGGCCGTCAAGCACGGCATTCCGCGCGCCGATGCCTATCGCATTGTGAGCCAGATGGTGCTGGGCACGGCAAAGCTGCAGCTTGCGACTGGTCAGCATCCTGCGGCGATGAAGGATGCCGTATGCTCGCCCGGCGGTGCCACCATCAAGGGCGTCGTCGCGCTCGAGGACGCCGGCATGCGCAGCGCCCTGGTCAAGGCCATCGACGCCACCCTCCAGTAAAACCCGCCATTTAGGGACAGGTTTATTTTGGCAGGTTTTTCCTGCGGTTTTGTCGCATGTGCGAAAAGCGCCCCGCAACTGGCTCAATTCCAGTTGCGGGGCGCTTGCGTTTGCCCAGATAAAACCGACCAAAATAAACCTGTCCCTTTTTGGCAGGTTAGTCCCAGAAGCTGTCTTCCTCATCCTCGGACTTGGGCCCGCGGTCGACGTACATCTTATGGGTGCGCTTCTCCATTACAAAGGCAAGAATCGCAAACAGCAGGATGCCGCCGGCGAAAAGGATGGCAAAACCGGTGCGGGTGCCAAACAAAAAGGAAAAAACTGCGTCCATTGGGTGCCTTCTTGCGTAGTTGAGTTGGGTCGTAAACGCTCATAAGTATATACTTGCCCATACATGTACAAGGTTGCAACCTAAATGGAATGTATATCGCCGGAGGATCTAATGCTTGATATCAAGTTTGTTCGCGAGAACCCCGATGCCATCGATACCGCCATGGCTAACCGCCAGACGTCTTGGGATCGCGAGAAGTTCTTTGAGCTCGACGACGAGCGCCGTGCCGTCATCACCGAGGTCGAGGAGCTCCAGGCCACGCGTAATGCCGAGTCCAAGAAGATCGGCGCCCTGATGAAGGAGGGCAAGAAGGACGAGGCCGAGGCCGCCAAGGAGGCCGTGCGCGCCGTCAACGAGAAGATTGACGGTCTGGCCGAGCGCCGCACTGCTCTCGAGCAGGAGCAGTACGACTTTATGGCTCACTTGCCCAACATCCCTTGCGAGGCCACTCCGTTTGGCAAGGACGAGGACGAGAACATCGAGCGCCGTCGTTGGGGCACCCCGCGTGAGTTCGACTTCGACTTTAAGCCGCACTGGGACCTGGGCACCGACCTTGACATCCTCGACTTCGAGCGCGGCAACAAGCTCTCCGGCAGCCGCTTCACCGTTCTCGGTGGCGCCGGCGCCCGTCTGGAGCGCGCCCTCATCAACTTCTTCCTCGACACGCACACCAGCCGTGGCTTTAAGGAGTGGTGGCCGCCTATCGTCGTCAAGCGTCAGACCATGTTTGGCACGGGTCAGCTGCCTAAGTTCGAGGACGACGCCTATCACGTCTCGGGCGATAACTTCCTGATCCCCACCGCCGAGGTCGTGCTTACCAACCTGCACGCTGGCGAGGTTCTCGACGCCGACACCCTGCCGCGCCGCTACACTGCCTTCACTCCCTGCTTCCGTGAGGAGGCCGGCTCCGCCGGCCGCGACACCCGCGGCATCATCCGCCAGCACGAGTTCGACAAGGTCGAGATGGTCAAGTTTGCCAAGCCGGAGGAGTCCGACGAGGAGCTCGAGAGCATGACCGCCGAGGCCGAGTACCTGCTGCAGCAGCTGGGCCTTCCTTATCGCGTGATTAGCCTGTGCACCGGCGACCTTGGCTTCTCTGCCCGTCAGACCTACGACATCGAAGTCTGGCTGCCGAGCTACAACGCTTACAAGGAGATCAGCTCCTGCTCCAACTGCGGCGACTTCCAGGCCCGTCGCGCCAATATCAAGTATCGCGACCCCGAGAATTTCAAGGGCTCGCGCTACCTGCACACCCTCAACGGTTCCGGCCTGCCGGCTGGCCGCACCATGGCCGCCATTCTGGAGAACTACCAGAACGTCGACGGCACCATCACGATCCCCGAGGTTCTTCGTCCTTACATGGGCGGCCTCGAGAAGATCGAGCCGGTCGCGTAGGTTGCCTGCATAAGCGATTTGCAAGGGCGCTCCTTTCCGGGGCGCCCTTTTTGTGCGCGGAGCTTTACCATATCGTGCGGACAGCTCAATAGAAAACACACGAACAAACGTTCTGTATACAGTCATCTACCTGCTATGCTTTTACTTGATACGGGTGAGAGAAAGGGGATGCAATGGATCTGTTTGACGAGCGGATGATTTTGTTTGAAAGCGATGAAGGTGGGGAGCACCTACTAGTTACGTGTGAGCCATCCGGTATGGGTGGTTTGGTGGTGCGGCAGACGAGCGAGGGTCCGTTGACCCAATGGTGCTTTGAGGAGTCGCCGCATGTGGTCGAGACCTTTGTGACGCACGAGGGGCTTGTGGCGCTTGAGCAGTTCTATGGAGTTGGGACTTCTAAGCAGGTTGCGCGCATGTTGAGTATCTCGTTTGCCGATTATGACTGTGCCCAGCGCGTGCGCTCGCTTTTGAGGGAGCTCGGTGCTGGGTTCGATGTGGTTGAAAAACCGATTGATCGCATGGGGGACGCCGGCGCATGCGGAGCTGCGTGAGGAACATATTCTCAAAAAAGTTTGAGATTGTGCTTGACTCCAATAAGCTAAAGTGGTTTTATATGTCTTGCGCTGCGGCGTTACCTCAGCTGGATAGAGGGTCTGACTACGAATCAGAACGTCATAGGTTCGAATCCTATACGCCGCACCAATTGAAATCGAAAGCCTCCGGTAACGGGGGCTTTTCTTTTAGGCAGACGCCGCATGGATTCGAGCCTCGGTCGAGGCGCGAGCGTGAAGCGGACGCGGAGCGTCCGTAGCGAGCGGGCGAGCACGCCGGCAGGCGGGCGAAGCCGGCGCGGATCCGCGCAGCGGATGCGCGGAATCCTATACGCCGCACCAATCGAACTTGAAGCCTCCGGCAACGGGGGCTTTTCTTTTATGGCAACACCGCACGGATCCGAACCTCGGTCGAGGCGTGAACAGCCTAATCACCGCTCCGTAAAATTTTTTCAAATTGTCGCTTGACCCATCGGTGGCTCGCGTGCATAATAATCCGTGCGTTGCGGCGTTACCTCAGCTGGATAGAGGGTCTGACTACGAATCAGAACGTCATAGGTTCGAATCCTATACGCCGCACCAATTGACTTTAAAGCTCCCGGCAACGGGAGCTTTTCTTATATCGCGATGCGTCGAAGATTGCATCAAGTGGTCAAAAATGAGTAAAAATTAAATTTGATAACTTTTTTCGAAAAGTGCTTGACCAATATTCAGTCCATGTGCATAATAATTAACAAGTCGCGGCGTTACCTCAGCTGGATAGAGGGTCTGACTACGAATCAGAACGTCATAGGTTCGAATCCTATACGCCGCACCATTTGAACTTAAAGCCTCCGGTAACGGGGGCTTTTCTTTTATGGCGGCATCCCATGGATTCGAACCTCGGTCGAGGCGCGAGCGTGAAGCGGACGCGGAGCGTCCGTAGCGAGCGGGCGAGCGCGCCGGCAGGCGGGCGAAGCCGGCGCGGATCCGCGCAGCGGATGCGCGGAATCCTATACGCCGCACCATTTGAGCTTGAAGCCTCCGGCGACGGGGGCTTTTCTTTTACGCCGGCACTCGATATTTGATACGCGACCGGAATCGTGCACCTCCGCCCGCGGGAGACTATTTCTTATCGACTCGTGTAAGATTCCGAGTAGGTGTCGCGGCCCATCCGCGACCGCTCCTTCTCTCGACGACCGATCAGGGTGATATTTCGTGGCAGAGCGTCCGACATACAAGCTCAGATTTCTCGACCCCAAAAAGCGTTTTCCATCGATGCCAGAGCAGCCTGCGGGGCGCTCATATGGTGTTGTCTGGAAAGTCTTTGGCGAGGACCCCAAAGAGTCGTGCTATGTCGTTGAATTTGTCGGCAAAACTCACATATCGCTCTTGGGCTACGTGAGCGTGTCGGGCAAGGTTTATAAGGTTGATCGTCCTGTTCGGGAAGTACCGTTGCCCGAGGACCCTGACATGGAGCTGGTCCTTCACGAGTCCGATTCCAGTATTGGCGAGATTATGGTGAGGGAAGCCAACGGTGCAATGCGCGCTTGTGCACGAACTGCCGGCTCCCCCGAAGGTCCCATGCGCGAGCAGTCCGACTACGAGACATGGAATTCGACCCGCGCCCTTCCTTTCGGCGAGTTCATGGCCTCGATGTTCTTGCGCTACGTGATATTTGCCAACTCCGAAAGCGCTATTGCGAACACGGCGGGCGTCGACGGTCTCGATGCAGGCATGCAAAACGTTGTCGACAAGATCAAACTCGTAAAGTTGCCCGAGCCGGTCGAGGTGTTTTTGGGCTTTGACACGGCACCGCTCCCCGATGCTATCGAGACGCTGCTTTACCGTGTTGACCATGCCGAGAATCCGAGCGGTATCGAGCGTTATGCCGCCGCCCTGATGAGCGAGATCGACTTGCCCCGCCTGCGCACCATTGCTGCCAAGTCCGAAATGAGCCTAGCGCGCATTGACCGCTCAAAGCTGTTCTATCTCAATTTTGATCGTAGCCTGCTGGACCAGGACGAGATTGACATGCTGCTTGCTATCGAGTGCCGTCTCAACCGCCTCTCCGGCATCCTTGAGCGCATTGGGGCCGGATTGGTCCCAGCGGCATCCTCGCCGAGTCTTGAGGGCTGCGCGCTCTTTGACGCGTGGCATATCGCCAAGACGACCAACGATGTTCCCCGACTGCTCGATACGGCCTCGAGCGACAACCCGTGGGGCAAACCGGGAACGGTAGCTTGCCGGCCGGGCGGTGAGTGGGATGTGCGCAGCCGCTTCGCGCGTATTGTCGAGGCACTTAACGTGGTCACACGGCTCGACTATACCTATCGGGCAAACGTTGCCGAGGGGATTATGCTCGTTCGGTTTGGACACTCTGTCGTGGATGCCATGCCACAACGTGAATACGACGCTCAGGATGATGTCTGGCGCGAGTTGGACGAGAACGCGCGTGTGATTTGGGCCGCGGAGCACGACGCGCGCGTGGCGCTTACGCTTGCGGCGGCGTGTTTTGCCGCAGGTGCCTGCATTGCGCGCTGCTATGTTCAGATTGCGGTTCCCGACGGCGAGCAGGGCGAGCGCGTCATTGCAACATATTCCTTTGGGCGTGCGGCCTATCTGGCCAATTGCGTGCCTGTCGCCAAGGATCTTGAGAGCATGGATATGGACGATATGCCGTGCAAGCGCATGCTTGAGGCATATGAGTCGGACGCGCCGGATGCGATTGAGCCTGCAGAGGTTCACGCTCGCCCGCGTGACGACCACCGTTCGCTACCGCCGGCGTTGCGCGACCTGCTGCTTGCCGATACGGCTGATGAGCTCGAGGTCATGGAGATGGACGATGACCCGTATGTGGCGCGCGTCGTCGAGTTGCGCGAGCAGGCAAAAGTTGACCGTGCAAGCGCGTTTGAGGGTTTCTCCCGTCTTGTTGAGGAGTTGGAGGCTAAGTGCGCCGTTGCCGAGCTTTTGGCAACGGGTCCGGTTCAGACGCAGTTTTGCGACAACCAGCTGGTGCGTATGGTGCTGCCGGTAATGGAGGAAGATCGCTCGGTGCGCATCCTACGTGCTCCCGATGCGCTGTACTTTGCCCAGCACGAGATCTGCAGTTATTACGCCGAGCAGGAGGATTTTGAACGGGCATTGCCCGAGGTGCGTCGTCTTTACGATCTGGCTCGCTCGTCCATGCAGTCGCACTTTGCGCTCATCAACGTGCTGGCGCGCCTGGAGCGCTTTGACGAGATTATCGAGGTGGCGCGCCACGGCCTGCGCATTGCCAGTGACCGTTCCGCAATCGGTTATCTGTTCTATCGTCTGGCGTTTGCCTATTGGAACTGCGACCAGCTCGAGCTCGCGTTGGCGTGCTACCGCCTCGTGCCGCGCGGCGAGGAGTCGGGTAGCAGCGCGCTGGAGGAAATGCAGGGCCTTATGAACGAGATGGGCGTCAATGAGCCGCCGACGTTCGAGGATGCGGTTGAGACCATCCGGAAGGCCGGGCTCGAGCTGCCTCCCGTGTCCGCCGTGACCAACCAGCTGGCGGATGCCGCCGTGCAGCTGGTCGATAACGGCTTCTTTTTCCTGGCGCGCGTCTGCATCTTCCAAATGTGGCGCACCATGGGTAACGATGAGCTCGGCTCCCTCAGTCGCTCGCTGGGGTAGGGGCGATATAGAGGGGCCGCACCGCGCTATTTGTATCGGCGCGGGCGGGAGGACCCGGCAGGATCGGTAAGGCATAAAGCCGCCGAGCCTGCTAAAACTGTTAAACTCTGCTAAAGTTGCTAAACTTTGTTAAAGTTGTTAAAACTAGCAGAGGAGGGCAGAATGACGAAAGCTGTTAACCCCTTTAAGCCAACGGCGGGCATGAATCCGCCTGAGCTTATCGGACGGGACACTGTTTTGGATGACTTTGCCGAGGCTCTTGAGAATGGTCCTGGTGCCCCCGATCGACTCATGCGCATCTCGGGCGTCCGAGGCACAGGTAAAACGGTGCTCCTTAATGCATTGGGTGACCTTGCACGCAAAAAAGGATTCGAGGTCGTTGACGTTGCCTCCAATGCTGGTTTTTGCAATAGAATCCTCGAGGCTCTGCAGCGAAACATTCGTCTTGAATCAATCTCGATTTCCCCATCGATTTTAGGGGTCAGCCTTGGCTCCATGGAGATGTCGAAGTCGGCCTCTCATCTGGGCGAGGCGATGTACGATGCTGCGAAGCGCGGTGGTCTGCTCATTACGCTCGACGAGATCCAGGATGCCTCAACTGAGGAAATGCGCGAGCTAGGCAATGAGATACAGCTCTTGATCCGCCAAGGAGCGAATGTCGCTTTCGCTTTCGCCGGGCTGCCGACATCGGTAGATGGCGTGGTGGTGGATGATACGTTGACGTTCCTTCAGCGAGCCAAACATGTTGAACTTACTCGGCTTTCCGATTTTGAAGTTGGCGGATCGTTTGAGGATACGATGAGACGAGCGGGCAAGGAGCTCGACAAAGGTGCCGCTGAGCTATTAACAAAAGCTTCGGCAGGCTATCCCTTTATGGTCCAGCTGGTCGGATATTACGCTTGGCAGGTTGCTGCGCGCAGTGGGGCGGAGAGCGTGAGCGAAGAGGCGGCTCGTAAGGGTATCCAGGCGGCTCTTGATAGCTTTAATGCTATGGTGATTGCCCCAGCGCTGCGCAGGGTGTCGGAACGGCAGTTTCAGTATCTCGCGGCGATGGCTCAATGCGAGGGCGTCGATATCGCCAACGGCGATATCGCCAAGAAGATGGGTTTGTCGGCGAACAAAGTTGGGTCATATCGCAAGCGTCTGATCGATGCGGGGTTGATTGAGCCCGCGGGCTATGGCTGTGTTTCGTTTGCAATTCCGTACATGCGCGATTATCTGTTGGAGACCGTTCGAGAGAACTAATAAAGAATGGGCTGTCCGCGCTGTCGCTGGGGCTGTCCTTGTATCTTTGTCTCAATCTGTAACATCTGGAGGGGATTACGGCCTGCAGATGTTACAGATTGAGATGATTGACTGAGACGTTTACTGGTAAAAGAGAGGTAAAAGAGGAAACGCCTCAAAATTCCCCTTGCCCAACTTCGGCTGTTTGGTTACTATAGAACGGCTGTTACGGAGAGCTGACCGAGAGGCCGAAGGTGCTCGCCTGCTAAGCGAGTATGCCCCAAAAGGGCATCTGGGGTTCGAATCCCCAGCTCTCCGCCAGTATGACTTTGAAGAAGGGTCCCATTTGGGGCCCTTTTTTATTATCAAGAATGGCGGCTGGGGATTAGAGTCCGAAAGGGCGTGAACATTAGGCAAACACGGGGCGCTTGAAAACGGGGAGACCCAGACGTGCTCGTGCACCCCGGTGTGGGGTTCCGAGGGGATGGAGTAGAAATATGGTAAAGGTCGGGCTGCGTAAGCCGAATCTAAAGACATCACTCAAGGCAAGAACGACCGGCAGAGCGAAGCGCGCGGTAAAGCGGGCGATAATCCCCGGCTATGGTAAGAAGGGCATGGGGTGGATCAAAAATCCGAAGAAGGCTGCTTACAATGCCGTATACAGCAGAACGACCGTCGGAGTTGGGGATGTCGCTCGCGCCGTTGCTAAATCAGGCGCTCCGAGCTGAGGCGTCTCGGCGACAGTGATCCGACTCAACAGCAAGCGCCATGTTCCGTTGATTCTACATTCGATCGAAATGTCGCCGACTCCGGAAATTGGGAACAGCGTGGAGATGGGGAGGCTGCGGCTCGGCTAGA
This sequence comes from Collinsella sp. CLA-ER-H11, assembly GCF_040092445.1. Lineage (NCBI taxonomy): Bacteria > Bacillati > Actinomycetota > Coriobacteriia > Coriobacteriales > Coriobacteriaceae > Collinsella > Collinsella sp. CLA-ER-H11. The sequence continues at coordinate 39,258 of NZ_JBBNLN010000001.1, read as the reverse complement.
GCTTCAACGTAAAAACCGTGCCTATATGGAAGAAAACGGCATCGACGTGGAGATGTTTACCGAGGAAAAGGTCGCGGCGGACGCCTTGCGAACCATTGAGTCGGTATGCCCGTGCATGCTTAGGTTTGACCGAGGCATGAGCGAAGAGGAGCCAAGCATCAGCTTTTGCTCTCCAACAAAGACGGGGAAAATGCCCAAGAATGTCGTCGAGGCCCGCATTTACCATCAGGACGTGAAGCTATTGATGGATTCCCACGGCTTCGAATTGCCGGAGTATGGTGACAGCATCAATGTCACGATTAGTTATCTAGCTGATGGGCGCATAAATAAAGTCGATATCCATGGGTTCCATAATGGTCGCTCCGTTAGTGTCTCCATTCGCAGGCGGAGCGACGATCTTGTTATGACGAGTGCGGGCACCATCGGAGAAACGGGTGCCTGGCAATCGCTGTGTCCTGGGGCAGACCCCTCAGCTGGGGATCTTTTCAGGGCCTTGACCAAGGAGGTCGAAAGGATCTACTAGCATGCCCGGTGGACCCGTTTTCAAGGTCCGAAAAGACACAGCGAAGGTAAACGGCTAGCAATGTCGCTTTGGTGATTCTGACGCATCCCGTTTAAGAGGTATTCAAAAAGAGGCGCCCCGTTGGACGCCTCTCCAATCTCAAATGTAATGTTCCCCCAGCCCTACACCTCGGGTGCCTTGGCTACGGTCTCGCTTTCTGCCGTAAGTGGGCGGTTGTCGATGCGGCGGCCCAGGCGGTCGAGTTTTACAAGGAGCCACTCAATGGGATTCGGCCCCGAGCCTTCCTCGTCGGCAACCAAATCCATGACGGCGATCTTGGTGTCGCCTTGCTTGAGCGTGACACTACCCACCTTGTCGCCCACATGTACCGTGCCCGAAAGATCATCGTAGCTAACCTTTTCGGTCACCTCGCCGGCAAGGGAAAACACGGTCGCTTGCGCCGTAGGATCGGCGAGTGTGGCGTCGATTGTCTTATCCGTCCAGTCGGTTTGGCCAACGCGCGCCATAAGCGGGTTGCCGTTGGCGGTCTTTTCCTGCGTGTTGGCGATTGCGACCGTCACCTTGTGGCCGTAGTACCAGTTGGCAAGGGTGGCGGTATCGGTAAAGCGCTGATCGGTGGTGGTGGAGTTCAAAATAACGGTGTAGATCTCGTCGCCGTCGCGGTTGTAGGCGCTCGTAAAGCAATAGCCCGCGTCGTCGGTGGTGCCGGTCTTGCCGCCGATGTTGCCATCTTGGCCCAGCAAATAGTTATGCGTGTCCATGGAATGCGAATGGTCGGTGCCGTCGGCGCCCGTGACCTCGATCCAGGAATCCTCGCTCGCTACGACCTCGCGGATCGTGTCGTTTTTTATGGCCTCCTGCATCATCAGCGCCACGTCATGTGCGGTTGAGTGCATATCGCCAGCCCACTCATCAAAGTCCAGACCATGCGGGTTTTCAAAAAGCGTACCGGTACAGCCGAGCTTCTTAGCGCGCTCGTTCATGGCCTTCACAAAGGTGGCCTCGGCGTCTTTGGTCTTAGGGTCGATCTTCTTGCCCACATATTCGGCGAGCACGATGGCGGCGTCGTTGCCCGAGGGAATCATCAGGCCGCGCAGCGCCTGCTCCACGGTCAGCTTGTCGCCTTCGAGCAAGCCGGCGGTCGAATTGCCCACGGTGGCTGCAGCGTTGCTCACCGTGACCTTCTCGTCCATCTTGCAATTCTCGACGGTTAGGATTGCGGTCATGACCTTGGTGATCGAGGCAATTTTGACCTGCTCATCGGCGTCGCGGGCATAGTAGACGGTGCCGTCTTTGCCCATGACGAGGGCATTGGTCGCATCGATATCGGGCAGGTTTTCGGCCGTGATGCCGCGCGCATCGGCGGTTTTGCCGCAAACATTGTCGGTCGTGAGCACTTGGGCGCCGGCGACGGTGGGCACGCCAGCGGCAAGGGCGATAGCGCAGACAAAGCCGGCGGCAAGCTGGGCTGAGCGCTTTGCAAAAGAGGTGAGGGGCTTCACGGATTTCGCTTTCGACGGGATGGTCTCTTCTGGAACTAGAGTATATCGTTTGCCGGCGTCGGCGATCATCGCGTGCGTGCGTGGCCCACATCCGCTCCCGAACGGGCACAAGGGTGCTTAAGGCCGACTTAATCACCCACGCTTGTTGTGTGTGGCGTGCGTCGCCTCGGGCATAATGGAGCGCGAGAGGAGCACGCATGAACGAGCGCATACTGGTAGTTGATGACGAGAAGGCCATCGCCGACTTGGTTGGTATCTACCTTACAAAAGAGGGCTTTGATGTCCAGATTGCCTATAGCGGGGCCGATGCTGCCAAGGCAATCTTGGAGCAGGAGTTCGATTTGGCGCTGCTGGATGTCATGCTGCCCGATATCGATGGATTTGAGCTGCTGCGTACGATCCGTTCCAGCCATACCTATCCTGTGATCATGCTGACGGCGCGCGATGCCCAGCAAGACAAGATCGAGGGCCTTTCGCTTGGCGCGGACGATTACGTGGTTAAGCCGTTCCGTCCGCTGGAGCTCATCGCGCGCGTGCACGCTCAGCTTCGCCGCTACACCAGCTACGGTAGCCGTGCACAGGCGGCCGAGTCGCCGACCATTCAGCTCGACGGCTTGGAGATCAACCGCGACGCTCGTTCCGTGACGGTGGACGGTGCGCCGGTACGCCTCACACCCACCGAGTATTCAATCTTGCTGTATCTGGTCGAGCATCGCGGCAGCGTGGTGGCCGTGGAGGACCTGTTCCGTGCGGTGTGGAACGAGGATTTTATGCCCGGCTCCAACAATACGGTGATGGTGCACATTCGCCACTTGCGCGAAAAGATTGGCGACGACGCACAAAAGCCGCGCTTTATCAAAAACGTCTGGGGCGTCGGCTACATAATCGAATAACGCTTTTCGCTTGTGAGGATCTTGATATGACAAAAGACGATAGACAAGCGTTCGAGGTGCCCGATCGACTCTTTGAATACGTGAGGTCGGTCGTCGACAATCGCGCGCTTGCAACGGTGCTGCTCTTTTTGTTGACCCTGCTGCTGATTGGCATTGATAACATCGCTGGAATCTTGGCGGTGCTGCTTATCGGCTTTTTGCTGATCGATCGATTCGAAATCGTTCGCCGCTGCGTGGTGATTGGCGGCGCCGCGTGGGCCATGATGTTGGCGATTGGCGCCATGGCGCTCGGCGGCATCGAAGGGCCGGTGCTGTTCGATGCCGGCTTTGTATTCAACATGCTTGGCTTTGTGCTGGCGCTTGCCGCGTGCGTGCTGTTCTTTTGCGGCCGCGCCCTGTACTACCAGGGCTACGAACAGGGCGAGCAGCATGCCGATTGTATGCTGGCCGCTCGTATTCAAGATCGCCTGATCGATCACCCCGACACCTGGGACAACATCGACGGCGACTTCTTGGAGGTCGAGGGCGCCCTTAACCGCGTGCGTGACCGTGAGCGCAAGGTGCAGCAAGCTCTGCGTGACGAGTCGCATCGCAAGGACGATCTGGTCACGTACTTGGCACATGACCTGCGCACCCCGCTTGCCAGCGTGGTGGGCTATCTTTCGCTGCTGCAAGAGGCTCCCGAGCTGCCGGTTGAGCAACGTACGCACTTTACGGGCGTGGCGCTCGACAAGGCGCACCGGCTTGATGCGCTCATCGAAGAGTTCTTCGATATCACGCGCTTTGACTTCCACGATATCGTGCTCACGCGCGGCTATGTTGATCTGGGGTTGCTGCTGGCTCAGGTGGCTGACGAGTTCTATCCCATCCTCAACGAGCAGCATAAGGAAGCCCAAGTTGATATTCGCGAGGACCTGACGGTGCTCGTGGATGGCGACAAGATGGCCCGCGTGTTTAACAACATCATGAAAAACGCCGTCGCCTATAGCTACGAGGGCTCCACTATCACGATTGAGGCTAGGCGCCAAGACGATGACGGCGTGCGCGTGCGCTTTATCAATCAGGGCGATCCTATCCCTGCTGCTAAGCTCAAGGTGATCTTTGAGAAGTTCTATCGCCTAGATGCGGCGCGTGCGACCAATCGCGGTGGTGCCGGTCTGGGCCTTGCTATTGCCAAGGAGATCATCGCGGCACACGGCGGTACCGTTGCATGTGAATCGACGCCCGAACACACGATATTCACCATCGAGCTGCCCGCCGCATAGCCAGCGTGCCCTTACAAACACTTGACAATGCGCTCACGTGCATATGAGCCGCGATTTCTACTATCGATACTGCTGAATTGATATCGATGTGGAGGTATGCGGTATGACGGCTGCTGCGGCTGTGGAGCCCACGGAGCTTGAAGAACTCATGAAAGCGCAGGCCGAGGCCGCGCACGAGCGCGAGGTTGGGGATGCGACTCGCCCCACGGCAGAGGATCTTGCCGCCTCGCCGACGCGCATCGACGTCGAGGGCCTCGACCTGTTCTATGGCGACCATCATGCGCTCAAGGACGTGAATATCAAGATCCGCGACAAGCAGATCACCTCGTTCATCGGGCCTTCGGGCTGCGGAAAGTCCACGTTGCTGCGCTGCTTTAACCGCATGAACGACGGCATCAAGGATTGCCGCATCGAGGGCAAAATTGCGCTCGATGGTCAAGATATCCTGGGCGATTACGACATCTGCCGTTTGCGCCAGCGCGTGGGCATGGTGTTCCAGCGCCCCAACCCGTTTCCCATGAGCATCTACGACAACGTCGCGTATGGTCCGCGCGGCATGGGCGTGCGCGATCGCGCCGTGCTCGACGAGCTGGTCGAAGACTCCCTGCGTCGCGCCGCCCTGTGGGACGAGGTCAAGGACAAGCTCAAAGAATCGGGTCTGGGTCTTTCGGGTGGACAGCAGCAGCGCCTGTGCATCGCCCGTGCGCTGGCCGTGCAGCCCGACATTCTGCTGATGGACGAACCGACCTCGGCGCTCGATCCCGTATCGACGCTGGTGGTGGAGCAGCTGGCCTGCGAGCTCAGGGAGACCTGCACGCTGGTGGTCGTTACGCACAACATGCAGCAGGCTGCGCGCATCTCCGACTCGGTCGCGTTCTTTTTGCTGGGCGAGCTGGTGGAGCATGCGCCCACTGCCCGGCTCTTCAAAAACCCGATCGATCCGCGCACGGCGGATTATTTGACGGGCCGTTTTGGCTGATACCATCTAGTACAGGCACCTTTAGGGTTAAGATGCGGTCATGTCGGCCGCAAAGGGGTTCAACATGATCTATTACGTCGAGGACGATGACAACATCAGGGATTTGACGGTCTATGCGCTGCATAAGCAGGGAATCGAGGCCGAGGGCTTTTCGTGCGACGGCGAGTTTAAGGCTGCCGTGGCGCGACGGGTACCCGATGCCGTGCTGCTCGATATCATGCTGCCCGATACCGATGGCTTGGCGATTATGCGTCGCCTGCGTGCCGATCGCCTGACGGCGACGGTGCCCATCATGATGCTTACCGCCAAGGATACCGAGCTCGACAAGGTGATGGCGCTCGATGGCGGTGCTGACGATTACCTGACTAAGCCGTTTTCGCTCATGGAGCTCGCCAGCCGCTGCCGCGCACTGCTGCGTCGCGGCGGCATGGTCAAGCAGGCGAGCGATGTGCTCAGCGTGGGCGACATCGTGCTCTCGCCCAGCCATCGCGAGGTGACCGTTGCCGGCGAGCCGCTTAAGCTCACCCTGCGCGAGTTCGACTTGCTCGAGTACCTCATGCGCAAGCCCGGCGTGGTTTTTACCCGCGAGTCGTTGCTGCAGAGCGTGTGGGGCTGGGACTTCGACGGCGGTTCGCGCACCGTTGACGTGCACGTGCAGACGCTTCGCCAAAAACTGGGCGAGCATGCCAGCGCCATCGAGACCGTGCGCGGCGTGGGCTACCGCTTGGCCGAGCCTTCTGCCGGCGATGGTGCCGAAGGTGACGACACCGCGGCCACCGCATCGGAGGAGTAACCCGTGGTCTTCGCCCCCCAGGGAAAACATACGCTGTCGCACCGCGTTTTTGTGACGATCTTTGTCTGTGCCATGGCGGTTATCGTGGCGTTTACGGTGCTGGGTGCGTTCTTTGTGCAAAACACCTTGGCGGATGCCACGAGTGCCAACCTGGCGCAGGAAACCGAGCTCATTGCTGCCGCCCTCGACGAGCAGCAGGAGCCCATCCCGTTCTTGCGTAGCCTCGATCGTGAGGACTTGCGCATCACGCTGATTAACAAGGATGGATCGGTTGCCTACGACAACGAGGCGTCGCCTTCCACACTGCCCAACCACGGCGATCGCCCCGAGGTCATCGAGGCCTTTGAGAATGGTTCGGGTTCCGCGGAGCGCGCAAGCTCTACGCTCGATGAGATTATGCTGTATCGCGCCGTCGCCCTTGATAACGGCCAGGTTGTCCGCTTGGCGCAGGCCCAGCCTGGCGTTGCGGCGATTTTGCTGTCGATGGTGGCGCCGATGCTGCTTATCGCAGCAGCGGGTGCGGTGCTCTCGTTTTTTATGGCGCGCCGCGAGTCCCGTGCCATCATCGCTCCGTTGCAAGAGGTGGATTTGGACCACCCACGCCGTAGCTATGAGCACGCCTATGCCGAGATGGTCCCCATGCTTGAGCGTATCGAGTCGCAGCGCCAGGAACTCAAGCGCCAAATGGCGGTGCTAGCGGACAACGACCGTATGCGCCGCGAGTTCACGGCGAATATCACCCATGAGCTCAAGACTCCGCTTACGGCGATTTCGGGCTATGCCGAGCTCATCGCAAACGGCATGGTCGAGGGCGAGGACGACCTGCGCAACTTTGGCGGTCGCATCTATCGTGAGGCGGGCCGTTTGGCGGCGCTTGTCAACGACATCCTTACGCTGTCTAACTTGGACGAGGCCGAGCGTGCAACTGAGGGCGAGGCGGTGCCCATTGGGTCCACGGAGCCTATTGAGCTCTCGCGTGCCATCTACGCGGTTGAGCAGCGTCTTGAACAGGTCGCCCGTCAGGCGAATGTGACGATCAGTCATGAGACCAAGCCTGTGGTCATCGAAGGCGTGTCGCGCTTGATCGACGAGCTCATCTATAATCTGGCAAGCAACGCCATCCGCTACAATCGACCCGGCGGTACGGTTACGCTGCAGTGCGGCACCAACGACGAAGGCCATCCGTTCCTCGCGGTCGCCGACACGGGAATCGGTATCGCGCCTGAAGAACAGGGCAAGGTATTTGAGCGGTTCTATCGCGTGGACAAGAGTAGGTCCAAGGCACGCGGCGGAACCGGTCTGGGGCTTGCCATTGTCAAGCATGCGGCCCTGTATCATCACGCCACGCTCGATCTGTCGAGCGAGTTGGGCGTGGGAACCACCATTACGGTGACGTTTCCCATACAGCAGGACGAGCCATTCGCATAGCGATGCAACATAGATATTGATGTAGACGCCGCATTTGACTTTCGGGTGCGGCGTTGTTGTGCAATTTTACGATTGCTTCCGACATTTTTACAGGAGAGCCTGTTTCTTATGTATAGAGTTTGGCCTCGGTAAAAAGATGCGATAACATACGGACAGTTTTGTCAATCCGAACTGGGGAAATGAAAGGCAAGCTGCATGACCCTTCTCGAACTGTTCCAGCTGCTGAAGAAGCACCTTCAGCTGGTCATCACCCTTCCGGTGGTCTGCGCGATCGCCATGGGCATCGTGTCCTTCGTTGCGATGGACAACACCTATACCGCGACGACGAGCATGTACATTCTCGCCAAGACCGACGATAGCGGTCAGATGAGCTATAACGATCTCTCGGCGAGCCAGATGCTTTCCAACGATATTGCCACGCTGCTGGATAGCGATAGCGTTAAGAGCGGTGCTGCCAATGAGCTGGGCCTTGCTGACCTGGATGACTACAAGGTGTCTGTTTCCTCTGAGACCACCACGCGTGTCATTACGCTTTCGGTTACCGGCACCGATGCCAAGGAGACGGCTAAGGTCGCAAAGGCCATGGCCAGCTCGGTGAGTACGGTCGCTCAGAACGTCGGCGCTGCCCAGAGCATCAACGTTATCGACGAGGCTAAGACCCCCGAAGCCCCCAGCGGCCCCAAGCGCACGCTGTATATTGCCGTCGCGTTCCTCGCCGGTATCTTTATCGCAGTTGCCTATGTCGTTTTGGCAGACATGCTCAATACCCGCATCCGCGGTGCCGAAGAGGCAGAAGAGCTCCTGGGCATTCCCGTTGTTGGCCGAATTCCGGCTATGAAAGGTGGTAAATAGGCATGGCTAAGGCAAAGAACACCGATAAGCTCGTTGTACAGAATGCCGCCAAGACCCTTCTGGCCAACATCCGCTTTGCGAGTGTGGACGACCCCATTCGCACCATCACCGTTACCTCCTCGATTCCCAACGAGGGCAAGTCTACGGTTTCCATTAACCTTGCTCAGGCAATCGCCACGAGCGGCAAGTCCGTGCTCCTGGTCGAGGCCGATATGCGCCGCAGGTCCCTTTCCGATATGCTCGGCGTTCGTTCGCGCGGCGGACTCTATGCGGTCCTTTCCGAGCAGATCTCCATTGACCAGGCAATTGTCGAGACGGGTCAGAAGAACTTCTACTTCCTCGATGCCGAGCCGCACATTCCCAATCCTGCCGACATCATCGTCTCTCACCGCTTTGCCAAGTTGGTAAAGGCACTGTCCGCCAAGTTCCAGTACGTCATCTTTGATGCTCCCCCGGTCGGCACCTTCATCGATGCTGCCGAGATTGCCAGCCTGACCGACGGTACGCTGTTCGTGGTGCGCGAGGACTTCACCAAGCGCGAGGAGGCACTCAACGCTATCGGCCAGCTTAAGAAGTCCGAGAAGGTCAAGCTCATCGGTACCGTTATGAACTACTGCGAGACCGAGACCAGCGAGTACTACTACTCCTACTACACCAAGGACGGTAAGAAGGTGAAGAAGGGCTCCGACGATCAGGGGACTTCCAAAAAGGGCATCTTCACCAACCGAGCAAACGTTTAGTTGATTAAGGCTGACCTATGCGTGACATTCATTGCCATATCTTGCCGGGTGTAGACGACGGCGCCGCCGATCTCGATGAGAGCTTGGCGATGCTCGAGGCTGCCAAGCGGGCCGGTGTAACCAGAATCGTTTGCACTCCTCACTGCCGTGATCCCTATTTTGATTACGACAAGATGTGGGATGCCTTTGAGCTGCTGCGTGATAACGCTGACGGTTTTCCGCTCCAGATGGGCTTCGAGGTCAACCATCGAAAGCTCGTTGAGCTTGGTATCGATGCCGCGGAGCACTTGCATTTCGATGGAACCAACGAGTTTCTGCTCGAGCTTTCGACGCATGCCGATGCGTATGCGTTTAGAGAGTACGAGAACACGATTTACGATTTGCAGTGCCGTGGCTACCAGGTGATCATCGCTCATCCTGAGCGCTATCGTGCGGTTCAAAAGGATGTAAGCGTGGCGGAGCGCCTGGTCGATATGGGCTGCAAGCTGCAGGCTTCGGCGGACTTTATTGCCGGCGGTCGCTTTGGTCGCGAGAAAAAGCCGGCACAGCGCCTGTTCGATCAGAACCTGTACAGCTTCATCGCGAGCGATGCCCATAACGTGGGTCATTACGACTGCCTGGCGAAGGCTCGCGCGAAGTTTAGTGTGCGCGGAGCTCATTTTCGCTAATATCTGTCCCTAACGTTCGCATTGAATGAAAGGGCAGCCATGGATATCCAACTTAAGACGGGATGCTTTGATGACGCGGCGTTGGTGCGCCGCGTCGTTTTTATGGGCGAGCAGGGCTACGAGAATGAGTTCGACGCTATCGACGAGGATCCAAACTGCATTCATGTGACGCTCTATGTAGACGGCGAGCTTGCCGGTTGCTCGCGCGTGTTTCCCGAAGAGCTTGAGCGCGTGGCTGACGCAGAGGCCCCGGTGTTGCCGGCATGCGACATGGACGAAGGCGTTGCGGCGGGGGAGACCTACATTATGGGGCGCGTCGCCGTGCTGTCCACCATGCGCCGTCGCGGTCTGGCAAGCAAGATTGTCGAAGCCAGCGAAGCTGCTGCGTGCGATGCCGGCGCTAAGCTTATTAAGCTGCATGCGCAGGAATACGTGCTTCCGCTCTATGCAAAGGCGGGCTACACGCAAATTGCCCCGGTAGATTACGAAGACGAGGGCCAACCCCATGTCTGGATGGCCAAGCGCGTAGATGGCAGATAGGGACGTTCCTTTTCTGCCGGCAGTTGGGGACACTCCTTGGCAATTGACGCATTGGAGCGCTCAGACATACAGTTTTTCGATACCGTGTGTATATATGCGCGCTATTGGGTTATAAAATCTAAGTCTGAACATAGCAGGTCTGCAATGCGGCTCGGGCAACCGGGCCGTTTTTGCGGGCAGGGGTAGCGCGAAAGGACTGCACATGCGTCAATTTAAGACCGAGAGCAAAAAACTGCTCGACCTTATGATCAACTCCATCTACACCAATAAGGAAATCTTCCTGCGCGAGCTTATCTCTAACGCGAGCGACGCCGTCGACAAGCTCAACTTTAAGAGCCTGCAGGATCCGAGCGTCAAGATCGACCAGGGCGACCTGGCCATTCGCGTCTCCTTTGATAAAGACGCCCGCACCATTACCATCTCGGATAACGGCATTGGCATGACCGCCGAGGAGCTCGAGCGCAATCTGGGCACCATCGCCCATTCCGGCTCCGAGGAGTTTAAGACCGAGAACGCCGAGCAGCAGGGTTCGGATGTCGACATCATCGGCCAGTTTGGCGTGGGCTTCTACTCGGCTTTTATGGTCGCCAGCCACGTGAAGGTCGTCAGCCGCGCCTATGGCGAGGACACCGCTCACGTGTGGGAGTCTGATGGTCTTGAGGGTTACACCATCGAAGATGGCGAGCGCGCCGAGCACGGTACCGATGTCATCCTGACGCTGCGCGAGAACGAGAAGCTCGATGCCGACGGCGAGGCCGAGACCTACGATCGCTTCCTGACCGAGTGGGGTCTCAAGAGCCTGATTCAGCAGTACAGCAACTATGTGCGCTACCCGATTCAGATGATGGTGTCCAAGAGCCGCCAGAAACCCAAGCCCGAGGACGCCGGCGACGATTACAAGCCCGAGTACGAGGACTACCAGGAGCTCGAGACCGTCAACTCCATGACGCCGATCTGGAAGAAGCGCAGCTCCGATGTCGAGCAGAAGGACTACGACGAGTTCTACAAGTCTACGTTCCACGACTTTGACGATCCTGCGCGCACCATCAGCTTCCACGCCGAGGGCACGCTCGAGTACGACGCCCTGCTGTTTGTGCCGGGCCGCGCGCCGTTCGATCTGTACAGTAAGGACTACGAGAAGGGCCTGGCGCTCTACAGCTCCAACGTCCTGATCATGGAGAAGTGCGACGACCTGCTGCCCGACTACTACAACTTTGTCCGCGGCGTCGTGGATTCCGCCGACGTGTCGCTCAACATCTCGCGCGAGACGCTGCAGCAGAACCGTCAGCTCAAGGCCATCGCCAAGCGTGTGGAAAAGAAGATTACCGCCGACCTTGAGGATATGCGTGACAACGACCGCGAGGCCTACGAGAAGTTCTTTGAGAACTTTGGCCGCGGTCTTAAGTACGGCATCTACTCGAGCTATGGCATGAAGGCCGATGAGCTCGCCGACCTGTTGCTGTTCTGGTCTGCCAAGGAACAGAAGATGATTACCCTGGCCGAGTATGCCAAGGGCATGCCCGAGGATCAGAAGGCCATCTACTACGCCGCCGGCGACTCGCGCGAGCGCTTGGCCAAGATGCCCGTGGTAAAGGGCGTGCTCGACCGCGGCTATGACGTGCTGCTGCTGACGCAGGATGTGGATGAGTTCACGTTCCAGGCTATGCGTGAGTACGTTGCCGCCGATATGCCCAAGATCTACGAGGACGATGCTGCCCGCGAGGCTGCCGAGAAGGCTGTGGCCGACGGTGCCGAGCCCGAGGTCGAGGATCGTCATCTGGAGCTCAAGAACGTCGCGACCGGTGATCTTGACCTGGCGACCGAGGACGAGAAAAAGGAGGCCGAGGACGCCACCAAGGAAAACGAGGACCTCTTCAGCGCTATGAAGGAGGCGCTCGGTGACAAGGTCGAGAAAGTTGCCGTCTCCGCGCGCCTGACCGATGCCCCCGCTTGCATCACCACCGAGGGCCCACTTTCGCTCGAGATGGAGAAGGTGCTCCAGAAGGGACCCGAGGGCGCGCCCGACGGCATGCCCAAGAGTCAGCGCGTGCTCGAGCTCAACGCCAAGCACCCGGTCTTTGCCAAGCTCGTCGCTGCCCAGAAGGCAGGCGACGCCGACAAGATCAAGCAGTACTCCGGCCTGCTCTATGACCAGGCCCTGCTGGTCGAGGGTATTCTGCCCGAGGACCCCGTGGCCTTCGCGGCATCTGTTTGCAACTTGATGTAGTTCGGGGATACGGCACCGTAACTAGATTAGAACGAGAGTGGATAATCTCCCACTTTTGGCTCGAATGCGGGCTTGAAGTGGGAGATTTTCCACTCTCGTTTTCCTCCGTCCCCAAGGGATCAATTATTTGTCGGGGTTGTGGTTTTGTGACCTGCTGAAATTAAAGATACTGTACAACTGTACGTTAATTTGTCTTCGTAGTATATTGCTACCCGCAAAACTCAATACCATTGTGCTTTGAGACGCTAAAGCGCCTACGTACAATGGTTGTCGATAGTACGATTCGATTTAACGACAGGATGGATGGTCCAAGCGTGAGTCTCGGCAGCAAACTATCCAATGCAAAGGTGTCCTTTGCGATATTTAAGCGCGACATTAAGCGACTGCTTGTGAACCCCGTCGCCTTGGTGGTTACCCTTGGCGTGTGCGTTATTCCCTCGCTGTATGCCTGGTACAACATCGTGGCCAACTGGGATCCGTACGGAAACACCCAGGGTATCAAGATTGCCATCGCCAACAACGATCGGGGCACCCAAAACGACTTGGTGGGCGAGCTCAACGCGGGCGACCAGGTTGTCGATCAGCTCAAGGAGAACGATCAGCTGGGCTGGACGTTCGTCGGCTCGACGGCCGATGCCAAGGAGGGCGTCGAGAGCGGCGAGTACTATGCCGCTATCGTGATTCCCAAGAACTTCTCGGATAACCTGGTTTCGATGCTCGACGGCAACTACCATCAGCCCAAGCTCACGTACTACGTCAATGAGAAGAAGAGCGCCATTGCGCCCAAGGTTACCGATACCGGTGCAAACACCATCGAGGAGCAGATCAACTCGGAATTTGTCTCTACGGTAGGCAAGACTGTTGCCGGTATCGCCAAGGATGCCGGTGTCGATTTAAAGGACAAGGCAACCCAGACTCAGGACTCGCTGGCAAGTTCGGTGTCCGAGGCGTCCGACACCTTGGGCGAGGTGCGCGATTCGATTGGCGATATGAATGCCGCCATCGATAAGACGAGTGGCGCTATCGCCTCGGCTGATGCGGCACTTGCCGGCTTGCAAGGCCAGGCACCGTCGCTGACGCAGGCGATCTCCCAGGGCAACGACCTGCTGAGCGAAGCTCGCACCACGGCGGGCAACTCCATCACCTCGCTCTCCAAGGCGCTCTCGGAAGGCAGCCTTGCGCTCACCAAGACGTCGGCCTCTGCGAACGCTGCCATCGGCAAGCTGACGGGCGCGGTCACATCTACGACCACCCGTATCGACAACTCGCTCGAGTCTCTTCAAGCGACGATCGACCACAATAAGGCCGTTATCGGGCACTTGGAGATTCTCGCCAATGACACGTCGACAGGTTCCGAGGAAATTGACGCGCGCATTGTATCGACCATCGATTTGCTTCGAGAGCAGAATGAAAAGCTTCAGAGCATCAAGGACGGTCTGTCCGCGCAGTCGAGCGCCATGGCGAATGACGCAGCGGCTGTTTCGGGTGCCAGTGACGCTATCAATAACGCAATTCATACCGGTGCGACCAACCTTGGCCAAGCCCAGACGGACTTGGGCCAAAACGCGCTGCCGAAGGCCTCGAGCGCGCTCGACTCTTTTGCTGCCGTTTCGGGCGACCTGACCGGTATCGTCTCGGGTATGACACCTACACTTGCAAATGCGCGCGGCACGTTGGCGCAGCTTAGCGCTACGCTCGGCCAGGCCAAGACCACGCTGTCCCAGACCGATTCCTCGCTTGCCAAGGTCCAGGACAAGCTTGCAACCGCCGCCAATGACATCGCGGCGCTGCAGACCTCCGAGTCCATGGGCGAGCTGGCCGATCTGATGGGCGTCGATGTCAATGACGTGGCAGATTTCATGGCGTCTCCGGTTGAGTTGACGTCCAAGTCAATCTATCCGGTCAAGAGCTTTGGCTCGGGCATCGCTCCCTTCTACACCAATCTGGCGCTTTGGGTGGGCGGCTATGTGCTCATCGCCATTTACAAGCTCGAGGTCGACCGTGAAGGTGTTGGCAGCTTTACTGCGCGCCAAGGCTACTTTGGCCGCTGGTTGCTCATGGTGATCCTGGGCGCGTTGCAGGCCATCATCGTTACGGTAGGCGATCTGGTGATTGGCGTGCAGTGCGTCAGCCCGCTGCTGTTCGTGCTGGGCGGCATCGCCATTTCGTTCACCTACGTCAATATCATCTATGCGCTGTCCACCACGTTTAAGCATATCGGCAAGGCTATCGGCGTCATTCTCGTCATCGTGCAGATCCCGGGTTCGTCGGGCATGTACCCCATCGAGATGATGCCCGGCTTCTTCCAGTGGCTGCACCCGCTGCTGCCCTTTACCTACGGCATCAATCTGCTGCGCGAGACGGTCGGCGGCATGTATTCGTTCAACTACCTGTTTAACCTGTGCATTCTGGGCGTGTTCTTGATCGTGGCGCTCTTTATCGGCCTGCAGCTGCGTCCGCTGCTGCTCAACCTTAACCTGCTCTTTGATAAACAGCTCTCCACGACCGGTATGATGATTTGCGAGTCCAACGACCTGCCGCGCCAGCGCTACTCGCTGCGCACGGCCATGCGCGTCATGCTCGATTCCGATTCGTACCGTCGCGAACTGCTCGATCATGCGGTCGCCTTTGAACATCGCTACCCGTACTACATCAAGGGTGGTTTTGCCGCCGTGGTGGGCGTTCAGGTCCTGCTCTTTGTCCTGTCGACGGTTCTCGATATCGACAATAACGGCAAGATCATCCTGCTTGTCATTTGGATCATCTCGGTTATTGCCATCTGCGGCTGGCTTATCAATATCGAATATATCCGAGCGAGCCTCAATACCCAGATGCGCATCTCGGCGCTTTCGGATGAGGACCTGCGTCGCGAGATGCGCGAACACACGGCCGCCATTCCTGCCGCCCGCCACATGTTTGGCCTCAACGCCAGCGAGCGTGGTGCCAAGGGCGGCGATCAGTCCACGGGCCGCTTGCCGCATATCGGCTCGCACCATAAATCTCAGGGCAGCGACAGCACAGCCACAAATGATGGAGATACCACCGCGCTTGGCAAGCACTCCAAAGGAGGTGAGGCATAAATGAAGAACATCCTGCATCTGTTTAAGCGCGATGTCCAAAACGTGTCTCGCTCCGTGATCGGCTTGGTTGTCGTGATGGGCCTCATTATCGTACCGTGTCTGTACGCGTGGTTTAACATCGCCGGCAGCTGGGATCCGTACGGCAACACCGGCAATCTTAAGATCGCCGTGGTCAACACCGATGAGGGTTACGAGAGCGATTTGATCCCCGTCGAGGTTAACGTGGGCGAAAACGTGACCGCCACCCTACGCGGCAACGAGAGCTTCGATTGGGTTGTGCTCAACAATCGCGAAAAGGCTATCGAGGGCGTTAAGTCGGGCGCGTACTATGCTGCCGTCGTTATCCCCAAAACGTTTAGCGCTGACATGATGACGCTTTTCTCGACCGACGTGAAGCATGCCGATATCGAGTTCTACGAGAATCAGAAGGCCAACGCCATTGCGCAGATCGTGACCGAGAAGGGTTCGAGCGCCGTCCAGAGCCAGGTTAACAAAACTTTTACCGAGACCATTACGACGATCGGTCTTAAGACGGTGTCCAGCCTGCTCGATTACATGAGCACCGACCAGGTGGGTAACTTTATCGCCAACCTGTCCTCGACGCTCGGCGATTCGATTGAGGACCTGCGAGACGTTCGGGCAAATGCTTCGTCGCTGGCGGGCATTTTGAGCTCCACGTCCGATTCGCTGACGTCGGCGAGCGGCATGCTCAAGCAGACGGGCACGGTCGATGAGTCAACGAAGCAGCTGATGGAGCATGTCAAGAGCGGTATTAGCGATTCCAAGGAAGCGCTGAAGGACGCCAACGACGCCATCAATGCCGCGATTGACGGAAGCGCGGGCTCGTTTGACAACGTGTCCGCCGAGCTTGCGAAGGCATTTGATGCCGCGAATCAACATGTCGACCTTACAGTGTCCCAGCTCAACGATGCCGCGGCGGCGCTCAACACGCGTGCCGACGATATCGACGCCACGGCCGACCAGCTCCGCAGCTTTGCCGATCAGGTGACTGACGAAAAACTCCAGGACAGCCTCAAGTCTGTGGCAACATCGCTGAGCAGGATTGCTGTGGAGTATCGCAACAACGCCAAGGACTTGACGGCCACCGCGAAGTCTCTCTCTGACAGCATGGCAGAGGTTAATAAGTCGCGTGCCGAGGTCGATCAGGCAATCGCGGATGCCAAGGCTGGTATCTCGGGCGCCAAGACTGACTACGACTCTACGTTTTCGGCCAAGGCAAAGGAGCTCAAGAAGACCATCTCGGGCGTTTTGGATTCGCTGAACGGTATTTCGAACGATCTGGATAGTGCTGTTGCTGGCCTGACCGACGCATCCGGTTCGCTGGCAAAGGGCCTCTCCAAAGCTGCAAAGCTGGTCAACAAGGCTTCTGATCAGCTGGGCGAGGCGTCGGACAAGATCAGTGCGTTTAAGGACGAGCTCGACGGCGCCTTGATGTCGGATGACCTCGCTACGATCAAGACGATGATCGGCAATGATCCCGAGGGTCTGGCCGTGTCGCTTTCCGGCCCCGTCGCGCTCGATCGCAAGCCGGTCTATCCGATCCGCAACTACGGTTCGGCCATGGCACCGTTCTACACGATTCTGTCGCTCTGGGTGGGCTCGATTGTGCTGGCGGCCATGATGAAGGTCTCGGTTGACGATGAGCTTATCAACGAGCTCATCCCCGTGCGCCTGCACGAGATCTACCTGGGCCGCTACCTGTTCTTTGGCGGTCTGGCCCTGCTGCAGGCAACGCTCGTGTGTGCGGGCGACATCCTGTTCTTTGGCATCCAGTGCGACGACCCGCTGCAGTTTGTGCTGGCGGGCTGGGTCGCGAGTCTCGTGTTCTCCAATATCGTCTACACGCTTACGGTTTCGTTTGGCGATATCGGCAAGGCGCTCGCCGTCGTGCTGCTGGTCATGCAGGTCGGCGGTTCGGGCGGCACGTTCCCCATCGAGATGACCGGCCCCGTGTTCCAGGCGATCTATCCGTTCCTGCCGTTCACCCACGGCATCAACGCCATGCATGCCGCCATGGCCGGTGCGTACCACATGGAGTACTGGATTGAGCTAGGCATTCTGGCGAGCTATCTGATTCCGTCGCTGGCACTGGGCGTCGTCTTCCGCCGCCCGGTCATCAAAGCCAACGACTGGATCATCGAAAAACTGGAGTCAACCAAATTGATTTAGTTCAGCAACGTAAACGCCGTCGGAACATCGAGATCTTCCAACCCGATGCTTTAGCGTAGTGAATTGCACGGGCTGCTTGGTTGTTGCTACAGTAGCGGGGCGTGCCGGGGGTCCGGTGCGCCCTGCTTTTATTTGACCATGAGGCGGCACGCAGCCATGCGCGTGCGGACACCACGCCCAGATTGAGCGCGAGGATGCCCTATGGCCCAGCATGCCACTGACAATATCGAAATGATGCCCGATAGCCCTGTTGCTCGCGAGGACCTGGGCGCGGGCGGCACCTCCCGCGGCGCCGGCGCTCGCTCGCCGCTGTTCTGGAAAGTCCTGCTGCTTTCGGTGGCAGTCGTCTGGGGCTACTCCTTTACGACCATGAAGGACGCGCTCGACACCATTCCGGTGTTCGAACTGCTCTACGTGCGCTTTCTGCCTGCGGCGTTGGTCATGTTTTTCATCTTCCACAAGCGCATCATCGCGCACCTCAACGCCCGCAACCTTATCGTCGGACTTGGCATGGGCGCACTTATGTGGGCCGCCTACGCCCTGCAGACAGTCGGTCTGGCGCACACCACGGCGGGCAAGAATGCTTTTTTGACGGGCACGTATTGCATCGTTGTGCCGTTCGCGAGCTATTTTCTGAGCGGCGAAAAACTCACCCGCTATAACCTGGGCGCGGCGCTGCTGTGCTTGGCGGGCATTGGCTTGGTGGCGCTCGATAGCGTTGAATTCAACATCGGTGATGTCATTACGCTGGCGGGTGCGGTCTTTTTCGCCATCCAGATGGCGGTGACTGCCAAGTACGGTCGCAAAATGGACATCAACGTCATCACGTTTTGGATGTTTGTGGGCAACGGCGTGCTGAGCCTGGCAACGTCGCTGCTATTCGAGGCCCAAGCGCCTCTGTCCGTGTGGACGCCGAGCTTTATCAGCGCGATGGCGTTTCTCTCGGTTGGTTGCACATGCGCGGCTCTGCTCATCCAAAACGTCGGCCTGGCGCATGTCTCGGCCTCGACGGGCTCACTGCTCCTTTCGATGGAGTCGCCTTCGGGCGTGCTGTTCTCGGTGCTGCTGATGGGGGAGGCGCTCACCTCGCGCCTGCTCGCCGGCTTCGTCCTCATCTTCTTGTCGATCATCTTGAGCGAGACACATTTCGATTTTTTGCGCCGAAATAATTGAGCGCAATTGTAAACAACTTGTTGCGCCGCCCTCCTGGGGCGGCGTTTTTTATGTAACGCCCTTACAGTTATGCCTTGCACTTTAGACTATCAAAGTGTTTGCTGCACAAATAATACTGGAGGGCATCTATGGCACCAGCTCAGTCCAATCTTCAACCGCAACCAGCGCCCAAGGCCACCCAGGCAGCGCAAGCCGCTATCGGTGACGGTCTTGTTGCCGAGGCTCAAGCTTTTGCAGACAAACTTGCTGCGTGGCGCCACGACCTGCATCAGACGCCCGAGTTGGGTAATCGCCTTCCGCAAACCTCTGCGTATATCCAGGCACGTCTGACCGAGATGGGCATCCCGTTTGCCACGCTCGTCGACGGCTCCTGTGTTGTGGGCCTTATTGGTGCTGGTGCGGCCGTGGCGGCCCAGGGCAACGGTATGTGCACGGACGATCAGGCCGGCACGGTCATCATGCTCCGTGGCGACATGGACGCACTGCCCGTCGCGGAAGAGTCGGGCGAGCCTTTCGCCTCTGTCAACGGCTGCATGCATGCTTGCGGCCACGATATGCATGCGACGGCCCTGCTTGGTGCCGCCCACCTGCTCAAGGCCCGCGAGTCCGAGCTTGTCGACGCCAACGCCACAGTTAAGTTGTTGTTCCAGCCGGGCGAGGAAACCTTTGAGGGCGCCCGCGCCGCCATTGCCGACGGTCTGCTGCAGAATCCGCGTCCCCAGGCCGCCTTTGCCATGCATGTCAATAGCCAGTCGCCGCTTGGCCTGGTGCTCTACGGCAGCCCGGCGCTCTCGGGCGTGTACGGTTTTCGCATCACGCTTCAGGGCAAGGGCGGCCATGGCTCGAGCCCCGAGATCTGCATCGACCCCATCACGGCCGGCGTCCATGTGCATCTGGCGCTTCAGGAGCTCATCTCCCGCGAGGTGCCGGCGGCCAAGGAGGTCGCGCTTACCGTTGGCAAGTTCGCCGGCGGTCAGGCCGCAAATGTCATCCCCGACACTTGTGTGCTCGAGGGAACGCTGCGTGGCTTCGACGTCGAGCTCATGGAGCACCTCAAGACCCGCATCGCGGAGGTCGTTAAAGGCGTTGCCTCGACCTATCGTACGCCGGCGACTATCGAGACGCTCTCGGATGTTCCCCCGCTCGTACTCGATGACGATATGACTCAGGCTTCGCTTGGCTATGTGGGTGTGGCGCTGCCCAAGGCCGCCTTCCTGCCGCTGTTCCACGCCATGGCGAGCGAGGACTTCGCGTTGATTTCGAGCGAGATCCCGAGTGCGTACTTTACCGTGGGCGCTGCCGTGACTGATACGGACGAGCATTTTGCTCAGCATCATCCCAAGGCACGTTTTAGCGATGCTGAGCTTCCCCTTGGCGCCGCGGCTTATGCCGCCGTCGCTTTGGGCTACATCGCCGACCACCGGTAGCACCCAACCTTGCTACTCGTTTTTTTAAAAAAGGAACAGTATGTCCCAACAACGTAAGCTCTTCCCTGGTTGGCTCGTCGTGGCCTCCGGCTTTGTGATCATGGCCACGTGCTACACGATTTTCGTCAACTGCATGAGCCTGTTTCAGCCGCTGATCGTCAGCGACCTGGGCATTTCCCTTGCGCAGTACAACATCTCCAATGCGATCTCTACCGTGGTGAGCGTTATCGGCTCACTTGTCATTGGCCATGTTGCCGATAAAGTAAGCGGCCGTGTTTTGGGCTCCCTCACTGTAATCGCCACCTCTGCCGTGCTTGTCGGCATGAGCTTTGTGGGCGAGCTTTGGCAGGTCTACGTGCTCTTTGCCGTTTCGGGCTGCTTTGCCGTTGCCTCGACCCGACTGCTCATTAGCCTGGTGACCGCCAACTGGTTTACGGCCAAGCGAGGCCTTGCCATCTCCATCGCACTTTCGGGCTCGGGCTTTGGCGGCGCTATTCTGTCTCCCATCGTGAGCTCGCTTATCGTGAGCGTTGGCTGGCGTTCCGCCTTCCTGGTGCTCGCGGCTATCTGCATGCTGGCGGCGCTGCCCAGCCGCGTCCAAGCAGTTTGGTATGGCCGACCTGGGCAAGGTCACGGGTACCATTACCTCGCTCGAGATGGTCGGCGGCACCGTGGGCGCCATTGTCTCGGGCGTGCTCTTCGACGCCACGGCCTCTTTTGCGAGCACCTGGATTGTGTGCCTGGCGTGCTCGGTGGCTATGTTGGTGTTTCTGTTGGCGTCTGAGCCCATCGCCGCCAAGCTGCGTGCAAGCGTGGCGGGGGAGTAGACGTCCGTCGCTCTTTTCTGTTTGCCCCGTTCTGCTTGTGGCCGCCCTGGAAGCCGAATGGATGCTCGTACCATCATTCGGTTTCCAAGGCGGCCACGGGCCTACGAAATGATCCGTTTTCCTCCGTCCCCAACAGATCGCGTGATCCGAAGGGGACGGAGGAAAACGGATCACAAACCGCGGCGGGGCATCTGGCCGAACGAGCCCCCATACCCTCGTTCGGTCAGACGCGCCGCCGCGTTGCTGCTTTGTGCCGTATAATGTCCACTACCTATGACGCGATACAAAAGAAAGGTGTTTGCCCATGCAGGCACAGAAGGCGGAGGGAACCCGCGACCTTATCGGCGCCGAGATGCGCGCCTGGCAAAAGATGCAGCAGATTGCGGCCGGCGTATTCGAGCCGTTTGGCTTTAAGCCCATCGAGACGCCCGCGATCGAGCAGGTGGACGTCTTTGTCCACGGCATCGGCCAGTCGACCGACGTCGTGCGCAAGGAGATGTTCCGCGTGTTTAGCGGCGCCAACCTGGAGCGCGTCTTTACCGAGGGTACCGATACCAAGCTCAAGCCTAAGCAGCGTCTGGCCCTTCGTCCCGAGGGCACGGCCGGTGTGGTGCGCGCCGTCGTGGAGAACAACCTGGTGCCCCAGGGCTCCACGCCGTTTAAGGCTTACTACGCCGAGGCCATGTTCCGCGGCGAGCGTCCCCAGAAGGGCCGCCTGCGCCAGTTCCATCAGGTGGGCATCGAGTGGCTCGGCGCTCCCGATCCGGCGGCAGACGCCGAGTGCATCATCATGCTCATGGAGTTCTACAAGCGCCTGGGCTTCGATCTTTCCAAGCTCCGTCTGCTCATTAACTCGATGGGCGATCCCCAGTGCCGTCCGGCCTATCGCGAGCAGGTCAAGCAGTTCATTCTCGATCACGCCGACGAGATGTGCGACGAGTGCCGCGAGCGCGCCGAACTTAACCCGCTGCGCGCCTTCGACTGCAAGAACGACCACTGCCGCGAGATCATGGGCGAGGCCCCGCTGATGGGCGACAACCTGTGCGACGAGTGCCGCGAGCACTACGAGCAGGTCAAGCGTTATCTGGATGCCGTCGGCATCGAGTATGTCGAGGATCCCACCTTGGTGCGCGGCCTGGACTACTACACCCGCACCGTTTTTGAGGTCGAGGCCCCCGGCGCCGGTGTCGGCTCCATCGGTGGCGGCGGTCGCTACGACGGCCTGGTCGAGCTCGAGGGCGGCAAGCCTACGGCCGGCGTCGGCTTTGCTGTCGGCTTTGAGCGCGCCCTGCTGGCCCTGCAGGCTTTTGGCAGTGACCTGGGCGCCGATGAGACCCCGTGTGTCTACGTCGCCAACGCCGGCAAGGAGTTGCGCCAGAACGTTTTTGCCATTACGCAGGAGCTTCGCGCTGCAGGTATCGTAACCGAGGCCGACTACCAGGGTCGTTCGCTCAAGGCTCAGTTTAAGCAGGCCGACAAGGTGGGCGCCAAGCTCATTTTGGTCCTGGGCGGCGACGAGCTCGCCGCCGGCAAGGTCAAGGTACGCGACATGCAGAGCCATGACGAGGTCCTCGTCGATCTGGCCAACGTGGTCGAGGCGGTTCGCGAGCGCCTGTAGCGCATCTTTTTGAGCTGCGGGCCTGCTAACGTGCCCTGCTCATGGAGAGCGATTGTTACGGGGGTGTTTCGCTTTTATGCGGAATGCCCCCGTTTACGTATGCCGCCCACCGAGAAATACGACCATTTGGGGCAAAAACCCTTGCAATGCAGAAAATACTTTTGTGTGGTAAAGCGCAATCAGTGTCGAAAGTATTTCTCAAGCGCCTATAATGAATACCGCATGTTACGTGCATAGAAGGAGGAATGGGAGGAAACGTGGCTGAGAACCTAAGCAACCAGTCTGTACCCGAAGCCGCGGCGCGCGTCGCTGCCGTGGTCAACCGCCTCGTTAACCGAATCGGCTCGAATGCCGAGTCCAGGGAGCGTCTCGCCGAGATCGAGATCCCCGAGGAGCTGCGCGATAATCTGGCGCTGTTCTTGCGCCTGGAGCGTCGTGTGCTTAGCGAGTATGATCCTGAGATCGCGGACCTGTTCGACAAGATCCTGTCGGCCGAGATTGTGGCCAATGCCGGCAACCCCGGTACCCGCGCTGCCGACGAAGCCGTCGACGAGCAGGGCGTGCCTACCGCCGACGAGCCCACTGCCGTGGCATTTCGTGAGGTCGTCGATCTGATCGACAGCCTGCCGCTCGATAAGCAGCAGGTCATTGTCCGCGCCTTTACGAGCTTCTTCCATTTGGCAAACCTGTCGGAGGAGAACTACCGTGTGGCGCAGCTGCGCGAGCGCGAGGCCGGTGCGTCGACCGATACCGAGGTCGATCCCGCCAACGAGCTCACCGTCGCCTATCACCAGCTGGTGAATGAGCTGGGCGTCGAGGGCGCCAACGAGCTGCTCGGCAAGCTCGAGTTCCATCCCGTCTTTACCGCGCATCCCACCGAGGCCCGTCGCAAGGCCGTCGAGGGCAAGATTCGCCGTATCTCCAACCTGCTGGAGGAGCGTCCGCGTCTGGGCGGCTCCGACCTGGTGGAGAACGAGCGCCATATGCTGCAGGAGATCGACGCCCTGGTACGCACGAGCCCCATCGCGCTCAAGAAGCCCACGCCGGTCGAGGAAGCCGATACCATCATTGACATCTTCGATAACACGCTGTTCGACGTTATCCCCGTCATCTACCGTCGTTTTGACGACTGGGTGCTGGGCGACAAGGCCGGCACCGTGCCGCCGCTGTGCCCGGCGTTCTTCCACCCCGGCAGCTGGATCGGTTCCGACCGTGACGGCAACCCCAACGTTACCGCCAAGGTAAGCCGCGAGGTCGCCGCCAAGTACTTCACCCACATGGTACTCAAACTCGAGGACAAATGCCGCCGCATCGGCCGCAACCTCACGCTCGAGGCCACCTACAGCAAGCCTTCTGCCGAGCTCATTAACCTGTGGAACCATCAGGTCGAGATGAGCCCTCGGTACACGGCCCGCGCCGAGCTGATCTCCGAGCACGAGCCGCATCGCGCCGTCATGCTCGTCATGGCCGACCGTCTGAACGCCACCGTGCGCCGTATCACCGACACCATGTACCACAGCGCCGATGAGTTCCTGGATGACCTGCGCGTCGTCCAGCGTTCGCTGGCTGCCTGCGGTGCCGTCCGTGCCGCCTACGGCCCGGTCCAGACCATCATCTGGCAGGTCGAGTCCTTCGGCTTCCATATGGTCGAGATGGAGTTCCGTCAGCACTCCGTGGTGCATGCCCGCGCCCTCAAGGATATCCACGAGAACGGTATCCATGGCGACCTGCAGCCCATGACACGCGAGGTCATCGATACCTTCCGTGCCATCGGCTCCATCCAAAAGCGTTACGGCAAGAAGATGGCGCACCGCTACATCATCTCGTTTACCAAGAGCGCCCAGCATGTGGCCGACGTCTTCGAGCTGGCCCACCTGTCCTTCGCACACGAGGAGGATGTCCCCGAGCTCGACGTGATCCCGCTGTTTGAGCAGCTCGAGGACCTCGAGGGCTGCGTCGACGTGCTCGACCAGATGCTTACGCTGCCCGTGGTGCAGAAGCGCCTTGCCCAGACCAACCGCCGCATGGAGGTCATGCTGGGCTATTCCGACTCCTCCAAGGATGCCGGTCCCACCACGGCCATGCTCGCGCTGCATTCCGCGCAGGAGCGCATCGCCAAGTGGGCTGAGAAGAACGATATCGACTTGGTGCTCATGCACGGTCGCGGCGGTGCCGTGGGCCGTGGCGGCGGCCCGGCCAACAAGGCCGTGCTGGCGCAGCCCAAGGGTTCGGTCAACTGCTTCTTTAAGCTCACCGAGCAGGGCGAGGTCATCTTTGCCCGTTACGGCAACCGCACGCTGGCTCAGCGCCATGTTGAGTCCGTTGCCGCCGCAACGCTTTTGCAGTCGGCCCCGAGTGTCGAGAAGACCAACACCGAGACCACGCAGAAGTTCTGGGATATGGCCGAGAAGCTCAACGCCGCAAGCCACGAGCGCTATCTGGACCTGCTGAACACCGAGGACTTTACACCGTGGTTCTCGACCGTGACGCCGCTGACCGAAGTCGGTCTGCTGCCGATCGGCTCGCGTCCCGCCAAGCGCGGCCTGGGCGCCAAGTCGCTCGACGACCTGCGTACCATTCCGTGGATCTTCAGCTGGAGCCAGGCACGCATCAACCTGGCCGCTTGGTACGGCCTGGGCACCGCCTGCGAGCAGCTGGGTGACCTTGACCAGCTCAAGGCTGCCTATCAGGAGTGGCCGTTCTTCCGCACCTTTATCGACAACATCGAGATGTCGATTGCTAAGACCGATCAGCGCATTGCCAAGATGTATCTGCACCTGGGCGACCGCCAGGATCTGTCCGAGAAGGTCTTCACCGAGATGCAGCTCACGCGTAAGTGGGTCCTTGCCATCGTCGGTGACGAGTGGCCGCTGCAGCGTCGTCGCGTGCTCGGCTGCGCCGTTCGCGTGCGTAACCCCTATGTCGACGCCCTGTCCATCGCCCAGGTCCGCGCCCTTCGTGAGGTGCGTATGAACCAGGACGAGATGGCCGAGGAGAAGAAGGCCGAGTACATGAGCCTGATTCTTTCGACTGTGACCGGCGTCTCGGCAGGATTGCAGAACACGGGGTAATCGATAGCCCTGTAGTCGTCCGGGCCCGCCATTAGTTTACTTTTAGGCACGTCCTCGGACATGCAAGAAGCCCTCGCTGCGCACTTCGTGCGGCGAGGGCTTCTTGCGTCCTGCGGAGTGTGCCTAAAAGTAAACTAATGGCGGGCCCTGCGATGTCCGGTCTTCGGCGGATTACTGGCTGGGAAAAAGATGGTGCGCTTCGCGCGTTTGGAAAGGGCTTCGTGCTGCGGAATGCATTCAGAGGGAAACCCGTCGGGTCCCTTCGTCCTCGGTCTTCAGGGATTGGGGCTGAGGAGAATAATGGTGCGCTTCGCGCGTTTTGGATGGGGTTTGTCCCGGCGGCGCGTTTGGCGCTTCGCGCTTCGCGTCTTATCGATCGGGATTGAGATGCATGGGGCGCTCCTCGCCTTACGACTGTAGCGGCTGCGGTCCCGTTTGGGATCGCGGTTGTTTTGTTGTGGGCCAAATATGAACGTTGTGTTAATGAGTCGGTGGACGGTGGCGTTTTTCGGTGAGCGGCGTATCCTTCCAACGGTTTATCTAGTGTGTCAGTTGAAAGGAAGAGGGCGCTCGTCATTGTTTGAATGTGAACTGCCGTTTGACCACAAGACGTTGCATCTGGAGCTCGAGGATAAGAACTTCGCGAGTGTGATGGAAGGTCACCAAAACGAGTTTAAGACTACGAAATCGCAGGAAGAGCTGGTAGAGGAGTCGCTTGCCAACCCTTATGGCTCGCCTTCGCTCGAGGAGCTTTGTGCTGGCAAGAAGGATATTGTCATCATTAGCTCCGATCATACGCGTCCCGTCCCCTCGCGTGTGATGATGCCTATTCTGCTGCATCACATCCATTCCGCTGCGCCCGAGGCTCGCGTGCGCATTCTGGTTGCTACGGGTATGCATCGTCCGTCGACGCACGAGGAGCTCGTCAACAAGTATGGCGAGGAGATCGTTGCCAACGAGGAAATCGTTATGCACGTTGCGACTGATGACAGCATGATGAAAAAGATCGGCACCCTGCCTTCTGGTGGCGAGTGCATCATCAACAAGATTGCCGCCGACTGCGATCTGTTGCTTGCCGAGGGCTTTATTGAGCCGCACTTCTTTGCCGGTTTCTCTGGTAGCCGCAAGTCCGTCCTGCCCGGCATTGCCAGCTACAAGACCATCATGTACAACCACAACGGTCAGTTTGTGAACGATTCTCATTCGCGTGCCGGCAACCTGTGCCACAACCACGTGAGCGAGGACATGTTTGCCGCTGCCGAGATGGCTCACCTTGCCTTTGTGCTGAACGTTGTGCTCAACGGCAAGCATGAGGTCATCGGCTCCTTCGCCGGCGACATTCACAAGGCACACGAGGCTGGCTGCGAGTTCGTGAAGAGCCTTGCAGGCGTTGAGTCCGTCGAGTGCGAGATTGCCATCACCACCAACGGCGGCTACCCGCTCGACCAGAACATCTACCAGGCCGTGAAGGGCATGTGCTCTGCCGAGGCCACGCTTCCCGAGGGCGGTGTGATTATCGACGTTGCCGGTTGTGCCGACGGTCACGGTGGCGAGGGCTTCTATCACAACATCGCTGACAACGATCCGGCAGAGTTTGAGCGTGCCTGCATCGATCGTCCCAAGGACGAGACCCTGCCCGACCAGTGGACGAGCCAGATTTTCGCCCGCATCCTGGCGCATCACCCTGTGATTATGGTCACCGACCTGTGCGATCACCAGATGATTAAGGATATGCACATGACGCCGGTTAACACCCTCGAGGAGGCGCTCAAGCTCGCCTTTGAGATGAAGGGTGCTGACGCCAAGGTGGCCGTCATTCCCGATGGCCTGGGCGTTGTCGTCGCGCAGCACTAGCGTGCGGCCTAAACGAATCGTTTATAACCGACAAGAAAGATAAGGTTTTATGCTTACCAAACTCCTCTGCGAATTCGGCGCAACGGCCCTCATGATCATCTTTGGCGTGGGCGTACACTGCGATACCGTGCTCAAGGGCACCAAGTATCAGGGCTCTGGTCATATGTTTGCCATCACCACTTGGTCTTTTGGTATCTCGGTCGCCTTGTTTATCTTTGGCGGCGCCGTGTGCATGAACCCCGCCATGGTGCTTGCCCAGTGCATCGTCGGCCTGGTGCCGTGGAGCAGCTGCATCCCCTTCATGGTTGCCGATATGCTCGGCGGCTTTGCGGGTGCCGTGATCGCGTGGTTGATGTATGCCGATGAGTTCAAGGCTTCCGATGGTGTCATCGATCCCGTTGCTCAGCGCAACATCTTCTCGACCAACCCCACCACCGAGGGCACCAACTATGCCCGTAACTTCTTCTGCGAGGCTATCTGCACCTTTGTGTTCATCAGCGCCATCCTTGCTGCTGCTAACCGTGCTGGCGAGAACGTTTTGATGCTCGCTATCTGCGTCGGTCTGATCGTTTGGGCCGTTGGCATGGGCATGGGCGGCATCACCGGCTTTGCCATGAACCAGGCTCGTGACCTTGGTCCTCGCATGGCCTATCAGGTGCTGCCGATTAAGAACAAGGCCGACAACAACTGGAAGTATGGTCTGCTTGTTCCTGGCATCGCGCCGTTTGTCGGTGCCGCTCTGGCCGCACTGTTTGTGCACGGTTTCTTGGGCATGTTCTAGTCAAAGGACGGCTCTATAAGGTCCGGGCTCGGTAGGGGTTAACTTTCCAACGCGTCCTCGGACATGCAAAAAGGCTCGCTGCGCACTTCGTGCGGCGAGCCTTTTTGCGTCCTGCGGAGTGCGTTGGAAAGTTAACCCCTACCGAGCCCTGGGCATTCTTGGCTGTATTCGAACAAGCAACCCAACATATATATCTGAATTTGGATGGGAGGGGCTTGTTGCTGGTGGGGGCGTTGAAGCGCGAGTGACACTTTGGGATGCGCGGAGCCCTGGGCTGGGTCGATGATGTGGGATGAGCTTCTTACTTAGGTGAAGAGGGGCTTTATGGCTGACAAGTAGTCTTTGGCTACGTCGGCTTTATCTGCTTGGAAATTGTGCCAGGCCCACCATTGGACCATTCCTACGAAGCTTGAGGCTATGTGGTGTAGTAGGAAGCTGCGGTCCATGGTGGCGGCGGGGCCGTTTGGGTCGGTGGGGACGGTTTCAGCCGCTCGTGACATGATGGTCTTGCGGAGGCTGTCGGCGAAGATGCGTGAACCGGCGCCGGCTACCAGTGCCCGTACACCCTGGCGGCGCTCCCAGAGGTTGTTGAGGATATGCTCGACTTGTACGAGCGGATCATCGAGCGGTGCGCCATCGTCGTCGAGGGCATGGGTGCAGATGTCGCTCACGAGCTCGGCCAGCAGGTCGTCTTTGCTCTTGAAGAGGCCGTAGAACGTGGCCCGACCTACATGGGCGCGAGCGATGATGTCGCCGACGGTGATCTTGCCGTAGTCCTCCTCGCGAAGGAGCTCGGAGAATGCTGCGACGATGGCGGCGCGGCTTTTGGTTTTGCGGGCATCCATGGCTATGCATCCACGTGAACAAGCAGGCAACGGAGCGTGCCGGAGCAACCCTCGTAGGGGCGCTTACCGGCGCCGTAGCCGACGGCCTCGATGCGGTAGCGTGAGGGCAGTTGGTCGGACGTGCGCAGCGCGGCGACGATGGCGGCGCCCGTGGGCGTCACGAGCTCGCCGGCGACCGGTGCAGGCGTGAGGGCGATATTGCCCGCCTGGCACAGGTTGACGACAGCGGGGACGGGAATGGGCATAAGGCCGTGGGCGCAGCGAATGGTTCCGTGACCCTCGGAGAGCGACTCGACCACGATGTCCTCAATACCCAGGTCGTCGAGGCAGATGGCGACAGAGCAGACGTCGACGATGGAGTCAACGGCGCCCACCTCGTGGAACATGACGGTGTCGGGCGTTTTGCCGTGAGCCTTTGCCTCGGCAGCGGCGAGTGCGGAAAAAATGGCGAGGGCGCGACGCTTGGCGCCATCGCTTAGCTGTGAACCGTCGATGATGGCGGTGACGTCCGCCAAAGAGCGGTGGTGATGGTGGTGGGCGTGATGATGGCCCTCGTGGCCATGGCCGTGGGCCTCATGTTCATGCTCGTGGCAGTGCACGTGTTCATGCTCGTGGCAGTGTTCGTGTTCGTGCTCGTCATGGTCATGATGGTGGTGCTCATGCTCATGCATATGCTCGACAGCTGCTTCGTTGCCGTAGAGCCAGGCCATATTGTGATCATGGTTCTCGAGGCCCTCTGCAAGCTGGACGTCGAAATCGCAGGCGTCGATGCCATGCTTGTTTACGCGCGTCACGGCGATTGAAAAGCCGTCGACCGGCAACGTGGCGAGCTGTTCGCGCAGGTGCTTCTCGTTGGCGCCCAGATCGAGCAGGGCCGCGACGGTCATATCGCCGCTGATGCCCGAGGTACCGTCGATGATAAGCGTATGCTGATGGTTGGACATGGAATGCTCCTTAACGGGTACGGGGTGTGCCGGCGCTCAGATAATTGATAAGACTTGCCTGGTAGGCGGCACCAAAGCCGTTGTCGATATTGACGACCGAAACGCCGCTGGCGCAGGAGTTGAGCATGGCGAGCAGCGCGGCTACGCCACCAAAGCTCGCGCCGTAGCCCACGCTGGTGGGAACGGCGATGACCGGGCAGCTCACCAGACCGCCGATAACGCTCGCCAGGGCGCCCTCCATGCCGGCGATGGCGATGACCACCTGCGCCCGGGCAAGTTCCTCGGCATGCGCGAGCAAGCGGTGCAAGCCGGCGACGCCTACGTCGTAGAGGCGGTCGACCTCGTTGCCGTAGAACTCGGCCGTCAACGCGGCCTCCTCGGCGACGGGCAAGTCGCTCGTGCCGGCGCAGGCGACGACGATGCGCCCGTTGCCGGTGGGGGAGGGCTTGCCGCCCACGAGGGCGAGCTGGGCGTCTGGGACATATCCCAGGTCAATGTCGTTGCCGAGAAGCTCAGCGGTGAGCGCGGCTTTTTCGGCATCCAGGCGCGTGACCAGGATGCGCTCCTGGCCGGCATCGCACAACGCTTCGATAATGGCGGCAATTTGCTCGGCGGTTTTACCGGCACCGTAGACAACCTCGCCGGCTCCCTGGCGCACTCCGCGCGAAAGATCGAGCTGCGCAAAGCCCAAATCGGCGGTCGGAGCCGTCTGGATGCGCGTAAGGGCGACTGCCGGGGTGACTACTCCGCCGGCAACATCGCTCAGCAATTGCTCAAGATCTCGCTTATCCATATATGTTCCCTTCGACGGCGCAAAGTCTAGCACTCAAAGGGTATGTTTCCGAACACTAAGACAAAATTGTTCGGAAACTATAGGACAGACTGATTCTCTTGTTAGAAGGATCGACTAGTCGCGCAGGATGATGTCCATGGCGAGCATCAGGTTGCGCTCATCGATGGCAAACGGGGCGGCTTCGCGCGTCTTGGGCTTGGCGCAAAACGCGATGCCCGTGCCCGCGGCCTGAATCATGGGGATGTCGTTGGCGCCGTCACCGATCGCGACGGTGTGGGCCATGTCGACACCGCACTCAACCGCCCAATCCAGCAGCTGGATGAGCTTGGATTCCTTGGTCACGATGTCTGCCGCCAGCTTACCGGTGAGCTTGCCGTCCACGACCTCTAGGCGGTTAGCCAGGCAAAAATCGATGCCCGCGGCGGCCACGATCTTGTCGGCCACCTCATGGAAGCCGCCGCTTACCACGCCGACCTTCCAGCCCTTGCTGTGCGCTGAGCGCACAAGCTCCAGCGCGCCAGGAGTAAACGTCACGCGCTCAAAGGTACGCTCGAACACACTCTCGTCCAAGCCGGCAAGCAGCCCCACGCGCTCCTCGAGCGCCTGCTTAAAGTCCAGTTCGCCGCGCATGGCGCGTTCAGTGATCTTCGCCACTTGCTCGCCTACGCCGGCCTCCTCGCCCAACAGGTCGATGACCTCCTGGTTGATGAGCGTGGAGTCGATATCCATAACAATGAGCCGTGCAGTCATGACGGGCCTTTCCAAGTGCTGTTTTATTGGGGCATATTGTCGCACGTGACGCGTGCAGACGGGTGCCGCGACGCATCAATTGTTTCGTCTCCGTCAAGTCTTTGGGCAGGAGCCACTTTTCCGCGGCACATCGACACAGGTGCGATAAGATAGAACGCCATGTCTGGCTGCGCGGTTTACGCAGGCTGGGCAAATCTGTACGACGCCGCCCGGAACGACACGGGGCGGCACAGATCCATAAAGGAGGATCACTGGTATGAGCCAGACCCGTCCCATCGATGAGCA
This sequence comes from Collinsella sp. CLA-ER-H11, assembly GCF_040092445.1. NCBI lineage: Bacteria > Bacillati > Actinomycetota > Coriobacteriia > Coriobacteriales > Coriobacteriaceae > Collinsella > Collinsella sp. CLA-ER-H11. The sequence goes on along the minus strand of NZ_JBBNLN010000001.1, from coordinate 7,210 downwards.
TTCCATGCACACCCGTACCTGCGGCGAGCTTCGCTTCGAGAACGTGGGCGAAGAGGTCACCCTCACCGGTTGGGTGAGTCGTCGCCGCGACCACGGCGGCCTTATCTTCTGCGACCTTCGTGACCGCGAGGGCATCACGCAGCTCACCTTCGACCCCGAGCACTCCGACGGCGATGCCTTTAAGATCGCCGAGACCATGCGCCCCGAGTGGCCCATCAAGATTCACGGCGTCGTGCGCGCCCGTGGCGAGGAGACCACCAACACCAAGCTCGCGACCGGCGAGATCGAGGTCCTGACCGACCACGCCGAGGTGCTCAACACGTCCGTCACCCCGCCGTTCCAGATCGAGGACGGCATCGAGACCAGCGAGGACACCCGCCTGCGCTATCGCTATCTGGACCTCCGCCGTCCCGAGATGATGGCCAACCTCAAGCTGCGCTCCGACTTCACCTTTGCCATTCGCGAGGCGCTGCACAACCGTGAGTTCATGGAGGTCGAGACGCCCTCCCTGTTTAAGTCCACGCCCGAGGGCGCTCGAGACTTCATCGTTCCCAGCCGTATCCAGCCGGGTAACTTCTACGCCCTGCCGCAGTCCCCGCAGCTCCTGAAGCAGCTGCTCATGGTCGGTGGCGTCGAGCGCTACTACCAGGTCGCCAAGTGCTTCCGCGACGAGGACCTGCGTGCCGACCGTCAGCCCGAGTTCACCCAGGTCGATATCGAGATGTCCTTCGTGGACCAGAACGACGTTATGAGTGCGCTCGAAGAGGTCCTGGCCGATGCCTTCGGCCGCATGGGCGTCGAGATGCCCACGCCGCTGCGTCGCATGAACTACTGGGAGGCCATGGACACCTATGGCTCCGACAAGCCCGATACTCGCTATGGCATGCACCTGATCGACCTGACCGACATCTTTGCCAACTCCAAGTTCAAGGTCTTTGCGACCGCCGCAAACGAGGAGGGCTCCGTCGTCAAGGCCATCAACGCCAAGGGTGCCGGTGCCTGGGCACGTGCCAAGATCGATAAGCTCGCCGGCGTGGCCTCCACGTTTGGCGCCAAGGGTCTGGCCTGGATCGCTTTCCGCGAGGATGGCTCCATCAACAGCCCCATCGTCAAGTTCTTCTCGGACGAGGAGATGGCTGCTCTGCGTGAGCGCATGGACGTCGAGCCCGGCGATCTTGTGATGTTTGCCGCCGGCCCGCGCCTGCTCTCTGACGAGATCCTGGGCGGCATGCGTTCCCACATGGCCAACGCACTCGAGATCAAGCGTGAGGGCCACGACTTCCTGTGGGTCGTCAACTTCCCGCTGTTCCACTGGGATGAGGACCGCAAGGCCTACGCTGCCGAGCATCAGCCCTTCACGCTGCCGACCGAGACCGACATCGCCAAGATCGAGGCCGACCCGCTGGCGGCCGGTTCCTGCACCTACGACTTTGTCATGGACGGCTTTGAGGCCGGCGGCGGCGGTATGCGTATCCACAACGCCGAGATGCAGATGTCTATGCTCAAGCTCCTGGGCTTCACCGAGGAGCGAGCCGAGTCGCAGTTCGGCTTCCTCATGGAGGCGCTCAAGTTTGGTGCACCCCCGATGGGTGGTTTTGCTCTGGGCCTGGACCGCGTGTGCATGCTGCTCACCGGTTCCGACTCCATCCGCGACGTCATGGCGTTCCCCAAGACGGCCAGCGGCTCCGACCTTATGTCGGGTGCTCCGAGTGCCGTTTCCGGCGCCCAGCTCAAGGACGTCAGCCTGCGCCTGATGTAGGCGAGCGGCTACCTATTGCCAGCAACGAGGGAAGGACGTGTGCCTTCCCTCGTTTTTTGTGAGACGGGGGTGCGCCGGTAACGTACAATAGCTACCACATGGCTGGGTTTTGCCGGCCGAATGTACGACGTCGCGGGAGGGGACATGGTCGAGTTTACGAAGACGATTAAAGATCCGTTGGGATTGCATGCCCGCCCGGTTGCGCTGCTCTATGACATTATTGCCAAGCATCGTAGCGACGTGTCGGTCAGCATCGGCGACCGCCATACCGACGGTCGCGACGTTATGGGCCTCATGGCTCTCTACGGCGAGTGCGGCGAGAGCGTCGTCTTCCGCGTTTCGGGCGTAGACGAGGCTTCCTGCGTTACGTCGATCAGAAACCTCTCGCTTTAAGCATGACTGGGCGCGGCAAAGGACAGCTCTTTGCCGCGCCTTTTTGTTTCATATAGGAAACTTTTTCGAAATCTGAATAGGGACCCTTTCCAAAAAGTTAACCACGTGCTAGTTTACTAAAGCGAACATAGACGTGGTTAACTTTTATCGCGTCGATGTTGAGGACGAACTGACGTTAGGAGCCACTCATGTCTTGCGGACCGCAGATGCCGGCCATGCCGCTTTCGATGGTAAAAGCGGGCGAAACCGTGCGCGTGTCTCGTGTAAAGGGCAATGAGGACATGAAACACCACCTCAAGGACCTCGGTTTTGTCGAGGGCAACGAAATCCACGTGGTGAGCTCGAGTGGCGCCAATATCATCGTCACGGTGCTGGGCGCACGCTTTGGCATCGATTCCAAGGTCGCCATGCACATCATGACCGTCGGTTAGTCGACGGTATTTCTGTACGCACTGAAAGGGGGACAAGTAAATGAAGACGTTGGGTGACGTTAAGGTGGGCGAGAGCTCCACCATCGTCAAGCTTCACGGTGAGGGTGCGCTTCGCCGCCACCTTATGGATCTGGGGCTCATCAAGGGCACTTCGTTCAAGGTCGTGAAGGTTGCACCGCTCGGTGATCCGGTCGAGATCAACGTGCGCGGCTACGAGCTTTCCATCCGCAAGGAGGAGGCGGCCGTCGTCGAGGTCCAGTAAGGGCCCGAGGCGTATATTTCTGCAGATAAAGTTAGGTTTTTCTAACTTGATGCTGCAACTTTGAAGCACATTATCCAGCCTGCGCGGAGAAAGCAGCGCAGGCACACAAGGAAGAAGGATTGAATGGCGGATTCTCAGATCCATGTCGCGTTGGCGGGTAACCCCAACTGCGGCAAGACCACGCTTTTCAACCTGATCACCGGCGCCAACGGCTACGTTGGCAACTGGCCCGGCGTCACGGTTGAGAAAAAGGAGGCCAAGCTCCTAAGCGACAAGAACGTTACCATCACGGACCTCCCTGGCATCTACTCGCTTTCCCCCTACAGCCCCGAGGAGCAATGCTCGCGCGATTACCTCATGAGTGGCGAGCCCGATGTTGTCGTCCAAGTCGTCGATGCCACCAACCTCGAGCGTAACCTGTACCTGGCGCTTCAGGTTATCGAGACCGGCCTGCCCGTGGTCGTTGCCCTCAACATGGCCGACCTGGTCGAGAAGAACGGCGATAAGATCGACACGGACAAGCTCTCCAAGAAGCTCGGTTGTCCGGTCATGATGATCTCGGCTCTTAAGAACAAGGGCATCAAGGAGCTCTTCGAGCAGGTCAAGAAGTCCGCTGCTTCCAAGGGGCAGGTGCCGGAGCACAAGTTCGACTCCTCCATCGAGGACGTTCTGACGCACATCGAGAACAACCTTCCGGCGAGCGTTCCCGCTAACAAGCGTCGCTACTACGCGGTCAAACTGTTTGAGCGCGACGCGGACGCCTGCAAGCTCATCAACCTCACCAAGGAGAAAGCCGCTCGCGTCGAAGAGCTGGTCGCTCAGTGCGAGCAGGACTGCGACGACGATGCAGAGTCCATCATCACCGGTGAGCGCTATGGCGTGATTGCGCACATCATCGACGAGTGCATGACCAAGGCTCCGGCCAAGATGAGCACCTCCGAGAAGATCGACCGCGTGGTTACCAACCGTATCCTGGGCCTGCCGATCTTTGTCGTCATCATGTTCTGCGTGTACTACATTGCCGTTTCCACCTTGGGCGGCACGGTGACCGACTTCACCAACGATCAGCTCTTTGGCACCGACGGTTGGTATGTGCTCGGTCAGGGCCGCGATGCTTACGATGAGGCTGTCGAGGCCGCGGGTGACGACGCCGACTCGGTCGACCCGGCACAGTACGGCCCCTATGTCCCGGGTATCACCACCATGGTGCACGATGCCCTCGTGGCGGGTGGCACCGAGGACGGTGGCCTGGTCGATTCGCTGGTCTGCGACGGTATCGTTGGCGGCCTGGGCGCCATTTTCGGCTTTGTGCCGCAGATGTTCCTGCTGTTCGTGATGCTGTCCTTCCTGGAGGACTGCGGCTACATGGCCCGCGTCGCCTTCATCATGGACCGCGTGTTCCGCCGCTTTGGCCTGTCCGGTAAGTCGTTCATCCCCATGCTCGTGTCCTCGGGCTGCGGCGTCCCCGGCGTCATGGCCACCAAGACCATCGAGAACGAGAAGGACCGCCGCATGACGGTCATGACCACCACGTTCATCCCCTGCGGCGCCAAGCTGCCGATCATCGCCCTGCTCATGGGCTCCATCATTGGCGATTCTTCCACCACGGCCGCATGGATCAGCCCGCTCTTCTACTTCCTGGGCGTCTTTGCCGTCATCGCCTCGGGCCTCATGCTCAAGAAGACCAAGCTCTTCGCCGGCCGTCCGACCCCGTTTGTCATGGAGCTTCCTGCCTACCACTTCCCGGCGATCCGTTCCTGGGCGCTGCACGTGTGGGAGCGCTGCTGGGCCTTTATCAAGAAGGCCGGCACGGTCATCTTTGCGTCCACCGTCGTCGTTTGGTTCCTCTCCAACTTTGGTAGCTATAACGGTTCCTTTGGCTTCCTGCCTGCGATGGACGGCATCCCCGAGGAGTTTATGGACTACTCCGTGCTTGCCATGCTGGGCAACCTGGTCGCTTGGATCTTCGCCCCGCTCGGCTTTAGCACCTGGCAGGCAACCGCACTGACCGTCTCTGGCCTTGTCGCCAAGGAGAACGTCGTCGCCACCGCCGGCTCGCTGCTCTCCGTTGCCGACGCGGGCGAAACCGACCCGAGCCTGTGGACCGCGTTTGCCGGCATGTTCCCCACCATGGGCGCCTGCGTTGCCTTCGGCGCCTTCAACCTGCTGTGCGCTCCGTGCTTTGCCGCCATTGGCACCATCCGCAACCAGATGGACTCCGGCAAGTGGACTGCGATTGCCATCGGCTACGAGTGCGCCTTCGCTTGGGTTATCGGCCTGTTCATCAACCAGTTCTACAACCTGCTTGTTCTGGGTCAGTTTGGCTTCTGGACGGTTGTGGCTATCGTGCTGCTGGTCGCGATGCTCTTCCAGATCTTCCGTCCCATGCCCAAACATGCATGGACCGATGAGGACGAGACCAACACTGCTTCCGCCGCAGTTTCCGCTTAAGTCCGAATAAGGATCAACCCCTTTCCGAAAGCCCGGGTGTCCCAGCGACACTCGGGCTTTTTGGTAGGGGAGATGTGGCGTTTCCGCAGATAAAACCGACCAAAATAAACCTGTCCCTTTTTGGTAGGTGGAGAATGGGGTAAAGTAAGTGGTGGTTAACTAGAGGAGGCTTGCTATGGCACCTATCGATATTGTTGTACTGGCTGTTATCGGTATTGCGTTTGTCGCGGTATGCGTGCGCATCTACCGCAAGGGCACCTGCGCCGACTGCGCTCAGGGTGGCGTTTGCACGGGGCATTGCTCCAACAAAAAGACGTGCGCCGCACTTAAGGGCGTGGACAAAATCGCCGAAGACTTGGGCCGCGGTATTAAATAAGGTCTAGGCATCCAAGCGCCTCGCGAGCATCCGTTCGCGAGGCGCTTTGCACATTTGGGGGCGAGCGCGGCGAGTTGAAGAGTGATTTTGGGGTATCGTTACCTGTACTGTTAATTGGCAACTTATCTATAACGGAGTATCCCCATGAGCGCTCGCGTAACCATGAAGGACATAGCCGCCGAGCTTGGCGTTTCCATCAATACCGTGCACAAGGCCCTGACGGGTAAAGCCGGCGTGAGCGAATCCGTGCGCTCCAAAGTGAATGCTAAGGCCGAGGCCATGGGTTACCATCGCAATACGAGTGCCTCGAGCCTGCGCCGCAAGGATATCAACCTGGTGTTTTGCCTGCCCCGCGCATCGCGCGAGGGAGCGTACTTTTTCCGTTACCTTTGGGAAGGCTGCAACCGCTTTGAGCAGGAGGTCATCGACCGGGGCATTACGGTTGAACGTGTTGAATTTGGCGTGGGTGGCTACGCCGATGCGCTCGAGCAGATTGATGAGCGCCTGCAGGTAGGCGAGAAGATTGATGGCCTGCTTGCCTATGTTCCGAGCGATGACCGCGCAACCGAGCTTTTGAGGCAGATTGCCGAGGCGGGTGTGGCGATCGAGCTCGTCGATGGCGACCGACCGCACCTCGATCGCCTGGGTGCCAGTCTGGCAGACTATTCCGCGGCGGGCAGTCTTATGGCAGAGCAGGCGGCAAACCTGGTTCACGCTTCTGGGGCTGACGCCCGCGTGCTCCTGTTGGCGGGCGACCCCTATACCGATTCACACTATCTGACCGCCCGCGCCTTCCATAATTACCTGCGCGAACGTGATATTCCATGGCAGGTTGAGGATCTTGCCGGCGCCCATGCGCAAGTCAAACAGCTCGAGCGCGAGCTTGAGCAGCGCTTGAGTGCGCCGGATGCTCCCGAGCTCATCTGTAGCGTTTTTGCCGTTGGTTCCGAGGTAGTCGCCAACGCGCTTGTTTCGAGCGGCAAGGCCGGCAAGGTCATGGTAATCGGCAACGACCTGTTCCCCGAGAGCGCCTTGGCCTTGCGTCGTGGCATCTTTACCAATATTGTCTATAAAGACCCGGTGAGCCTGGCCTACCGCGGTGCCAAGACCTTGGGCGAGTATTTGCTGTGGGGTAAAACTCCGGCGGAGCCCGTGCAGAAGGGTGCTGTGGAGATGGTGTTTGCCAGCAACGTTGACCGTTACTGCGAGCTTGCGGGAATTTAGCCGTTTGGTCTGGTACCCCCTCTTGCGACGTGCATTTTTTGGAGTATTCAGCAATGGCGTGTCCCGAAAGAGGCTCAGAACGACTGTTTTAAGTGCCGCCGATGGCGTAATTCGCCATCGGCGGCACTTATTTATGCCGATTGGGCGCAATATGAGCATCAAATAGGGCATTGAGGACGGTGCGTGGGGTGGCGCGCGCAGACGTGGTGTAAGAGCGTCCTGAGGTCCGTCGCTGCAAGTCCCGATGTTACTCCTTCTTGAGACCGCGCCTCTCGACTATCTCGTCCACTATCTCCCTGGCGCGCCGCCCGAGC
>NZ_JBBNLN010000019.1:0-29554 GCF_040092445.1 Collinsella sp. CLA-ER-H11 | reverse complement strand
GGCTCGGCTGGGCCAGCGACGGCGCCCGCGCCGGCACGACCGGCATCGGCTACCGCGTCGAGGCGCTCCAGGTCCGCATCCTCGCGAAGGGCTCGGCGGCACCGGGCCCCACGGAGGGCGCGTACAGGGATCGACCCTTGCATCCGAATTCGGTTGTCCTCAACGTTCCTTGTACAATTCAGAATCCTGAGCTTCCGACTGGTTGCGAGTCCGTTGCATTGACTAATGCGCTCAACTATTACGGATTTGGGCTGGGCAAAACCGTTATTGCAGATGCGTATATGCCTAAGAGCAACTGGGACTTTGTGACGGCGTTTTGGGGTAATCCGCATAGTGCTTCGAACGGAAACTGCATATCCGCTCCCGGCTTGACCAACACGGCTAATTCTTTTTTGATTAGTCGTGGAAGCAGTTTGCGGGCGTATGACGTCACGGGCACTGGTTTCTATGATCTTTATTCCTATTTGGAAGCCGGGCATCCCGTTATTATCTGGTCAACGATTGGTATGCAAAACTTGGGAAGTTGCTATGCGACCCAGGCCTATGGCGGAAGGGTCTATCGAACCTATACCAATTCCCATACCGGTGTTCTTAGGGGCTTTAATCGTTCCCTGGGTACCGTTTACATTGCTGATTCACTCGCTGGCTATGTCTCTAACTCCGCCCAACGCATCGCTTCGTTATACTCGCAACGAGGAGCCCAAGCGGTTGTCCTTAAGTAGGTTCGTCTATAGATGAAGGAAGGTGGAATCGTGAGACGTCTCTTTGATATGTCCGTTTCCATTCTCATGGCTGCCGTGTTGCTCATGAGCCAATCGTGGACCGTGACTGCTGCATATGCTGATTATTCAGTTAACGGATCTACTAACTCAACTAACTTGAATTCTTAGGACTCGAACGCTATTGATGATGGTTCAGACTCTGAGGGGCATGAGTTGAATGCGTCCCCTGTTGTTAACGAGTCTCAAGACACGCAACAGGGTTCATCCGAAGGTAGAAGCGAGGTCGTTGCTGACGATTCTGTCGTAAGCAATCAGCTGACCGTCAAAAACGTAAGTGTTTCTGCCCATGTGCAGAATATCGGCTGGATGGATCCGGTTACTTCGGGTAAGGTTGCCGGAACGACGGGTAGGGGCCTTAATCTCGAGGCACTCAAAATCTCACTCGAAGTGGATGGAACAGCCTCTCAAGAGCAGCTTGCAAACGCCATATCCGTCGAGGCCCACGTCTCGAACGTCGGCTGGCAGCCCGCCGTCGGCAACGGCGGCACCGCCGGCACGACCGGCCAGTCCCGCGCCGTCGAGGCCCTGAGGGTCAGGCTGTCCGGCGAGCTGTCCGCCCGCTACACCGTCTGGTACCGCGTCCACTCCGCGGAGTTCGGCTGGCTGGGCTGGGCGTGCGACGGCGCCGACGCCGGATCGGCTGGCTACGGCCGCGCCGTCCAGGCCGTCCAGGTCGCGGTCCTGCCCAAGGGCGACCCCGCCCCGGGCGACACTACCTGTCCTTTTAAGAACCGTAGCGATGATCCCGCTTCGATTTCCGTTCGCTCGCATACATCGAATATTGGCTGGATGTCTCCCGTAGGCGGCGGATCTGTTGCGGGGACAACTGGTAGGGGCCTTTCCATGGAAGCTCTTGAAGCCCAGCTTGACTGGTATGGTCACTCGGGTTCTATTGAGCTTCGTGGCCATGTCTCGAATGTTGGCTGGCAGCAGTGGTCTAAAGGGCTCTGCGGTACGACTGGAAAGTCTCAGCGCCTTGAGGCCGTCCAGATTCGCTTGACCGGCGAGGCTGCCGATAAATATGACATTTGGTACTGTGCTCATGTCTCGGGTATAGGATGGCTCGATTGGGCCTGCAATGGTGCTGCCGCTGGTTCTGCCGGTAAGGGCAGGGCTATCGAAGCGGTCAAAGTGGTTCTCGTGGAGAAAGGTGGAGCGGCGCCCGGCTCTACGACCAAGGTTTTTATTGGGGATCTAGATGCTGTTACGGTTTCCGGATTGGCCGTTTCCGGGGAGAGCCTTGGCTCCTCTTCTGGTCAAAAGGCCACAATCGGAGGCAAGGGCGCTAAACTGCTGAACTCTATTGCCCTGAGCGTTGCCGGTCAAACTGATAGCGGGTCTATTTCTTATTCCGTTATGGATGGGTATTCAGGCTGGGGCGCTTCGTCAACGGATGGCGGTGCTGCCAAAGCGGTATCAGGAGCTCCTGTTAAGGCGATTAAGTTGTTGCTGAGCGGCCAGCTCGCTACTAATTACGACATTTGGTATCGAGTATGCGATTCCGGTAATGGTTGGACAGACTGGACGTCAAATGGTCAGGCATGTGGCGTTTCTGGTGGTTCTTCTGGTTTGTGCGGCATTGAAATTACACTCGTAAGTAAGGGTCAGCCTTCGCCTGGCTCCACTGCCAATGCGTTTATCGAAACGTCTGGAATCGGTCTTGTATCTCAGGCGCACGTTGCTTCTGCGGGCTGGTTGACTCCCGTTGGCAATGGTGAGATTGCGGGCCAGACGGGCAGGTCTCGTTCTCTGCAGGCATTGTATGTCGCAACGCAAGGCATTGATGCCTCAGTTGAAGTGTCGGCACATGTTGCGAATATCGGTTGGCAGCCATACGTCTCGGGTGCTTCCTATGCTGGCACTGTTGGCAAGGGTCTCGCAATTCAGGCGGTCAAATTAAGACTTACCGGCAAAGACGCTTCAAAATACGATATTTACTACCGTATCCATGCGGCGGATTATGGCTGGCTTGGCTGGGCTAAAAATGACGCTGTAGCCGGCACCGTCGGGCTGTCTAAGCAAGCCGAGGCAATTCAAATTAAGTTGATTGCCAAGGGTTCGTCCGACGCTCCCATTCAAGACCATGCTGCGTTGATCCAGCTTCCCGAGCTATCTGCAAAGGCGAATTGCTCCGGTCTTGGCTGGCAAGCGCCTGTCGGCAATGGCGGTGTTGCCGGAACAGTTGGACAGAACCGTGCGATGGAGGCCATGCAGCTTTCGCTTTCCGAAATCTCCATGAACGGTGGCATTTCGTATTCCGCCCACGTATCCAATATCGGCTGGCAATCTGCTGTCTCAGATGGGGCCACAGCGGGAACCGTTGGACAGGGACAACAAATCCAAGCCGTGAAGATTAACTTGACTGGCGACGTTTCGAATTACTTTGATGTCTGGTATCGCGTCCATGTGTCAAATTACGGATGGCTTGGCTGGACTAAAAATGGATCACCGGCGGGCACCACGAAGCTTGGCATTCCTGTTCAGGCTTTACAGGTAAAGATTGTCCCCAAGGGCGCTTCTGCACCAGGCTCTACGTCTGATTCGTATTTTGAGACCTATCGTTATATGGGGTATCAGACTCCGGGATCTTATCCAAAGGTTAGTTGCAATAGCGTACAGCTTCCTTCGTATTGCACCGGTTATTTCACGTATGTCTCGCCTTCTCGAATTCCTTATAACGCTTCAAGACAGGATTGCATCAATGCGTTCGTCCAGCGTGCTCGGGAATATATTGGGACGCGTTATATTGAGCCTTGGTCTTCTTGGCCGGGGGATGCGGTTGATTGCTCGGGCTTGGTACTGCAATGTCTGTATGCGACAGGCATGGATATGGGTTGGTATAACCCCTATAACCATCGTTGGCTGCCCGAGCAAACCTACAACTCCATGAACTGGTATCGCAACAACACGTTTATGCCGGTTAGCACCTCTGCTTTGCAGAGGGGAGATGTGGTCTACTACCAGGGCCATATTGGAATCTATATCGGAAACGGTCGAATTATCGATTCGTGGCCGGGGATCGGTGTGACCGAGCGTTCGGTCAATGCTCCAGGTCGGGTAATCGGTGCCGCTAGGCCTTTCGCATAGAGTCTGTTGAGGCGCTCCGTTGCAGGAGCGCCTCTTTTTGACTGCATGCTGACTGGTGCTTTTCTAAGCTTTAAATGTCTGTATGGAAGTGCGATAATATAGCAACCATTCGTGTCTTTACATGTGACCAATGTCTCGGGGGATATACATGAAACGTCTCAAAGCGTCTGCTGCTTTGGCTTGTACGCTATTAATGGGCTGGTCTCAAATCATCCAGCCTTACAGTGCGTATGCGCTGTCGGTCCAGGCCGCCGCTGCTTCGCAGTCGGTCTCGCAAACATCGAACGAGTGCGAATCTCAAGGTACAAGTTCTCAGGGAACGCAGGACGATGCTTCGGATTCTCAGGGTGTAACCGAATGGTATGGTGACGACGCAAATGCTGCTCGTCCTGATGGGGAAACAGATTCTGATTCGGGCGAGCAACTTAGCATTGGCGTCGAAGAGTCTGGTGTTGACGAGTCAAACGGTGAGGTCCCAGCCGATGATTCCACTGAGATGAATTCTTGCGAAACGGACTCTTTGGAACCGAACTCTTGGCGTTTCGAAAACGGCGTGCTTATCGATTCTGACAATGGCGGCATCGATGCGCAGTCTTTAACTGACGATCCTTTGCCCAATGGTGCTATTGCGCGCGGTATTGACGTCAGTAATTACCAGGGGACCGTTGATTGGGATATGGTTAAGGCCGCAGGGATTGATTTTGCCATCCTCAGGGTTGGGCCTGTTTATGGAAAGCCTGACGATTCCTTTGAAAGGAACGCTGCTGAATGTGAGCGCCTCAGTATTCCTTATGGCGTCTACTACTACTCCTATGCTCGATCTGTTGCGGATGCAAATAAAGAAGCCGATCGAACGCTTGCTTGGCTCGGTGGCCATCATCCGTCGCTTCCCGTTTATTACGATCTTGAGGATAACTATATCTTGCAGGATCCGAATTTCAGCAAAGATAAGCTCGCTCAGATTGCGCAGGCTTTTTGCAACCGTATGGAGGCCGTTGGCTTTAAGTCGGGTATCTATGCGAACCTTAACTGGCTCAACAACTACTTGGATAGTCCGTCTCTGAGCGGTTATGACCATTGGGTCGCTCAATATAATTGGCGTTGCGATTATGCTGGCAGCTACAGTTTCTGGCAGTATTCAAACAGCGGCAATGTCCCGGGCGTTAACGGACGTTGTGACATGAACTACTGCTTCAACGGTTCTCTTCTGAACGTAGATGACAGCAAGATGCATATTCAGTATGAGGCGCATGTCTCGAATATTGGCTGGATGAGCAGTAAGCGCGACGGATCTACGGCTGGCACAACGGGGCAATCTAAATCAGTGGAGGATCTTAAAGTCAGCATCTTGAATCCCGTTGAAGATGGCTCTGTGCAAATTAACGCCAATGTAAGTGGCATCGGCTGGCAGGGCTGGGACACCCCCTCGGCCTCCGAGGGCGGAACCACCGGCCAGGGACGCGCCGTCGAGGCCGTGCGCCTGAGGCTCACGGGCTCCCTCGCGAAGGGCTACGACGTCTACTACCGCGTCCACGCCTCCAACATCGGCTGGATGGCCTGGGCCAAGGACGGCGAGGAGGCCGGCACCACGGGCTTCGGCAGGAGCGTCGAGGCCGTCCAGATCAGGCTCGTCAAGAAGGGCGACGCCGCCCCCTCTTCCGACGGCGCCAACGTCGACTACGCCTTCAAGAAGAAGCCCATGTCCCTGACCTATCGGGCCCACGTCTCCAACGTGGGCTGGCAGGGCGCCGTCTCGGACGGCGCGACCGCCGGCACCACCGGCCGCGGCCTCGCCCTCGAGGACCTCAAGCTCTCGCTCGACAGCTCCGACTACTCGGACGGCTCTTCCGTCCAGATCGACGCCCACGTCTCTGGCATCGGCTGGCAGGGCTGGGACACCCCCTCGGCCTCCGAGGGCGGAACCACCGGCCAGGGACGCGCCGTCGAGGCCGTGCGCCTGAGGCTCACGGGCTCCCTCGCGAAGGGCTACGACGTCTACTACCGCGTCCACGCCTCCAACATCGGCTGGATGGCCTGGGCCAAGGACGGCGAGGAGGCCGGCACCACGGGCTTCGGCAGGAGCGTCGAGGCCGTCCAGATCAGGCTCGTCAGGAGGGGCGACGCCGCCCCCTCGTCCGACGGCGCCAACGTCGACTACGCCTTCAAGAAGAAGCCCATGTCCCTGACCTACCGCGCCCACGTCTCCAACGTGGGCTGGCAGGGCGCCGTCTCGGACGGCGCGACCGCCGGCACCACCGGCCGCGGCCTCGCCCTCGAGGACCTCAAGCTCTCGCTCGACAGCTCCGACTACTCGGACGGCTCTTCCGTGCAGATCGACGCTCACGTCTCGGGCATCGGCTGGCAGGGCTGGGACACCCCCTCGGCCTCCGAGGGCGGAACCACCGGCCAGGGCCGCGCCGTCGAGGCCGTGCGCCTGAGGCTCACGGGCTCCCTCGCGAAGGGCTACGACGTCTACTACCGCGTCCACGCCTCCAACATCGGCTGGATGGCCTGGGCCAAGGACGGCGAGGAGGCCGGCACCACCGGTATGTCGTGTTCCCTCGAAGCTATTCAGATTAAGCTCATTAAGAAGGGCGCCTCCCATCCTGATACATCGGGGTATTCCCATCTTGAATTACCTACGGTGACGTATTCCTCTCAGGTGAAAGGTGCTTGGCAAAATTCTGTCCCCGCTGGAGAGGTGTCCGGTACAACCGGTCAGGGAATTCCCATCACCGGGTTTTCAGCTAAAACTACTTCATCTGTTGCCGGTGGGATTAATTATCAACTGCATCTTTCGAATGTGGGCTGGACGTCTGGTAAGTCAAACGGAGCGCAGCTTTCGTCTACCGCTGAATCCAATTCGGTTGAGGCTATTAAAATTTCACTTTCTGGTGACTTGGCAACCTATTTTGATGTTTGGTACAGGGTCCATGTCGATAACGTCGGCTGGCTTGGTTGGACTAAAAATGGCTCCGTTGCCGGTAGTACTGGCTATGGGGCCCATGTCCAAGCTATCCAAGTTCGACTTACGAGGAAGGGCGCCAATGCCCCCGGGAGCACCGTTTCGCCGTGTTTGCTTGGGGAACCAACCGCGTTTGCAAATCCCATGCAGAAGAAAATTGTAGATCTTGCCCGACAGGTGCCGTCTCCTGGCCCTGGTTTGTGCTCTGAGTGGATTGCAGACATTTATGAGCGTGCCGGATTTAGGAATGTCCATACAGATGCCTGCGATTACTACTGGGATTACTGTAAATATACCGATTATTCTCATTTGAAAGTCGGAATGGTCATTGCCGTTCCTTCGCATACGCATACACGCATGGGCAGCATTTACGGTCACGTTTGTCTCTACATTGGTAATAACCAGGTTATGGATAATGTCGGTCGGATCAGGACGCTCGATATGGCGTACTGGTTGAATTATTATTCCACCTCATATAAGCCAAAATGGGGTTGGTATGACAACGTGCCGCTTGCATAGTTGATCGAAGGTCATGTCTTCACACAGGTTCTGGCAGATACTCTGATTAAAACGAACGGATCGTTTTGCAACGGTCCGTTCGTTTCTATTTGAGTGCCATTCGCGTTTTCGGTATTTAAGCAATTGCCGAAACGATAAATAATGATGCTAAAGATGGTCGATTGATGGGGGAGTCGAATGAAAAAGACGCAACGACTGCTAGCAACGGCAATGACGCCATTACTGATCCTTCTGTGTCTTCTGACGCCCCTTTCCGTCTGGGCTGATTCTTTACCTGTGCAACCGGAATCCACTGATTATATCGATAGTTCTGCCAGCAGCTTGGATGACGAGAGCTTTGTCTTAAATGACGAACAGCAGGGGGTTGAAGTCGAGCAGCCGACTGTGTCAGACAACGATTCTCCCTCATCCGTTTCTAGCGAGCCTGCCTCCAATGCAACTGATTCGGCGAAACCCGAAAATGATGCATCCACTGTGTTTGGCTCTGTTTCATACCAGACTCATGTACAGGATATTGGCTGGCAAGCTCCCGTTTCAAATGGAATGACGGCGGGCACTACAGGCCGTGCTAAGCGCGTCGAAGCCCTCAAGATTAATTTGCTTTCACAGGATGGCACCCCGCTGGGGAATGATAGCATTTCGGTCCAATCTCACATTTCCGGGATCGGCTGGGAGTCTCAGCCGGTGGGTAACGGGCAGACATCTGGAACAGTTGGACAGTCGCGAGCAATCGAGGCGATCAAGCTATCTTTGTCGGGCGGTCTTTCTGATTCGTATGACATTTGGTATCGCGTTCATTCTGCAAATGTTGGTTGGCTTGGCTGGGCCTCAAATGGTGAGCCT
Organism: Collinsella sp. CLA-ER-H11; assembly: GCF_040092445.1. Taxonomy (NCBI): domain Bacteria; kingdom Bacillati; phylum Actinomycetota; class Coriobacteriia; order Coriobacteriales; family Coriobacteriaceae; genus Collinsella; species Collinsella sp. CLA-ER-H11. The sequence continues at coordinate 21,358 of NZ_JBBNLN010000019.1, read as the reverse complement.
GCTGGAACGCAGGGCTATGCTTGTCAGATCGAAGCTATTCAGATTAAGGTGCTTCCAAAAAATGCTCAAGATGCGCCAACGCGAGGCGATGCCTTTAGGGATCATTCTCAGGAACCGCCTACCGTTTCCTATCGATCTCATGTCTCTAATGTTGGATGGATGGGCGCTGTCGCGGACGGAAAGACATCGGGGGTTATTGACTCAAGAAATGCAATTGAGACGCTGTCGCTCAGCGTTAATTGGTATGGCCGCGGAGGCTCCATTTCCTCTCGCGCACATGTGTCTGGTGTCGGTTGGCAAAGCTGGTCTTCAGGTGCTGTTGGCACGACCGGGCAGTCTCGGTCCATTGAGGCCGTTCAGTTTAAGCTGAACGGCGAGATATCTGCAACTTATGGCATTTGGTACCGTGTGTATGCTTCCAAATTGGGCGGATGGCTGGGCTGGACGTCTAACGGGTCTCCTGCGGGCTCGGTGGGGAAGGGTGCCGCCATTCAGGGTGTTCAGATTTTATTGGTCGAAAAAAGCGGCTCTGCTCCCGGCGATACGTTGAACCATTTCATTGGAGCTACGGATGTTCTAAGCGGGAGCTCGCTTGGTCTTAACGGTAAAAGCCTGGGCTCCGTACAAGGCAAATCAATCTTATTGGGCTCCGAGAACGGCTCTGAACCTTTAACCTCGCTCTCCATTTCGTTTGATAATCAAGAGATTTTAGGCTCAATTGACTATTCCGGCTTTTTTGAATTTGGCGGATGGAGCGGTGCTGTTTCTGACGGTGCTGCGCTTAACTCTAAAAACGATGGGCGTGTTCTAAGGGCGGTGAGATTGGCTCTTACTGGAGATTTGTCTAATGCCTATGACGTTTGGTATCGCTGCTTTGACTCCAAAAAAGGATGGCTTGGTTGGGCATGCAATGGCGCGGATGCAGGGGCAACGATATCGGGTTCATTCCTTAAGGCTGTCGAAGTAAGGATTGTCAGTAAAGGCGGCGGCGCTCCCGGAATAACGGACGGAGCATTTGTTTCCGATACTTCCGCCGATAGCGCTCACGTTGTATATCAGGCTCATTCGGCTAACCGTGGGTGGTCTCCTTCTGTATTTGATGGGCAGGTAACCGGCACGACGGGACAATCGCTTTCTCTTCAAGCTTTGAATGTGTCGTTGTCCGGTGTGGATGACGATTCTCAAATTGAGGCAAGAGCACATGTTGCCAATATTGGTTGGCAGGAATGGCGATCTTCCGGTTATATTGGGACCGTTGGACAAGGATTGGCCATTCAGGCTCTTGAGCTGCGCTTAAATGGTTCCCTCGCGAATCAGTATGACATTTACTATCGAGTTCATTCGGCGGGCTATGGTTGGTTGGGTTGGGCAAAAAACGGCGATGACGCTGGAACTACCGGGCTTAATATCCAGATAGAAGCTGTCCAAATTGAACTTGTTGCGAAAGGCGGGGATCCAGGCGCGTCGTCTGCGCCCGCGTTTATCACGGCACCAGTTCTAACAGTCCAGGCGCATGTCGCCACACTTGGTTGGATGAATCCTGTTGGCAACAGCGGCATTGTGGGCACGACTGGCAGATCACTTGCGATTGAGGCACTGAAGCTAAATGTCTCCAGTAGCGTATCGGGCGGTATTGAGTACTCCGCTCATGTGCAGGATGTGGGTTGGCAAGGCTGGGCTTCCAATGGGAATGTCGCTGGCACGGTAGGCCGCGCAAAGCGTATCGAGGCTCTTAAGATTAGGCTGACCGGTGACTTATCGAACTACTTTGATGTCTGGTATCGTGCATATTGCCAAGACTTTGGGTGGCTCGATTGGACCTCAAATGGGCAGCCTGCGGGCACGTCGAGGATAGGCTGCAGAGTCGAGTCAGTACAAGTGAAGATTGTGCCTAAGGGTGCTGGAGCTCCCGGTTCAACTGGGCGTCCGTATACCGATCAGCCTTTGCTGCCTGCCGACATGATGGCCATGCTTAATCGGGCTAATAGATATTCGAGCAATACAAACTGGCTCATTATGGTTGACAGGCAAGCATGCCGCCTTGGAGTTTTTCGTGGACAGCGCGGGTCGTGGAGTTATGCTCAATACTGGACTTGCTCTGCCGGCGCCCCTAGTACTCCAACGCCTACGGGTGAGTATACCGTCACCGGCAAGGGCTACTCGTTTGGACATGGGTATACTTGCTACTACTATACGCAGTTTTACGGGGACTACCTGTTCCATTCAATACCGTATTACCAGGGAACTTTTAATCCCATGGACAGCCGGATGGGAATGCATATTTCACAAGGCTGCGTGCGTTTGCCCATCGATCGCGCTAAATGGATTTGGGATAACGTGCCTCTTGCTACCAAGGTGGTAATCTACTAGTTATTCCTGTAAACGCCGAGAGTTTGTTAGGGGGCCCTTTCCTGTTGCCGTTGACTTGGCAACGGAAAGGGCCCTTGCCTTTGGATGGGGCTTCTATTTCTTCGTTCACCTAATTGGTGGCCTTAATGAAGCTAACTCCTGATAGTATGGTTATTGACGGCTGTCTATCTAGGAGGCGATTCTCTTGAAAAGGCAATTTAGAGCATTTGTTGTTCTGATTTCCTGCTTCATGTCGATGCTGCTTTTGAGCCCTTTGGCTTGTTGGGCGGATCAAAATATTGGTGCCAACGAATATGAATCCGTTCCAGAGACACAATCCGTCTCCTCGGATCAAACTGCTGCTGCAGCCGATGAAACGGCGCCTTCGATTGATGTTGCCGTGGAGCCCAAAGAGGCGGCCCCGGACGTCAGCTATAAATCTCACATTTCAGGCATTGGCTGGGAGTCGACGTTTACATCGAATGGTTCGACCTCTGGCACAACGGGCCAGTCTCGTAGGCTTGAGGCGCTCAGGGTTACTCTCCCTAATTCAGAAGACCTTGGTATCGAATACCGCTCTCATGTTCAAAATGAAGGCTGGCAGGATTGGGTTTCTAATGGAGCCGTCTCCGGCACAACGGGAAAGGGCCTTCAGATTGAAGCCGTCGAGCTCAAGCTGACGGGTGAAAGAGCAACTTCTTATGACCTGTATTATCGCGTTCATGCTTCTAATTTCGGTTGGCTTGGATGGGCCTCAAATGGGTCGACTGCGGGAACCACCGGTTGGTCTTATGCCGTTGAAGCAATACAGATCGTCATTGTAAAGAAGGGCGAAGCGGCGCCCGGCGATACTGCTGGAGCCTATGTCCCGTATGTCTTTAATTGCTCTCTTTCTCAGGTTGGGGAGACGACTAAAGTAACCCTGAATATTCCGCAGGCCGAGGATATAAAACGACTCGGTATTGCCGATTCGGTAAAGGTGTCTGGCTTCATGTCGTATGGAGGGAAGGTTACCCGATCTGTTTCCAGCACGATTGCATTCGGAGACCTGGGCTCTAGCTCCAGTGAAATTGACTTTAGCGATTATGGTCCGTTTGACGTTACGTTGCAGTATTTGAAGAACGGAAACATCGTTCATGAGGACCATCAGTCAATTGGCATTTCTGCGAGCGAGTACAACCTTGCCCCTTTGAGTGCTTCTTTCCCCGTTGTTCTCTATTCGCTATCTTTCTGGGATATCAGTACCTCTTCTGCTGGAACGACCATTCCGTCGATCGTAATGCTCGATCGTCCAGGTGCCTATAACTGGAACTCGCTTCCATCCGGGATGTATGGTCTTCCGTATCTGACTCATGAGGAAAATGCTTCTAGTTCGAGCTATCAGGCGTTCGCGGATTATGTCGCTGCTCTCTATAAAATCAACCCCAAGGCAAAGTTCAATCTGTATATCAATGACATCACCTGTTCGTTGATTCATAGGATGATTTACGCCAATAAGATTCCCACTGGCCAATACTCCATTCGGCTGTTGTCGGATGGATCTGCCACGTATGTTTTTACCAACGAGGCTTTCGATGTTAAGGATCCAGATTCTAAGCAAGCGGAGCTGATTGCTTTATGGAACGCTGCCAAGAATAAGGAATACGAAACCGGTGAAGTCTCAATGTCGTATAGCGATTATCACGATCACTGGGATTCTATGTATGCCGTGCTGAGTATTGAGCCCGGCACTCAGTGGTGGATGACTCGAACGAATCTGTTTACGAGCGGTGACGATAATGCCTTTGCGAATAAGATCGCATCCGATCCTAACGTTAAGAAGATGAACGTTTCGAGCATGCTTACGAGCCTGCAGAATAGGGGAGAGTACACGGTCCAAGCGTTTAAGGCTCTGTACAACTTTAACGATGGTTATTTTGATGCGGCTACTCAGCAGGGCAAAAAGGTAATGATGCTGCTTGGAACGTATGTTACTTACGAGCAGAATTTTGACGACTATGCCAACTTGACCGAGGTTATCTATGGCGATGACTATTTGTATTATTACAAGGGGCATCCAAACACGCCGACGGGCATGTATCCCCAAAAGCAGGAACAGCTTGACCGTCTGAGCATTACCGATGTCGATTCTTCCGTTGCTGCAGAGCTGATTCTCTTCTTTAATCCGGAGATCGGTCTGTCTGGATATGGGTCTAGTACGTATAACTCGGCCAGCGCCGATGCTGCTGGTGGACTTTGGAATTCAACGAAGGCCGAGGCCTTGAAGCCGGGTGCCGTTATCGATTATTCGATTATGGATTGGTTTGCTTCTCCGGTTACCGAAGACACGGATGCTGCAATCAGATCCCTTTGCAAGCAGGGTGACTCTTGCTATCTCGTAGAATTTTCGGATTCCATCCTTGCTTCGGCAAATTACGACTTTGCTATTTATTCGCACAATAGCGGCGCTCTGACTTATTTCAAGAAGGACGAGTCGGGCTACGACGTCGTCAAGGTGTCACGAGGCTCGCTTGATGTTTTGGCAACTTCGCATGTTTCGAATGACGGTTGGCAGTCGGCTTCCAAGGGCGGAAATGTTTCTGGCACCGTTGGTCAGTCCAAAGCTGTCGAGGCTATAACTCTCAATCTGCAGAATGCTCCCTACGATGGCAGCTTGGAGTACAGGACGCATGTTTCCGATTACGGTTGGCAAGACTATGTGAAAGAGGGAGAAGTCTCCGGTACTACTGGTCAGAGCAAGTCTGTCCAGGCTATCCAAATTCGACTTACTGGTGAGATGGCCAATCGTTATGACGTTTACTATCGCGCTCATGTTCAGAACAAGGGCTGGCTTGGCTGGGCCTGCAATGATCAAGTTGCCGGAACGACTGGGTTTGGCTTGAGGCTCGAGGCATACCAGGTCGTTTTGGTTGAAAAGGGTTCGCCTGCACCAGGGGATACGAGTCAGCCCTCTATTCAGAAAACTTTTTCAATAAAGGCTCATGTTTCAAATCTTGGTTGGCAGGAACCTGTTTATGAGGGCATGACGGCGGGCACAACTGGTCGAAATCTTGCTGTTGAGGCGTTGGCTATTAGCGAGCCCGAACTCGGGTATTCCGGTAACATCGAATATCGAGCTCATGTTCAGAATATCGGCTGGCAAAAGTGGGTCAAGAACGGCAAGCTGGCCGGCACCACGGGTAAGTCTCTTTCTATTGAAGCTGTAGAAATTAAGCTTACGGGTGATCTCGCCAAGCATTATGACGTTGTCTATAGGGCGCATGTGCAGGGTAAGGGTTGGCTCGATTGGGTTAAATCGGGCGAGTGCGCAGGTACAACTGGAGAGGCCCTACATATGGAAGCGATTGAGGTTAAGTTGGTTGATAAATAGTAAGTGATGCAAGTCTATCATCTATCCGCTATTGCAGTAATTCAGTGGTTTAGTCCAACTGTATTAGTTTAATCTTGAAGTAGTTTATGATTTTTCGTAAACTCCTTTAGTTTAGCTACTAATTAATTATAGGGACTCGTTTATGAATTCATGTGCAAAACGATGCAAGTTTTATGGCGTTTTATTTGCTGTAATGTTTGTGGCTGCGTTATTAGTCGCAATTTATTATTGCAATTTGAAAACAGGGTTTCATGTTGACGAGCTGTGGACTTTCGGTCTCTCGAATAGTTTTTATTTTCCACATATTTTTTGGGAAAACAATATGGATGCCAACTGGATGGATCCTACGTTCATTCAGTCTTATTTGACAGTTGATACAGGGCATGTGTTTCGGTTTGATTCGGTTTTATATAATCTGAGTAATGACGCACATCCTCCTCTCTATTTTTTCATTATTCATACCGTTTGCTCACTGTTTCCGAATGAATTTAGCAAATGGTTTGGCTTGGTTCCTAATCTATGTTTCTATTCACTCAGCTTAGTATTTTTATTTAAGCTTTCTTACAAAGTGTTTCAGAGTAAGCCAGTCGCCCTAATTTTAATGGCTCTTTGGGCTTTCTGTCCCATAGCGTTAAATCTAGTGACCTACATTCGAATGTATCTGTTATTGGTGACACTTGCCCTAGCATTTCTTGATGCGTTATTCGATATGTTTAATGCTTCCTTCGCCAATCGATCGGTTTATTTCCGCCTATTTGTTATTTCTTTATTGGGGTTTTTAACTCATTTCTATTTCTATATTTATCTCTTTTTTGTTTCCTGTTTTTTTACTATTTTTTTTTGGGCAAGAAAAGGGTGGAGGTTCTCCTTTAAATATGGAGTCACGATTGTCTTATCGGTTTGTCTGTCATTTATCATATTTCCTCCAGCATTAAGCAACATGTTTGGGAATCACTATGTCGAATCGGCCTCATCGCAATCAGGGGTAATGGTATTGCTTAGACGAATTTGGCAATTTCTAGGGTCGTCGTCCGTTGATTTGTTCTTCGGATCAAGGCTTCTTTTGATTGCCTGCTTCTGTTTGTCAATTGCCCTTTGTTTCTACTTGCTATGGAATAAAAAAATTAATCGTGAGCATCCTGAGTCGATTTATATAGTTTTATTATTTAATTCATCCCTTGTTTTTTACGTCACAGCATGCTATGTATCTCCTTTTACTTCGTCAAGATACATATGCTTGGCATATCCAGGATTACTGTTATTTGGATTTGGAATGTTCTTGTATCTATTTAGATATTTGCAAATTCGCTATAGAAATAATACTGATTTCAATTTTCGGGGCACTATTTTAGTTTCTGTTGTATTTGTTTGCGCAATTATTGCTGCAGATTCTGTTTTCTTTTCTTCCAATGCTTTGTATTTATATCCGAAATCTGCTGACAATGAAGCCGCAGTAGAGAAGTACGCGGGTTCAACGGGACTCTTTGTCTCTTATGATTACTATCAGCTCACTGCGAAGCTACTAGAAGTTGCCAAATTGTCTCGCATTCATGCGCTGATTCCTGATCAGAAAGCTATTAGCAGTTTTTGCGATAGAAATTATATTGATTCTGATGATCTGGTTGTTTACATGAATAATCACGACTGCGAAGAAGAGGTTCTTTCTCAACTGAAAGATGAACTAGGATATAGTGGTTTTAAAAAACTGCCTGGATATACTCAAATCGATGATGGAACCTCTTGTTTTGTTTATGTCCTTTATAGATAACAGTAGGAAAAGGGTCTTTAATGAAACGAGATTCGGTGATTCAATTTCTGAAGTTTTCGATTGTTGGACTTTCAAATACAATCGTTTCTTACTTAGTCTACGCGGCACTCCTTTTTATTGGAGTGAACTATATTGTCGCCAATATAGTTTCATATTTTGCTGGTGTCATCAATTCCTTCTATTGGAACAATAAATATGTTTTTGATAATGAGAGATCTGATTTGAGTTCACTTATTTCAAGTTTTTCCAAGCTACTTGCTTCGAGTGCTTTTACTGGATTGATTATCAACAACATCCTTTTGTACTTTTGGGTTAGTGTGCTTGGAATTTCTTCTATTCTTGGTCCACTGCTTAACTTGTTTGTAACTTATCCTCTTAATTATATTTTAAGTAAGTATTGGGCATTTAAGTGATAGGTGCTTGCATGACAAAGATGGACATATTGCCGATTCTCTATCTCGTGGTTCCTTGTTATAACGAGGAGAGCGTTTTGCGGGAAACCTCTAAAAGGCTTTTTGAGAAGTTTTCCACTTTAGTAAAATTGTCTCAGATTAATGCGAACAGTAAGGTTTTGTTAGTTGACGATGGGTCATCCGATAAGACTTGGGAGATCATCGAAAGTCTTCATCAGTCTAATTCCTTATTCTGTGGACTTAAGCTCTCTAGGAATTGTGGCCATCAGAAGGCTTTACTTTCTGGGTTACACAAGGCAGCGGAGTTTGCTGATTTAATAGCATCGATGGACGCTGATTTACAAGATGATATCAATGCGCTTGATGAAATGGTTTCAAGAGCTCGCGAAGGCTATGAAGTTGTATATGGTGTACGAAATGATCGTTCTAGCGATTCCTTTCTAAAACGTTTTACCGCACAGTCTTTTTATCGCTTACAGTCTTCGTTGGGTGTCGATGCTGTTTATAACCATGCTGACTATAGATTGATGTCCAAGCGTGCTGTTCTTGCATTGTCTCAATTCCGTGAGGTTAATCTATTTCTTCGTGGTTTGGTTCCTTTAGTTGGTTTCAAATCTTGCTGCGTGTATTATTCGCGAGGGAAACGGTTTGCCGGCGAATCTAAATACACGCTCGGTAAAATGCTGTCATTTGCTTTTGAAGGTATAACGTCTTTTAGTACTAAACCGATTAGGATAATTACTCTCACCGGTTTAATCATTTCTATTTTTAGTTTATTTGCACTTGTATATCTTTTAATTGGTCATTTTATTGGCGATGTACAAGTTGGCTGGACAAGCATTATTATGTCAATTTGGTGTCTTGGCGGACTTCAACTTTTGGCTTTGGGTGTCATCGGCGAGTACGTTGGAAAGACTTATATGGAGACGAAGCATCGTCCTCGCTATTTTATTGAGGAATTTTTGTCCGATAAGGAGGACAAGGATGCCTAAAGTTAGTGTGTTGATGCCTTGTTTTAATGGTGTTAAGTACATTTTGAAGGCAATTGATTCGGTGTTAAGCCAGTCTTTCCGCGATTTCGAATTATTAATTTTCGATGATCAGTCAACTGATGGAACATTTGAGATTGTTTCCAAGCTAACGGATTCTCGAATTAAGGTATTTAGAAACGCCAGTAATCTCGGTCTTGTTGGAAACTGGAATAATGCCATTGAGAAATCTTCTGGCGAGTATATTCATTTCCTCTTTCAGGATGATATTTTGTTACCCGGGGCTCTTGAGTCTGAGGTTGCAGCACTGGATGCTAATCCAAAGTGCTCCCTCTGCTTCAGCGCTTCATGTGTTATTGACTCGAATGGTGCCATTACAATGAAGAGGAGACCTTTTAAGCGGGATATGGTTTTAAAAGGCTCTGATTTTGCCCGCAAGACATTTCGAACTCATAATATCTATGGAGAGCCTTCTAATGTCATGTTTCGTAGAGATTGCTGGCAAAAGGTTGGACCCTTTAATGATTCTTTGTGTTACTCCCCTGATTGGGAGTATTGGATTCGTCTATCACTTAATAGTGATGTCTGCTATCTAGACTCAATTTATTCCTATTTTAGAGTGTGCAACGAATCTACTACGAACTCACTTTTTAAGGATAAAAAAGAGCAATTGAAACGCGATGAGTTTGATTTTGTGCGAGCAATCTGTTCACTCGATGGTATCAATATATCGTCGGTTGATTTAACCGCTCGTAAATTGTCGCTCTCAATCAGGAACATTGCTAAACGGATTTATTTTTCCGTTCACTGACTTTGGAAGTGATTGAATGAAAGGCATCATCCTCGCCGGCGGGTCCGGCACGCGCCTGTACCCGCTCACGCTCGTGACCTCCAAGCAGCTGCTGCCGGTCTACGACAAGCCCATGATCTACTACCCGCTGTCCACCCTCATGCTGGCGGGCATCCGGGACATCCTGGTCATCTCCACGCCGACGGACCTCCCCAACTTCGAGCGCCTGCTCGGGGACGGCTCGCGCTACGGCGTGAACCTCTCCTACGCCGAGCAGCCGAGCCCGGACGGCCTGGCGCAGGCCTTCACCATCGGCGAGGAGTTCATCGCCGGCGAGCCGTGCGCGCTCGTGCTGGGCGACAACATCTTCTACGGCAACGGCCTGTCGCGCCACCTGACGCGCGCCGTCCAGAACGCCGAGTCGGGGAGGGCCACGGTCTTCGGCTACCACGTGGACGACCCCGAGCGCTTCGGCGTCGTGGAGTTCGACGGGGAGGGCAGGGCCGTCTCCATCGAGGAGAAGCCCGAGCGCCCTAAGAGCTCCTACGCCGTCACCGGCCTGTACTTCTACCCGGGCGACGTCGCCGCCAAGGCCCACGAGGTCAAGCCCTCGGCCCGCGGCGAGCTGGAGATCACCACGCTCAACCAGATGTACCTGGAGGAGGGGACGCTGTCCGTGGTCACCCTCGGCCGCGGCTACGCGTGGCTGGACACCGGCACCATGGAGAGCCTGCACGAGGCCGCGGAGTTCGTCCGCGCCGTGGAGCACTCCCAGGACCTTCCCGTGTCCGTCCCCGAGGAGATCGCCTGGGAGAACGGCTGGATCACCACCGCCGAGCTTGAGGAGGCCGCGAAGGCCTACGGCAAGTCGGTCTACGGCCGGCACCTGAAGAAGGTCGCCGCCGGCGAGATCGTCAACAGCCCGCGCGAGTACTAGGAGGAACCCCTCATGTCCGAGATCTTCGAACCCAAGAACATCATCGTCACGGGCGGCTGCGGCTTCATCGGCAGCAACTTCGTGCATCACGTGGTCGAGAACCACCCTGACGTGCATGTCACCGTCCTGGACAAGCTGACCTACGCCGGCAACCCCGAGAACATCGCGGGGCTGCCCGAGGACAGGGTCGAGCTCGTCGTCGGTGACATCTGCGACGCGGGGCTGCTCGATAGGATCGTCCCCGGCCACGACGCGATCGTGCACTACGCCGCAGAGAGCCACAACGACAACTCCATCGCCGACCCCGAGCCCTTCCTGCGCACCAACGTCGAGGGCACCTTCCGCCTGCTGGAGGCCGTCCGCAAGCACGGCGTCCGCTACCACCACGTCTCCACCGACGAGGTCTACGGCGACCTGGCGCTCGACGACCCGGCGAAGTTCACCGAGGAGACGCCGTACCGCCCGAGTAGCCCGTACAGCTCGACCAAGGCGAGCTCCGACATGCTGGTCCGCGCCTGGACCCGCACCTACGGGCTCCGCGCCACGATCTCCAACTGCTCCAACAACTACGGCCCCTACCAGCACGTGGAGAAGTTCATCCCCAGGCAGATCACGAACATCATCGACGGCGTCCGCCCCAAGCTCTACGGCCGCGGCGAGAACGTCCGCGACTGGATCCACACCGAGGACCACTCCTCGGCCGTCTGGGACATCCTCACCAAGGGCCGCACGGGGGAGACCTACCTCATCGGCGCCAATGGGGAGAAGAACAACATCACCGTGCTGCGCATGATCCTCACGGCCATGGGCCGCGACCCCGAGGACTTCGACTGGGTCGCCGACCGCCCCGGCCACGACCGCCGCTACGCCATCGACAACACGAAGCTCCAGCGCGAGCTCGGCTGGAGGCCGGCCCACACCGACTTCGCCGAGGGGCTCAAGGCCACCATCGACTGGTATGTCGCCAACGAGTCCTGGTGGCGCCCGGCCAAGGAGGCCACCGAGGCCCGCTACCGCGCACAGGGCCAGTAGGAGGGGATAGACCTATGGCAGACATCGCATTCGAGAAGGACCTGAAGGTCACCGAGACCGGCATCGGGGGCCTCAAGGTCGTCGACCTCGCCGTCCACGGCGACTCGCGCGGCTGGTTCAAGGAGAACTGGCAGCGCGCCAAGATGACCGAGTTGGGTATCCCCGACTTCCGCGTCGTCCAGAACAACGTCTCCTACAACGAGAAGAGGGGCGTCACCCGCGGCATCCACGCCGAGCCCTGGGACAAGTTTATCAGCGTCGCGCGCGGCAGCGTCTTCGGCGCCTGGGTGGACCTGCGCGAGGGCAGCGAGACCTTCGGCAAGGTGTTCACCTGCACGCTCGACCCGTCGAAGGCCATCTACGTCCCGCGCGGCGTGGGAAACTCCTTCCAGGCGCTGGAGGACGGCACCGCCTACACCTACCTGGTGGACGCCCACTGGTCGCTGGAGCTCAAGAGGACCTACACCTTCGTTAACCTCGCCGACCCCGGGCTCGCCATCCAGTGGCCCATCCCGCTCGACCAGGCCACCGTCTCCGAGGCCGACCTCAACCACCCGATGCTCAGGGACGTCGTCCCCATGGCGCCCAAGAGGACGCTCGTCACCGGCTGCAACGGCCAGCTGGGCCACGCGGTGCGCGCGCTCGCCGAGGAGCGCGGCGTGGCCAAGGACTTCGACTTCTGCGACATCGACACCTTCGACATGTCCGACCCGGAGGCCTATTCGCAGTACGACTGGTCGCTCTACGGCACCGTGATCAACTGCGGCGCCTACACGGCCGTGGATAAAGCGGAGACCCCCGAAGGCCGCGTGACCGCCTGGAAGGCCAACGCCACCGGCCCGGCCCTTCTCGCCCGCGCCTGCTCCGAGCACGGGATCACGCTCGTCCACGTGTCCTCCGACTACGTCTTCGACGGCACCGCCGAGGTGCACGACGAGGACGAGCCCCTCAGCCCGCTGTCCGTCTACGGCCAGACCAAGGCCGCCGGCGACATCGCCGTGGCCGGGTGCCCGCGCCACTACATCATGCGCTCCAGCTGGGTCATCGGCGAGGGCCACAACTTCGTGAAGACCATGAAGGCGCTCTCTGACCGCGTAGCCGACCCCGAGGACGGGCTCGAGCAGGTGACGGTCGTGGACGACCAGCTGGGCCGCCTGACCTTCACGCGCGACATGGCCGCGGCCATCTTCCACGTGCTGGGTACGCACGCCCCCTACGGCACCTACGACTGCACCGGCTCCGGCGCCGTGAAGAGCTGGGCGGACATCGCCCGCGCCGTCTTCGAGGCCGCCAACGGCAACGGCGACAGGGTCGTGCCGGTTTCGACCGCCGACTACTACGCGAACGCCGCGGGCCCCATCGCGCCGCGCCCGGTCCACTCCGCGCTCGACCTTTCCAGGCTCGAGTCGGTCGGCTTCCATATGCCCGACTGGGAGGAAGAGCTAAAACTTCATTTTGATTAGATGCCTTTAGTACATTGTTTGCATTCTTAAAATCAGTGAGAATGCAAACAATGCCATGGGCATTTATGCCATTTTGCCAAGTTGCACCAGGAATTTTTTGGATGGTTTTCAATGCATTTTAAACTTGCAAATTTGATTTTTAACGGATCTGATGCGATGTTGCAGTATCCATTGCTTTGCTATAGGGCAACGGAGGGTCTTGTTATTCCAACTTCGAATGACACTATTGAAATCATGAAATCGACCAATGTTGATTTCACAACATATTTTAATGCGCTATCCATTTATAAGTGGCGAAAATACACTACTGCAAAGGCGTTTTATCTTCATATCGAGTATTGCGGCTCCGCCTTAACGCTTCAGCAGACGTATGCAAATAATTATTCTTGGATTCCTTCTACAATTGATGGCTCTGCGGTTAGTTTGCAACGATCCGATGAATGGAGTACGGCTGAAATCGAACTCTCCCTTTGTGAGGGAGAGATTCTGCACGCTTTTAATATCAGTACTGAAGGCCCTGTTAATATTCGGAATGCGTATTATTATTGCGATTGTGAAGAACTGGATATTCATCCAGTTGAGCTAGCGCTTGCAACTACTACGTTTAAAAAAGAAGACTATATTGTCCGTAACGTATCTCTTTTACAAAAGAACATTATTGATTCTGATGAAGAGATTGCTGATCATTTCCACGTACACATTATTGATAATGGCCGTTCGCTGAATAGTGCAAACCTGGATTCATCGCGTGTTACTGTTCATCCAAATCCTAATGTCGGCGGGTCTGGTGGTTTTGCTCGGGGGATGATTGAGTCACTTGAGCAGAATCCTAAAGCGACTCATGTTCTCCTGATGGACGATGATGTCGAGGTTCTTCCCGAGAGTTTTATCCGCACTTTCAACCTGCTCTCTCTTCTCAAAGAAGAATATGCTGAGGCCTTTTTATCGGGTGCCATGATGAGCTTGGAAGAGCCCAATTTGCGTACCGAGGATTTAGGGTTCTTTACTGCTAAGGGAACTTTTTCTCCCCTTAAGCCTGCAGGCTATATGACCTCACTTCATGATGTCGTTGAGACCGAGATATATAAGGCCCCAACTGGCCTTTATGAGGACACTGCCCAACAGTATGCTGGCTGGTGGTATTGCGTTATACCTACCGCAACGATTGAACGTGAGGGGTTGCCCTTGCCCTTATTTGTTCGTTCTGATGATGCTGAGTATGCGCTTCGTTGCAAACCCAAGTTCATGTCCATGAATGGTATTTGCGTTTGGCATAATTCCTTTAAGTTTAAGTATAGTGCTGCCGTGGAGCGTTATCAGGTAAGCCGAAATACGCTAATCAGTCAGGCGACAACTGGCGCTGCGCCTCTCTCTGATTTTCTTTATGAGATTCGTCGTGAAGTTGAGCTCGACTTGAAGAAATTTAATTACGATGAAGCTGCTCTTGCCGTAAAAGGTCTTGAAGATTTTTTGAGAGGTCCGGAGTGGATTTCTCATCCTGTTGCTGAATCCCGTTTTATGGCGGCAAATCGTGAAAGGGAACAATTGATTCCCATCGAGCAGCTCATCCCTCAGGCACAAGAATTGGGTGTCGACTTGACGCAACTGACTTTTGGCAATTTGAGCCTTGGGGGCGACAGGTCTAGGCTGCAGGCATTTAAGGATTATCTGACCATTAATGGCCACCGTTTTGTTAACGACTCCGCTAAACGTAACGGTAGGGTTGCTGTTATTGATGCTGCGGGATGGGTTTATCCCGCAGGTAAAATCAGGGATGTTGACACGCTTATTGTGGTAGATATGCCTAATAAAAAGGGTGCCATTAGACATATGGATAAGAAGCGATTCAAAGAGGTTTGGAGTCGTTTTCGTAAAGCCGAGAAGGAATTCAAGCGTAACAAAGATAAGATTTATACCGAATACGCTTCGTATAGAGATGTCTTTACTTCGATCGATTTCTGGAAACAGTATTTGAAAGAGGCGTCGGAGTAGTCTTCATGTGAGTGGGTTTCAAGGTGGGACCCACTCATTCTTTTGTATCATATGAGTAATTGTGCTTCGTTCATTGTTTGTCGTTGCGAAGGTTAAGCCATGTCCTTGCTTTCTACTATTAAAAAGATCCTCCCTGGCTCATCCCGATCGTTGCATGCTATGCATGAGGATATGGACCGTCGTTTTGACGAGGTTTTCGCCCGTATTGAGCAGGCCGATAACGGTATCAATATGAATATCAATTACAAATTCGATACTCGGCTATTTCCAGAAATTGAATTGCTCAAGCAACGCCAACAAAGTCTGTCAGAACAAATGAGGCTTCGCTTTGAATTGTTAGCGCGACGTGCGTACCCCGATCTCACCCCTTTTGAGCTCCGTTGCAAAATCTTTGATGCATTACCCGACGCCGAGGGTGATATTCGATTGATGCAGCAGGCAAACGCGGCCTTGATGAGTAAGCTAGACGCGATTTGTGTTGCCAATAATATTCAATACTGGCTTTCTTATGGTTCTCTTGTTGGCACCTTGTCTCGATCGGGTTTTATTCCTTGGGACGACGATATTGATATCTGCATGCTTAGGTCCGATGTGGATAAGCTCACTGCCGCTTTAATAGACGACCCTGAATATCAAATCACCCTCGTATATGACTGGTTTGTAAAGTGTCGTCAAGTTCGCTTTTGTTCAACTAATTCGCTTATACCTTGTTTTGTGGACATTTCGATTTACGACCGGGCGGCCGAGAATTCCAAGCGCGCGAACGATCAACTTAGGCAACTCAGAATTGAGCTTATGGATTTCTTTGACAAAAATGAACGTGAGTTTAGTTTTTGGAAAGATAATCCTTGGATGGTTCATCCACACAGCGGTCTTAGCGTGCAGTGCGGAGATGTTGACTTGGAAGCTCAGAGAACAGTTGTTTCTTCTGCGGAGATTGATCTTGTCCAGAGCGTATTCGATTCGTTTAACGAAAAGGCTCATGATCTAGGTTTGTTAACCGATGAGTCTCGTGGTGATTTTGCATACGCGATTGATAACGTTTTTGATGCCCCTAAACGTAAAATAATTTGGGACCGCAACGATATCCTTCCCGTAAGAAAGCATCCGTTTGACAGCTTCTCTTTTTTGGTTCCCGCGAAAGCGGAAAAGGTCGCTGATGATTGCTATCCTGGATGGCCTTACATGCCAATGGACATCTGTGGGCATGATTATTTTGCAAAGGATGTTTTGTCTGATCCCGATGTTCGCTCCGCGATGGCAAAGTTTGTCGACGAATGTAATTAGTAGTTACAACGGCTTTGATTAAGGTATTTAAAATGCAGTTTAAACTTGCGAATGTTGTACTTAAAGTTGAAAAGCATGCAAAGGATTTTCCCGAACTCTACTATCGCGTGCTCTCCGGTGGTGCTTCGTATGATGACGATATACATTCACTTCATGTCAATGGACACGTTGACTTTCTGACGTATGTGAATGGCCTATCTGCTGGCAAATGGCATCAGTATGCGTCTGTTGGCGGCGTCGTCTTGCATATGGCTTTATTTGGCAGGGGCCGGGTTGTCGTTCATGGAGTGAGATCTAGCGAGCTGAATCCTGTCGAGCTTAAATCGAATCCTTTTGATGGCAATGAAATTGATCCTTGCGTTCTCGATATTGATATCGATACAACCGGCTACGACTTGATCGGTTTTAGGATTGAGAGTGATGAGGGCTATTCCGTAGACCTCTTGAACGCCTCTTATCTGACTGATGTTCCTGAGGACTCAATTAACCAGATCAATCTTGCTCTTTCTACTACTACATTTAAGAATGAGCAGTACATTCTTCCGAATATTGAACTCGTTAAAGCGGGCATCTCCAAAGAGGACGGTCCGATTCGCGACCACTTCCACATGTTTGTCGTCGACAATGGACAGACGCTCGATTCTGCATCACTTTCCGATGAGCTAGTCACCGTGCTCCCGAATCCCAATACGGGCGGTTCGGGAGGATTCGCACGTGGAATGATGGCGGCTACTGAAACTCCTGATCAGTACACTCACATCATTTTGATGGATGACGATGTCTCTATTATGCCCGAGAGTTTGATCCGCACGTTCAATCTCCTCTCTCTTGCTAACGGCAAGTATAAGGATGCCTTTATTAACGGCGCCATGCTCTCAATGGAGGACCCTACTCGTCAGTTCGAGGATGTCTCGTATGTGGCGACCACTGGTGCCTATCGTCGCGTAAAAGAGGACTTGAATGTTGGCAAGCTGTCCGACATCCTCGAAAATGAACGCACGAACGTTGAAGTTGATCAGGCCTATGGGGCTTGGTGGTATAGCTGCATTCCGGTGAAGGCTATCGAAAAGAACGGCCTTCCCATGCCTTTCTTTATCCGCTGCGACGACGTTGAGTTTGGTATGCGCAATAAGCCTGTCTACATGACCATGAATTGCATTTGCGTGTGGCATGCAAGCTTTGAGGGGCGTTTCCGCGCTTCGGTTGACTGCTACCAGTACTTCCGCAACTTCTTTGCCATGATTTCACTCGATGATTGTGCTGATGAGAAAATGTTTGTCCTTCGTATTCAGCGAGGGGTACGTCAGAACTTGCGCGATATGGATTATCAGGCTGCTGAGTTTATCCTTGATGGCTTTGAGGACTATCTGCGCGGCCCTGAGTATCTCCAGAAGCTTGATGGCGCCGCGACGATGATTGGTAAGGGTAAGTTAAACGAAAAGCTGATTCCTGTTTCCGAAATGGATCCAGAGCTTCTTCGCAAGGCTGGGGTTACGGAGCAAGTGCTCGCTAATGTTAATCTGGAATTCCATCCTTCGAAATTTATGAAGTATTGGAGATCTATTCCTTACGACAAACACTATCTTCCCGATGCGCTGTTGCGCGGAAAGCCCGGCTATGCAGTTAAGAATGGCAGCTGTACGCTTGAAGGCAATTCGACGCGTTGCAAGACGCTGGTATTTCTTGATCCGACCCGCGAGAAGGGGTCGGTCCGCACGATGGATCGGGCGCGGTTCAAGAGTATTCGCCGCCGAGAGCACGAACTGATGGCGCGCTATCGTAAAGAGGGCAAGAGCGTCAGGGGGGCATGGAAAGATGCCATGCCGTACATGACTTCGCGAGAGTTTTGGGAACAGTATTTAGGTCTGAAATAAGAAGAGGTCCGGATTAAGTCCGGACCTCTTCTTATTTTGAATAGGTTTTATAGGCTTGTAACTCCCATTGTTTTCTTTCGACTTTTGCAACTGAGTCGAGGATTAGTCCCGTTGCTAGGCTCAACCCACACAGGAACATCAATGAGGCCGCAAGTATGGCCGTGGGGAAGCGGGGGACTAAGCCGGTTTGGAAGTACTCCACAACAATTGGAATTCCGAGGGCAAGGCCTATGATGGCGAAGATGAGCGCTATAAGGGTAAAGAACTTGAGCGGACGATAGTCTTTAAAGAGCGTTCCAATCATTGCGATGACCTTGATGCCGTCGCTAACGGTGTTGAGCTTGGACTCGGAGCCTGCGGGCCGATCGCGATACTCCACCGGCACGTCTTTAATTCGCCAGCGGTGATCGACAGCGTGGATGGAGAGCTCGGTCTCAATCTGGAAGCCCTCGCTCAAAACGGGGAAGGTCTTGACGAAGGGTCTGCTCATGGCTCGGTAGCCGGTCATCACGTCGTCAAAGCTGTAGCCGTAAATCCACTTGATCATGGCGCGAACAAGATTGTTGCCAAAGCCGTGGAAGGCCCTCTTGTTCTCTTCGGCATAGGTGCCGTTTGACAGGCGATCGCCAACGGTCATATCGGCTTCGCCGTTAAGGATGGGCTCGCAAAGCGCCTTTGCCGCCTCGGCGGGGTAAGTGTCGTCTCCATCAACCATTAGATAGCATTCGGCGTCGACATCACGGAACATTTGGCGGCACACGTTGCCTTTGCCCTGTCTGGGCTCGTGGCGCACCGTGGCACCGTGCTGCTTGGCGATTTGCGAAGTGCCATCAGACGAGTTGTTGTCATATACAAAGACGGTTGCACCGGGTAACTCTCGATGAAAATCGTCAACAACTTTGCCAATCGTCAGCGCTTCGTTGTAGCAGGGGATTATGACGGCGGTATTCGAATAGTCCATGTCGGACCTCCTTTAATGAATCAACGGGTCGAAAGTATACCTATCGCCTGCCCCTTTGATTAGATATGGGTTAGTTCTCCAGATTTGTTGCGGTGAGTTATCGTCAACGTGGGAGGGCTATACTTTCCACTGTTATGTTTTACGAGACAAGGAGATGGTCCGTGGCTGACAACGTAGAGAGTCAGAAAGCGGTGGCTAAACCGGCCTCTCACGCTAAAAATGATTTTGAAAAGGACAAGTTCATTCTTAAGCAACTTGTCACCAAAGATTTTAAGATTAAATATCGTCGCAGTGTTCTGGGTGTGGCATGGTCCGTGCTTAACCCGCTGCTGATGATGATTGTTATGTCGATCGTGTTTTCGACAATCTTCGCGCAAGGTCGCAATGGTTCTATTACGCCCGAAATGTATCCGCTTTACTTGATCGTCGGTAACGTGACGTTCTCTGTCATGTCCGAGTCGACGAACCAAGCGCTTATGTCCATCATTTGGGCTTCCTCTCTGCTTAAGAAGGTTAAGGTGCACCGTTGGGTCTTTCCGGTGCAGAAGGTGCTGTTCTCGCTCGTTAACTTCGCCTTCTCTTTGGTTGCCGTCGCCTTGGTTATGCTTTGGTTCCACGTGCTTCCCACCTGGCATTTAATTCTGCTGCCGGTTTGCTTGCTCCTGCTCATGTGTTTCTGCATGGGCTTGGGCATGATGCTGTCTGCGCTGGCGGTTTTTTTCCGCGATGTTATGCACCTGTGGACCGTTGTTATCACGGCCTGGATGTATCTGACGCCGATTTTCTGGACAACCGACTTCATTAGCCAAATGGCACATTGGATCCAGGTCCTTGTGGTTGTGAATCCCATGTACAACTACCTCCAGTTTATGCGTGATATCTTCCTGTTTAATACCGTGCCTTCTGCGCTTACCTTTGGGCTGTGTGTTGTTTGGGCTATTCTTGCTCTTGCTATTGGTTACGCCGTCTTTCACAAGACCGAGCACAAGTTTATCCTCTACATCTAAGGAGTGCTGCTCATGACTGAATCTGCTATTGATTACAGCAAGCAGCCCCTTGCTGTTGAGGTCAAAGACGTCACCATGATCTTTAACATGGCGTCCGAGTCGCTTACGAACCTCAAAGAGTATTTTATTAAGCTCGCGAAGCATGAGCTGTTCTTTGAGGAATTCCGTGCGCTTAAGCACATTTCATTTGATGTGCATCGTGGCGAGGTCGTTGGCCTTGTTGGTACTAACGGTTCCGGCAAGTCTACGATGCTCAAGATCATCGCTGGCGTTTTGGAGCCCAGCGAAGGTGAGGTTAAGGTTCACGGCAATATTGCGCCGCTGATTGAGCTTGGTGCTGGCTTTGACCCGGAGCTTACGGCTCGTGAGAACATCTATCTGAACGGTGCGCTGCTTGGCTATACCAAGGAGTTTATCGACGCTAGTTTTGACGAGATTATTGAGTTCGCCGAGCTTAAAGACTTCGTTGACATGCCCTTGAAGAACTTCTCGTCGGGTATGGTCGCGCGTATCGCCTTTGCTATCGCTACGATTACCGAGCCCGATATTCTCATCGTCGATGAGACGCTTTCTGTTGGCGATGTCTTTTTCCAGCAGAAATGCGAGCGCCGTATTCAGCACTTTATTGAGAGTGGCGACGTCACGGTCTTGTTCGTTTCTCACTCCATGGAGCAGGTTGAGCGTATTTGCCAGCGTGCTGTGTGGATCGAGAAGGGTGATCTGCGCATGGATGGTCCCGTGGACGAGGTCTGCAAGGCGTACCACGACCAGTTCAAGTAGGTTATAATTTATTGGCCGTGTGAACTTGTACCCGCTTGGACGCCCGGCTTTATGCTCCATTAGCTCAGTTGGATAGAGCAGGGGACTTCTAATCCCAAGGTCGACGGTTCGAATCCGCCATGGAGCACCAGAGAGTTTTTGAAGACCCGGTATAATGCCGGGTCTTTGCTTTTTGGGCATGTGGGCGTGCAGTGCTCCCTCAACAATAAACCCGGTGTAGCACTGAACTGCGCCCCAAATCTTGGACGCCCTAAATAGCGACTAGGCCGGAAGGGCCTGATTCCGGAACTCCTCCGGGGTCAGGCCCTTCAATCTTACCTGCCTCCGGCTCGTGTTCCAGTGGACT
>NZ_JBBNLN010000018.1:0-32910 GCF_040092445.1 Collinsella sp. CLA-ER-H11 | reverse complement strand
TCGCCTTTCCTTCCATTCGTCACCTTCATTACTCCAACGACGAATTCTAGGCGGTGTCCCCGTCCTTTCTTGAAAGGGCGGAGGCGGGGCATGCCCCGCCTCTTACACCACATCTCTGTGCGCTACCATGCGCTCGACGCGTTCGGTTGCCACGGCATTGGCGGCATCTTGGGCGGCGTGCTCACGGGCCTGTTCTGCGTGCCGGAGCTCTCGTGGACCGGTAAGGGCGGCCTGTTCTACACGGGCGACGCGTCGCTGCTCATCTCGCAGATCTTGGGCATTGTGGTGACGGTCGCTATTGTGCTGGTGCTCGATTTGGTAATCGCCGCGGTGGTCAAGGTGCTGTTCCACGGCAGCCTGCGTGTGGACGAGGCCGACGAGGCGCTGGGCCTGGATGCGAGTCAGCACGGCGAGAGCGCTTATCCCTCCTTCTCGGGACTTGACTAGCGGCTTCCCCAGGCACCGCACCTTGGGTTTCAAACCGTCGCTTGCGTACAAAAGTACGCGGCGCTCCTCTTTCAACCCAATCTGCGGCACCTGGGAAACCCGCGTCTCATGTAAAGGGATACGTTGATTATTGAGAGGAATTCATTATGAAAAAGATCACGGCCATCGTGCGCCAGGAAAAGCTTGAGGTTCTTAAAGACGCGCTGTTTGCTGCTGATGTTCGCGGTATGACTATCAACCAGGTGCAGGGCTGCGGCTCACAGCATGGCTGGAAGGAATACGTGCGCGGCAACGAGTTGCTTGTCAACACGATCCCTAAGGTGCAGCTCACGCTCATTTGTGCCGATGAGCATGTCGACGACATTGTCGAGATTATCTGCAACGCTGCACGCACCGGCGCCGTCGGTGACGGCAAGATTTGGGTCGAGCCGGTCGAAGAAGTTATCCGTATCCGCACCGGCGAACACGGCCCCGCCGCGGTGTAGGACAATCTTTCGCCTAGCGGGCGCGTCTCTCTTGGGACGCGCCCGCTCTCGTCTACAATATCGTGCAGACGAAGGAGAGGCATGCCCATGATCAAGATGTTTGCGAGTGACTTAGACGGAACGCTGCTGAACGCCCTGCACGAGGCGGATGGGACCATCCGCCGTGCCATTCGCGAGCTGACCGAGGCTGGCCTGCATGTGGTTCCCGCGACCGGGCGCTCGACGTTGCCAATCGGCGAGCATGGCTTTACGGGGCTGGCACTCGACGCCTGCTGCTCCAACGGATCCATCGTGCGCAACAGCCATGGCGAGGTGCTCAAGACCTGGACCATCGACCCGCAGGTTACCGAGGAGCTGCTCAAGGCGTTCCCGGACATTTGCTTCGACTGCTCCACGCCCGACGGCATGTTCTCGAGCGGTTCGTTCGAGATGCACCAGGCGGGTTTTAAGAAGGACAGCCCTATCAAGCGCATCGTGATGCGCGGTATGCGTGCACGTGGCGGGTATCACGAGGAGCAGTATTTCGACCAGTCGATCGGTGACATCCTGCGCCACGATGTGTGCAAGATCAACTGCCGCGTGACCTCGCCCGAGCTGGAGCGCGACCTTAAGGCGTATTTGGCCGAGCGCTCGGACCGTGTGGTCAACGCGCCGTTCGATCCGGTGATGTTCGAGATCACGGACGTGGCGTGCAACAAGGGCGAGAGCGTGGCCTGGCTGGCGGGCTACTACGGTATTGCCGAGGATGAGGTCGCGGTCTACGGCGATGGCGGCAACGATATCGCCATGCTCAAACGCTTCCGTCACAGTTACGCGACCAAAAACGCAAGCGATGCAGCCAAGGCCGCCGCGAGCGCGACCATCGGCAGCTGTATGGTCCACGCCGTCCCCAAACACATGCTCGCTACCATGCACAAGCAGAATTCCTGCACCGTAATCGAATAATGTGACAAAGGGACAGCCCCTTTGGCACAGGTGACGCTGGTCTCTTGAAATACGAACAAACATTCGCATATCTAACTGCGCTTTGATAGAATTGATACTGTTGGCGGCAGTTCCATGTGCCGGGCAACGCCCTCCATCTGATGGGAGGTGATGCCTATGACCGATCTGATTGATTTCGTGAGACTTCTGACCGCTTTGGTCTCGTTCTCCACGGCGCTCGTCGGGCTTTCCGAGGCACTCAAGCAACGTTCGAAGCAACGTAAAAGGGGTCGCCGCCGCTAAGGCGTTGACCCCTTAATCCAAGCAACGGCGCTGCCCAGCTTTCCAGAACTTGGGCTGCCGTCGACACTATTCTACCCACGAATTACATTTTGAACAATCGGCAATACCGCTCCAAAAGCCAGGCACAACTGGCACAACCTAGGCGGTCCCTGAATGTGACAAAGGGACTGCCCTTTGTCACATTCCAAATATTGCCTTTACGTGTTGATACACACGGTGTGCAATAATACTCGCACTGTGCAATAGCGTACAGTCTGAGTAACAAGGAGGACGCTTGTCCCAGCTCGAGAAATGTGATCGCCGGTCCCTTCGCTCGCAGCGCGCCCTTCGCCAGGCGCTTGCCAGCGAGCTTGCCGAAAGCGGCGACCTTTCGCGCATTAACGTCGCGTCGCTCACCGAGCGTGCCGGTCTTACGCGCCGTACGTTCTATTCGCACTACCGCGATATTCCCGACTTTATCAACCAGATTGAGGACGGCCTGTTGGCTGAGATTCGTGAGCGCGTGGAGCTCATCACCGCAGCTCAGCTGCCCGATCTTTACCGTAACATCGACGAGCTCGAACCGGCGCCCGGCTCAGTTGAGCTGCTGCGCTATCTTGCGGCAAATCGCGATCTTATTGGTGCCCTGCTAGGCCCTGGCGGCGACCCCGCCTTTATTAAAAAGATCATCGATACCGCGCGTGAGGCCGTAGTGCCTCGTGCACAGACGGGCATTTTGGGCCTGGCGCTGGGCACGTTCTTTGACTACTACGTCACCTACGTCGTGAGCGCCGAGGTCGGCATGATTCAGCGCTGGTTTGAGCGCGGGCTCACCGAATCGCCCGAGGCCACGGCGCGCATTATGACGGTACTCGCTTTTGTGCGTCCTGGTGACCTGTATGGCCAACCCATCGATATCAACGTGCCGGAATACGGCATGAAGCTATTGAACCTGCAGCTCGAGGACACGGCCGACACCGCCGCAGCCGTCGAGTCCAACAACTAAGAGGAGAGACAATGAGCAAACTCGTCGAGGGCATTAAGGACCGTATGGTCGCTGCCGCACGCGAGGCCGCGCCCACCGTGGTGGACGCCGCGCAGAAGGCCGCGACCGCGGCTGCCGAGAAAGTTGCCGAGGCAGTTGCCGATGCCAAGAACGCGGCAGGGGAGACGTCCGTCGCTAGCGAGCCCGCCACCGCCGCTGAGCCCGTAGCCGCCGGCCAGGCCCCCGAAGGCGCGATCTTCAACCCCGAGAACGCTCGCGGCAGCCTGCATCTGGGCATCGACGTGGGCTCCACCACTGTTAAGCTTGCCGTGCTCAACGACGACAATCAGATCGTCTATGCCAAGTACCAGCGCCACCACACCGACGTCCGTGCCTGCGCCCGCGACCTGTTCGAGGGTGCTGCGACCGTGCTGCCGACGGCCCAGATGACCTGCGCCATTACCGGCTCGGGCGGCCTGCTGCTGTCCCAGTGGCTCGACCTGGAGTTTGTCCAGGAGGTCATCGCCAGCAAACGCGCTGTCGAGACCCTTGTCCCGGCCACCGATGTCGCCATCGAGCTGGGCGGCGAGGACGCCAAGATCATCTACTTCGACAACGGCATCGAGCAGCGCATGAACGGCACCTGCGCCGGCGGCACGGGCGCGTTCATCGACCAGATGGCAACCCTGCTGCACACCGATGCCAGTGGCCTCAACAAGCTCGCGGCCAACGCCACCACCATCTATCCCATTGCCAGCCGCTGCGGCGTTTTTGCCAAGACCGACGTCCAGCCGCTGCTCAACGAGGGCGCCCGCCCCGAGGACGTGGCCGCCTCCATTTTCCAGGCTGTCGTGACCCAGACCATTTCGGGCCTGGCGTGTGGCCGTCCCATCCGCGGCAACGTTGCCTTCCTGGGCGGCCCGCTGCAGTACCTCTCCGAGCTGCGCCACCGCTTCTACCTCACGCTCAACCTGGACGAGGAGCACCGCATTGTGCCCCAAAACGCCCACCTGTTTGTGGCGAGCGGCGCCGCCATGGCGCACGAGTCCAACAAGCTCAGCACGTTCCCGCAGCTCATCGAGGCCATCGATGCCCTGGGCGACACGCAGGGTGCCGAGGTCGAGCGCCTGGATCCGCTCTTTGCCACCGACGAGGACTTTGCCGAGTTCAAAACCCGCCACGACCAGGAAGTCGTCCCCAAGGGCAAGCTCGAAGGCTACACCGGCCGCGTGTTCATCGGTATCGACGCCGGCTCCACCACCATGAAAGCCGCGCTCGTGGGTGAGGACGGTCAGCTGCTGCACACTTGGTACGGCAACAACAACGGCGACATCCTAGGCACGGCCAAGGTCATCATGGCCGATTTCTACAACCACATCCCCGCGGGCTGCACCATCGGCCACGTGACCACCACAGGCTACGGCGAGGCACTGCTCATCGAGGCCCTCAAGGCCGACTCCGGCGAGATTGAGACCGTCGCGCACCTGCGCGGCGCCAAGGCGTTCCTGCCCGGCGTCGAGTTCATTCTGGACATCGGCGGCCAGGACATGAAGTGCCTGCGCGTCAAGGACGGCGTCATCGAACACATCATGCTCAACGAGGCCTGCTCGTCGGGCTGCGGTAGCTTTATCGAGAGCTTCGCCGTGTCTATGAACATGGACGTGCGCGCGTTCGCCGATGCCGCCATCCATGCCAAGGCCCCGGTCGACCTGGGCAGTCGCTGCACGGTCTTTATGAACTCGCGCGTCAAGCAGGCGCAAAAGGAAGGCGCCACGGTGGGCGACATCGCGGCCGGCCTGTCCTATTCCGTCATCAAGAATGCCCTGTTCAAGGTCATTAAGCTGCGCGATCCCAAGGAGATCGGCAGCCAGGTAATCGTTCAGGGCGGCACCTTTATGTCCGATGCCACGCTGCGCGCGTTTGAGCAGCTCACCGGCGTTCACGCCGTGCGTCCCGACATCGCCGGCTGCATGGGCGCCTACGGTGCGGCCCTGCTCGCCCGCGATCGCGCCGGCATCGACGGGACCTCGACCATCCTTTCGGCCGAGGACATCGCGCACCTCACCGTGACGCAAAAGCACGTCCGCTGCGGTCGCTGCTCCAACAACTGCCAGCTCACCGTCAACGATTTTGGCGGCGGTAGGCGCTTCATTACCGGTAACCGCTGCGAGAAGGGTGCTGGCCACAAAAAGCAGAAGACCGAGGCCCCCAACCTCTTCAAAAAGAAAAACGAGCTGCTCTTTAACCGCGAGGTCCTGAGTCCCGACGAGGCCCCGCGCGGCACCGTGGGTATCCCACGCGCGCTCAACATGTACGAGAACTACCCCTTCTGGCATGCGTTCTTTACGCGCCTGGGCTTTAGCGTGCAGCTGTCCGACCAGTCGAGCAAAAAGACCTACCAGGCGGGCATCGAGTCCATGCCGTCCGAGAGCGTGTGCTATCCGGCCAAGATGAGCCACGGCCACGTGATGAACCTCATCGACCGTGACGTCGACTTCATCTGGATGCCGTGCGTGCGCTGGGAGCGCAAGGAGGACCCGACGGCCGGTAACTGCTACAACTGCCCCATCGTCATGAGCTACCCCACGGCGCTGGCGCTCAACATCGACGAGATCCGCGAGCAGAACATCGAGTTCCTGTATCCGTTTGTGCCCTATCACGACAAGACCGAACTCAAGCGCCGCCTGTACCAGGTGCTCGCCGTCGACCGCGTGGCCGACGCCGAGGCTGGTCGCGGCCGCGTGCGCGGTCCCAAGATCACGCGCTCCGAGGTCGATGCCGCCGTCAACGCTGCCTTTGAGGCCGATGCGCGTTTCCACGAGGACATCCAGACCATGGGCGAGGAGGCTCTTAAGTGGGTCGAGGACCATGGCGGCCACGGCATCGTGCTCGCCGGTCGCCCCTACCATAACGACCCCGAGATCAACCACGCCCTGCCCGAGCTTATCTCGAGCTTTGGCTTTGCGGTCTTTACCGAGGATTCGCTCGCGCACCTGGTAAAGCCCGAGCGTCCGATTCGCGTCGTCGACCAGTGGATGTACCACAGCCGCCTGTACGCTGTCGCCCGTTTTGTGACGATGCGCAACGACCTGGACCTGATCCAGCTCAACTCCTTCGGCTGCGGTCTCGATGCCCTGACTACCGATCAGGTGCAGGAAATCCTTGAGGCCAGCGGCAAGATCTATACCGTGCTCAAGATCGACGAGGTATCCAACCTGGGTGCCGCGCGCATCCGCATCCGCTCGCTCATGGCGGCGCTCAAGGATCAGGAGGCCGAGCGCTTGGCCGAGGCCACGGCCGCGGGCGAGGCCTACGAGCAGGGCGATGCCGCGCCGGTGGCGCCCTCCACGGATGCCCCCGCGTTCGCAAGCCACAAGTACACGTTTGAGGCTCAGCGCGAGAGCGCCTCGACCGCGTGGCCCAAGGTGCCCTTTACCGAGCAGATGCGCGACGAGGGCTACACCATCCTGTGCCCGCAGATGGCCCCGATCCACTTTGACCTGGTCAAAGAGGTGTTCCGTGGTGCTGGCTACAACTTGGAGCTGCTGCCCTCGACTGACCACGATGCCGTCGAGGCCGGCCTGCGCTACGTGAACAATGACATCTGCTATCCGTCGATCCTGGTGACGGGCCAGATTATGGAGGCCATCGAGAGCGGTCGGTACGACCTGTCCAAGACGGCCGTAGTCATCAGCCAGACCGGCGGCGGCTGCCGCGCCACCAACTACATCGCGCTCATTCGCAAGGCCCTGCGCGAGAGCGGTCATCCCGAGATCCCGGTGATCTCGCTTTCTGTCGTGGCGCTCGGTGAGGACAACCCCGGCTTTAAGATTACGCCGGCGCTGCTCAAGCAGGCAGTCTACGCGGTGCTCTTTGGCGACGTGATGATGCAGATGCTCTATCGTTGCCGCCCGTACGAGGCAACGCCTGGTGCTGCCAACGCGCTCTACGAGGAGTATATGGCGCGCGCCCGCAAGCTGGCGCCTAAGTTCAACCGCCATAACTACACCAAGCTGTGCCGCGAGGCCATTCGCGCGTTCGACACCATGCCGCTCGTGGGCGAGGGCACCAAGCCGCGCGTGGGCGTGGTCGGCGAGATTCTGGTCAAGTTCCATCCCACGGCCAACAACCACGTGGTCGACGTTATCGAGCGCGAGGGCTGCGAGGCTGTGGTGCCGGGCCTGCTCGACTTCTTCCTGTACTCCATGAGCAACGCCGAGCTGCAGAAGGACGAGCTGGGAAGCTCTGCTACCACGCGCGCTGGTATGCAGGCGCTCATCAAGCTCGTGGACTGGATGCGCACACCGGTGGAGGAGATGCTCGAAAAGTCCCGCCGCTTCGAGGCACCCGAGCGCATCGGCACCATGGCCGACAAGGCCCGTACGGTGCTTTCGGTGTGCAACAACATGGGCGAGGGCTGGCTGCTCACGGCCGAGATGCTCGACCTGATCGATCACGGTGCGCCCAACATCATCTGCACGCAGCCCTTCGCGTGCCTGCCCAACCACGTGGTGGGCAAGGCCGTGATTAAGGAGCTACGCCGCCAGCACCCTGAGAGCAACATCGTCGCGGTGGACTATGATCCTGGTGCGTCCGAGGTCAACCAGCTCAACCGCATTAAGCTCATGATTAGCGTGGCCAAGGAAAACATGCGCGCCGGTAAAGGCTTTAAGCTCGAGAAGGTGGCGCCGCTCGCGATGGACGAGGTCACCGGCCAGATGCGTGCCCACGATGGCTGCGTGAGCTGCGGCTCGGTCGATGAGAGCGCCGTGGCGTCGGTCGCTGAGCGCCTGGGACGCGGCATTAAGAAGTAGCTGGCCTGCTTTGGGCTAGATATGAGGCAAACGGGTGGTAGACATATCGGCTACCACCCGTTTTTGCTTGGACATATGTTGCGTAAACGCCCCGACTATCACCCTTTGCGAACTCAGATTTCGGAAGTATGCGGCAAAATCTGAATAGACCGAGCACACCGAATATGTCCAAGCCCTGTACCTGCGGTTTTATTGGCGGAAAATCGGGGGGGTGCTCAAGGGTTCCGGAATTTGCCGCATACTTCCGCAAACGACGTCTCGGTGGCACAAAAAATCGCCCTCGGAACCCTGAGATAATGAACAGATGTAGCCGTTCGCCGCAAATTACCGTCCGTTTATAGAACCCACCCCCAGTGTGCAGCCCTCTTACGGTTGAATAAATACACATCTATGGAATTACGTAAGAGAGGACTGTTCCTATGAGCTACAAGACCGTTTGCGTTGCCGGCGGCGGCGTGCTGGGAAGCCAGATTGCCTTTCAGGCTGCCTACTGCGGCTTTGATGTAACGATTTGGCTGCGCAGCGAGGGCGGCATCGGCCGCACCCAGCCCAAGATCGATCATGTGCGCGAGGAGTACATCGCGGCAATCGAGGGTATGGCGGACGGCACGGGCGAGTGGTGCTCCGGTATCGCCGATAGCGGCAAGCCCTTCGACAAAGAGGCGGCACTCGCCGCCGTTGAGCGCGCCTACTCCACACTCAAGCTGGAGCTCAATCTTGCCAAGGCAGTGGCCGACGCCGATTTGGTCATCGAGTCTATGGCTGAGGATACCCAGGCAAAGATTGACTTCTACAAGAAGCTCGCCCCGGTCCTTCCGCAAAAGACCGTCGTCGTGACCAACTCCTCCACGTTACTGCCGAGTACCTTTGCCAAGTACACTGGCCGCCCCGAGAAGTACCTGTCGCTGCACTTTGCCAACTCTATCTGGAAGAACAACATGACCGAGGTCATGGCACAGGACCAGACCGACAAGCGCTACTTCGATGAACTCGTCGACTTTGCCAACGACATCCGTATGCTGGCGTTGCCCGTCAACAAGGAAAAGAACGGTTATCTGCTCAACTCCATGTTGGTACCGTGGCTGCTTTCGGGCCTTGATCTGTACGTCTCGGGCGTGAGCGATCCCAAGAGCATCGACCTCGCGTGGACGCGTGGCACCGGCGCTCCCAAGGGCCCGTTCCGCGTATTCGACACGGTGGGTATCCAGACGGCCTACAACATCGTCATGCAGTATCAGAAGGTGCCGGGCCTGGTGAGCCCGCTGCTCAAGAAGATGATGATGCCCTACAACTTTAAGGCCATGGCCTCCGTCCTCAAGAAAATGCTCGACGAAGGCAAGCTGGGCGAAAGCTCGGGCGAGGGCTTCTTCAAGTACTAAGAACGATCCCTCGGGGTCGGAGGAAAACGGATCATTTTCGGCCGCCAGCAGTGAGAAGATGGACCCAGAAATAGAAAGGAGTGGCAATGGGCTGGCTCGGGCTTTGAAGACAAGTTATTGCAGGCCCAGGGCGATTTCTCGCTCAATGCAGGCCAGCACAGCGTGACGTATCTGCCGAGTTCTGACACGGCAGCGACTGGTCGCTACCAGGTGCTGCTATACGACAACAACTTTGGTGCGGCCGAGAGCTACCCCAAGTTCGACTGGGGCCAGCTGGGCGCCGCGGTGGTCCGACTACAGCCGCGGCTCGCATTCGTTTGGGCGCATCTTTACGGTAGACGAGACCGCACGCACCTACGAGCTTGTGGACCAGATCGCGGTGCCGTTCTCGGGCTACGTCAGCAGTGCGCAGCGCGTCGGCGATTCGAATAGCATGCTCGTGGCATCGGGCATGGCCAAGACCTTTGCCGAGTACGATCGCTATGGACTGCCCATCGCCGCCTACGAAATGGAAGCCGAGAAGTACATCTACCGCGTGTGCAAGTACGAGCTGTAGCGCTGCGCTTAGGTTTGACCAATGGAGTATGAAAACACGCCGTTCGCCGATGCCCCCTCCGCGAGTAGCAGCCATATGGTTTGATGTCAGAAACATATAGTTGTCGCCAGCCTGCTGGCGACGTTCCCCCTGACATCGGAGGTTTCAGGTATGTTTCGCGCTCCGTTAAACAACTATCGGTTGGGCTAACATGGGTCGCCGTACTATTTCGATAACCCTTGCAGTGGTCTGCCTGGCTGTGCTCCTGGGCGCTACAGGGCTGTTTGCTATAAGTCGAGAAACGTCCTATATGCAGGAATGCGCTTCCGAAGGGTTTGCCATTGACGGTTACTATCGGGATGACAAGACGAGTCTGGAAACCCTGGCCTTTCTTGAAGAGGATAACCATCGGTGGCAACTGGTCGACAAAGACGGCAGCTGCGTTGACGGGCAGTTTAAGCGTACGGATGACCCCAACATCCTGATATTAAAGAAGGAAAACGGCGAAGAACTCGGCACGGTTCACGTTGCGTATATATCGCGCCGACGCGAGCAGGGCCAGCTCTATCTATTTAGAGATAGCAAAGTGACCCGATTTTATCTTGTGAGCACCGATCCGGCGTTTACGGTGGAGTCTGGCGAGGTCGATTCGGACAGTTGATTCACGGCAATAAAAAAGCGAGCGGGGCGCGGGTGTGAACTGCACCCCGCTATTTGCTCGTGTCCGTATCGCGTCTGCGCCTCGTCGTAACTTGCGTCCATGCGAGCATTCATCCCGCGCTCTGCATCACTTCACGTCAAATTCCACGCGATCGAGCTCGGGCACATTGAGGTCGATGAGTTTGCGGGCGACACGGCGGTCGTGCGCCCCAAGCGCCTCGCCTGTCGTCACATGGGCGACAATCTCGCGCTCGACGATGCCTTCTTCGTCCCCTTCGGTGGCCGAGGTCTCGACGGCGACGGTGTAATCCTTAAAGCCCGGCAGCACCGCGGCAAGTTCGCGCGTAGTTTCGGTGACACCGTAGCCGTCCTGCACGCCGGTCTGCGCCGAGCCAATAGACCCCGCCGTCATAACGATGCAGGGGATGGCAAAGACTACCGTACCCACAATGATGCGGCGGCGCACCTTGCGCGATAGCTCGTCGACCTCGGCATCTTCTTCGGCGGTTACAATGCCGTCGCCGTTGAGGTCGCGCTTGAGCGGCACGCGCAAGATAAGTAATACGGCTTCGGCAGCCAGTGCGATAAAGACCACGTTGATGCCAAACTCGTAGAGCGCCGAGAGAAACAGCGATCCGCTTGCGATGGCGATGCCGTAGCCCGCCGCGCACAGGGGCGGCATCAGCGCGGTCGCCACGGCCACGCCGGCGATGAGCGTGGCGGGTTCCTGGTCGCGCGAGTTGCCCAGGCCGCCTGCAAAGCCGCCGGCGAGCGCGACGGCAAGGTCCCAGACGGTGGGTGTCGAGTTGTCGATGATGGCGGCCGTGGTGGTGCCAAGGGGCGAGAGCTTAAAGTACAGCGTGGACGTGACCAGGCAAAAGGCCATCTGTAGCGCAAGGCTGGCGACGGCTTCGACGGTAATCTCGCGGTCGAGCGTGGCGATGCCATATGCCATGGCAAGGACCGATCCCATAAGCGGGCAGATGAGCATGGCGCCCACGATGGCGATGTCCGAATCGATATCAAGGCCGATGCTTGCGATGAGCATGGCGATGATGAGGATGCACAGGTGAGAGCCGGTCAGGCGCGCCCCGTTTACAAAGCGCTTACGGATTACGTGGTAGGGCGCGCGACCCTCGCGAATGTTGAATGCGCGCTTTAAAAAGCGACCAGCCTGCTCGGCAGCCTCACTATGGGCGGGGCGGATGCCGTGGCGCCGGTGATGGCGTTCGCGTAGTCGCTTGATCTGTTGTTTGTCGAGTTCCATGTCCACCTCGTTCCAGCGCGGTCCGCGCAACGCGCCCGTTGTCTTAACTCTACACCGTGGCGGGCGGGGTGTCTGTTGGATGCGGAATCCGATAGGGCGGATGACGCGGGAGCAAATGCAAATCACAGGCTCAATTCCATCCCGCGAAAATATGATGCACCAGCTCCTTCAAATGTGACGAAATTGTGAAGCACAGGAGCACGAATTTCAAAAAAAAACGCTGGTCGCCAATGTTGCGCAACAGAATTCAAAAATCGACAGCTACCGTTTGATACGTATGGATACATCCGTGTCAAAGGGAGAAAGCCATGGCAAACTACAGTCCACAACACTTTGAGCCTCGGGCCAAGACTGTCAACGTCAAGGGCGTTGCTAACCGCGCCGTCGCAACCGTTTTGACGGCGGGCCTCATCGCTCAGCCGCTCATGTCGCCGCTGGCGGCAATCGCCGCACCGTCAACCGATAACGGCGATTCTGTTCAGGGGGGGGGGTAGTTCTGTAGAGAATACCGTTGCCGCCGGTAACCAAGCGGTCGTAAAGACGGCTGCCCAGCTGGCCGAGGAGTCGGCAAAGCAGCTCAAGGACGCTCAGGCCGCCTACGATGCCGCCCAGAAGAACGCCGACGCGGCGGGCCAGTCTCAAAAGCAGGCGCAGCAGCAAAAGAATCAGGCCTCGCAGGCTGTGAGCGACAACGAAATCGAGCAGAACGCAGCAGAAGTCGCCGCGCTCCAGGAGAAGATTGACGAGCTCAAAGCCGCCGTCGAAAAGACCGAGCAGCAGCAGAAGAAGCTGGGCGACCTGAACGATCAGCTCGATCAAGCCAACAAGAGTGTCGAGGATAAGACCCAGGCGCTCAAGGACGCCAAGGCAAAGCAGGATGAGGCCAAGAAGGCCCTCGATGATGCCCAGGCCAAGCTCGAGGCCATGGGTATGGACGAGTACGAGGCCGCCAAGAAGGCCGTCGAGGACGCGCAGACAAAGCTCGATGACGCCAATAAGGCAGTTGCTACTGCACAGGCCAATCTGGACCAGGCCAAGGCTGCCGAGGCCAGCGCTCAGCAGGAAAAGAAGGACACTGAGGCCGCTCTGACTTCCGCCCAGGCCAAGAAGCAGGAGACTGCCGCTGCGCTCGCAGCCGCAACCACCGCGCGCGATAACGCCCAGCAGAAGTTCAACCAGGCGCAGGCCGCGCTCGATGCTGCCGTCTCGGGTACGGGTGTCGACCTGAGTGCGCTTGAGGCCGCCAAGAAAGCTGCTGCTGGTGAGCTCAAGACCGCGCAGACGGAGCTCAATGCCGCGACGGATGCCGACGCCACCGCACAGACAAATCTGCAGGCCGCCCAGGCTGCCGTCGCTGCCGCGCAGGAGAAGGCCAACGCCGCCAACGCTGCTGTGGCATCTGCCCAGTCTGCATACGATGCAGCAAACAAGGAGTACAAGGACGCGGCCAGTAAGCGTGACGCCGCGAAGACGGCATACGAGCAGGCCCAGCAGACCGAGGCCGACAAGAAGGCTGAGTACGATAAGCTTGTCGAAGTTCGCAAGCAGAAGCGCAGCGAGTGGGAGGCAGCCTGCGCCGCTTCGAACGCCGCGGAAAAGGCTTATGACGCTGCTAATGCCCAGGTTGAGGCTCTTGAGCAGCAGATTGCAGACCTAAAGTCCAACATGACCGTTGACCAGGAAGTCATCAATAAGGGCATGCTCGGCTTTATGGCCTACATCAGCAACAGCAGCGATTTCACCGCCCAGCAGAAGTCGAATGCAAGTACCGCCGCGTCGATGCTCATGGGGACGACAGAGAAACAGGACTGGTATGACAAGTACGTCGATCAGGACATGTCTCGCGACACCAATCCGCTCTCCTTGGAGCAGATGCGTAACGCCCTGACCTACCTCGATACCCAGAACAACCTCCGCAAGGCGAACGGCCAGTCTGAGCTTAGCGTCAGCCTCTGCATGACTGCGGCAGCCGCACTTAATACATCATATTCATCGAACATCTGGGGACACTCGAACTGCTATTTCGATCAAGGTGAGAACCTTGCGGGCGGCGGCGGAGCATACACCGGAGGCGAAACCGAGGATACCCTCGGCTGGCCATATACCGGTCTCTACACCCAGGAGAAAGAGGCATTCGATAAGTACGTTGCACAGTATGGCGACGAACTCGGCAGCCACCGATATGATTCCTACTATATCTACCAGCACTACAACAGCATCTACCATGAGTGCGGACACTATCTCAATATCATCGATGCCGGTGCGAAGGCTATCGGCATCGCAACTGGTAGCGGTAAGAACACCGATTCCGAGGTAACCATTTTCGACTATAGTGGAAGCACGGGGCAGAAGGACTTCACTGTCTCCGAGTTCAAGAAGCTCGTCACCGACTATATCGATTCTGCTTACAATGCAGGCGGCACTCAGGAGCAGAAGGAGCAGCTGAAGCAGCTACAGAATAAGCTGGCGGAGGCGCAGAAGAACTTCGGGACTGCCGGAACGGCTTATTCTGACGCATTGGATAAGCAAGAAAGCTCTCGCGACGCCTATACCGCGGCCGACACGAACATGAACACCGCCAAGGGCGAGTATGAGAAGGCTAAGTCCGGTACCGCCGCCGCGAAGACGGCATACGACGCCGCGAAGGACGCACTCGGCGGAATCGACATCGAGTCCCTCAAGCAGAACCTCGATGCCGCCAAGGCCGAGGCCGCTACTGCCCAGGCGGCTCTCGATAAGGCAAACGCCACGCTTGCTGACAGTAAGACGAAGGCAGCCGAGGCCGCTGCTCACAAGGCGAAGGCTCGCAGCGCCCGCGATGCCGCCAAGGCAAAGTCCGAACAGGCCAATGAGGCGTATGACAACGCTACCGCTTCGGTCAAGGACCTTGCCGCCAAGTGCGATGCCGCCAAGACGGATCTTGCGAACAAGCAGGGCACGCTTAACGATGCCAAGAAGGCCGACGACACTGCCCAGGCTGGCGTTGACAAGGCTCAGGCCGCAGATGCGCACGCCGCGACCGCTCTTTCGGGCGCCAAGCAGGCAGTTGCCGCCAAGACGCAGACCCTGTCCGACGCACAGGCGAAGGCCAAGGCTGCCGAGGGCGAACTGGCCGGCGCAAACAAGGCCTTCGAGCGCTTCGCTGGAGCCCAGAAGGCGGTCGACGACGCCAAGGCCGCCTATGACGCCGCCGTCGCCGGTGTCGCCGATGCCCAGAAGCAGCTCGAGGCCGCCAACGAAGCCGTCGTCGATGCGACCTTCGAGATCGTCGAGGCCAAGGCCGAGCTTGCCAACGACGAGGCGCTCAAGGCCGATCTTGAGGCTGTCGACCACAAGGCATCCCTTGCCGCGGGCACGACGGGCAACGAGAAGCTGGTCAAGCTGAACGCTGCCTACGCTCGCTATAAGGCCGCCGTCGATGCCGCCGCTGGCCTCAAGGCTGCTCTGAGCGATGCCGATGCCAAGCTGTCCGATGCCAACGACGCCTATGCCGCCGCGCTTGCCGAGCTCGGAGATGCCAAGGATGCCCTGGCTGCCGCTCAGGCCGAGTACGACAAGTATCATCCCAAGGCTGAGCCGCAGGCCAAGCCTCAGGTTGCGCAGGCTGCTGCAAAGGCCCCCGTTGCCAAGAAACAGGCTGCGCCTGCCGCGCTCGCCCAGACTGGCGACAATTCCGCGCTTGCGGGCGAGGTGTTCGTCATCGGCGGTGTGACGCTCGTGGCAGCGGGCGTGACGCTGGGCGATCGTCGTCGCAAGCAGATGTAGCGTTTCGAGCGTAGATTCTGCAACGAACTTCGGTTCATAGCAGGAACGCTTCGATAGCTTAACCGATAAGGCCGGCGCGCTGTTAAACGCAGCGCGCCGGCCTTTCTTTGTTTCGATATCAAAAAGCCCGGTCAGCAGCCGCAGAAGCTACCGACCGGGCAAGCCGTAGGCAATATGGTTGCTGTCGAGCAGCTGCTCGACTTAGCCCAGCAGGCTTAAGCCCACGGAGACAAACGCCAGGATAACGCCGACGATGGACTCGCCGCCGAGCAGGCCGCTGGCAACGACCAGACCCTGTTCCTGGAAGGCGGCGTCCTTGGCAGCTCTCTCCTCGTCGGAAAGACCAGCGGTGGCGTCGCGGTGGGCGGACCACTTGTCGTAGGCGAGCTTGACGCAGGAGCCCAGGAAGGCTGTGAGCGACATATAGAACGGCAGGTACACGCCCAGGCCGATCATCATGGCCGGAATGCCGAGCCAGTACATGACGATGCCGGCGATAAAGCCGCCCGCAAACCACGGCACGCTCGGGATGCCCGAGACCATGGTGGCGACCACACTTGCCTGCGCGGCAACGAAGCTCTTGTCGGGACCGAAGGCGTCCGGACCATAGGCGGTGACGAGCGCGACCATGACGGCGGCGGCGACCAGGGCGCCAACGATGCCGCCGATGGCCTGGCCGACCCACTGTGCGCGCGGGTTGGTGCCCAGCACGGCGCCGGCCTTAAAGTCGTTCATGACGTCGCCCGCAAGGCCGCACGCCACGGCCACGATGCCGGCGATAAAGAACAGCTTGACCTGAGCGAGCTGCGCGAAGGCGGCAACGATGAGCATGACGATGAGGCCGAAGATCTCCATGGGGTCGATGCCCGTCTGGCCGCAGCTCTGCGCGCTCATGATGGTGGTGACAAAGGTGAACAGCGTGACGATGACGGCCGGAACGGGGCCAAGGTCGAGCACGATGGCGATGATCACGGCGATGGCGGCGGCGCCCAGGCCGATGATACCGGCGTCGAGTTTAAGGGAGCCCGAGATGAGCGACTGCTCGTCGGTGTCGGTGGAGCCGTCGGCGGCGAGGCCGCGGACGATGCCGGCGACCTGCGGCAGGATGTCTTTGAGGACGACGGCGACGCCAAAGCCCATCATAAGGCCCATACCCAGGGACTTAACAATGCCCTGTGCCGTCATAACGTCAAACAGGCCGGCAGCGGTGCCGCCGACGATGATGCCAAAATTGCCCAGCAGCGCGCCGGCAAACCAGAACGCGACGGGGGCGAAGCCCACGAGGAAGCCGACGGAGAGCAACATGGGCGAGTTGTAGATGGCAAAGGTCACGCCGGGGATATTGAGCGTGCACAGCATGCTGGGCACCACGCCCAGGGCGTCGCGCAGCACGCTGTAGATGCCGGCGATGGCCATGGAGCCAAAGAGCTGCTTGCCGGTCTTGCCGCCGGCCTCGGTCGCACGCAGGGTCTGAGCCGCGGCGTTGCCGGTGGGGAACTCAAGTGCGGCGTCTACGATAAAGTGACGGTGGATGAGTGCCGTGGCCAACAGGCCCAGGATGGTGCCAGCGAGTGCCACGATAAACATGTCGAGCCAGCTGATCTGGTCGGCATAGCCCAGCATCCAGGCGCCCGGGATGGTAAACGCCAGACCGCCGGCGACCATGGCGCCTGCGGACATGATGGTGTGGGTGACGTTGGCCTCGTTGAGGCTGGCGTTGCCCATGAGCTTAAGGAAGAACAGCGAGATGACGGCAGCGAAGACGATCGGCCAGGGGAGTGCGCCCATCTTGAGGGCGGTGTAGGCCGAGCTTGCTGTGATAATCACGCAGCCAAGGACGCCGATGACGACGCCACGCAGCGTGAGTTGCCCGCGCATCGAAGCACGGTTCGAGGGATTGCTCATATAAAACTCCTTTGCGTATATCCGCTTCCTCCGGGAGCGCCGCTACGGATACGGCGCGGGAAGTCGGGTTACCAAGGGCCGCCGCGTGAGCTCGCGCGCGACCGCGCACCAGTATAGCCGCAAGCTAGTCATTTTGGGATGACTGGTTTAGGTAGGCGATATACTGCTGGGCAGACGAAAGGAGCGCCGACGATGCTTAATGGGTGCGCATATATATTGACGGTCGACGTGGGCAACACGTTCATTCGCTTTGGCCTATTTGCCGAGGATTCGGCTGCGGCGCAGGAATGTCCGCTTGCGACGTGCGAGATCACGACGCCGTCGAGCATCACAGCCGACGAAGCGCGCATGAGGCTCGCGCAGGTCATGTGCGCACTGGCAGCCGATGCGGGCATGCCGGGTGCACTCGTTCCCGCGGCCGCAGTGCTGAGCTGCGTGGTGCCGGCGCTCGAGCGCCCGTGGAAGGCGGCGCTTTCCCGTACCTGCACGGGACGCGTGCTCACGGTGGGACCGGGACTTAAGACCGGCATGCCCGTCCACTACGACGACCCGGCCGAGATCGGCCCCGACCGCATTGCCGACGCCGTGGCGGCCCGTGCCGTCTACGGCTCTCCGTGCATCGTGATCGACCTGGGCACGACGACCAATATTGAGGTCATCGACGCGTGCGGAACCTTTATGGGCGGCGTCATCGCGCCGGGTCTGGCGCTCGGTGCCCGGTCGCTTTCGGCCGCTGCGGCGCGCCTACCCCAGGTCGAGCCCTCGGCACCCACGCATGTCATCGGCCGTAACACGCGCGAGGCGATGCGCTCGGGCGTGGTCTTGGGCGAGGTGGCCCGCATCGACGGCATGCTCGACATGGTGCTCGCCGAGATGCGCGCGACCAAGGCCGCGGGGGAAGGCGACGTGCCCATCGTCATCACCGGCGACGATGCCGAGGCACTCGCGGCGTTGGTCGGCCACAGCCTGACGGTAGACGACGCGCTGACGCTGCGGGGTCTCGCCGAGCTCTACCGCATCAACCAAAAGCCCCGCCGCGTGTAAAAGTGAGGGCGCCGGTGGGACAAACGCCCCCACCTTTCACCTGCTACAATGGGTCAAACTGTTGTGATTACGGAGGTGTCTGCCATGTCGGACGATCTTCATCAAACTTCGTCAGGCAAGCGCCTGGACGTCATTAGCTGGGACGAGTTCTTTATGAGCGTGGCCATCGCCGCGCAGCGCCGCAGCAAGGACCCCAACACGCAGGTGGGTGCGTGCATCGCCAACACCAACCACCGCATCCTTTCGGTGGGCTACAATGGTACACCCTCGGCGCTCAACGACGACTTTTTTCCGTGGGGTACGAGCGACGACCCGCTGCAGGACAAGCACAACTACGTGGTCCATGCCGAGGCCAACGCCGTGCTCAACTACCGTGGCTCGCTCAAGGACCTCGAGGGTTCCACGGTCTACGTCACGCTGTTCCCGTGCCATGACTGCGCCAAGATTTTGGCTCAGGTGGGCGTGGGCGAGGTTGTCTACCTGGACAACAAGTACGCCGACACCGATGACGGCCGTATCAGCCGCCGCATTCTCGACTCCTGTGGCATCAGCTACCGCCAGGTTATCGTCGATGTTCACATCGGCACCGAGGGGCGGGCTCGGCAGTAGCGCGTGGCAACGCCAGCTGGCGGCAAAAGCAGCTAAAAGAGCCCCGTCCCAAATTGACTACTCGTGAAAGTCGCGTCCGCGCGCATGGACGGCTCGTGAGCGGGTACACGGCTGTAGTAACATAGCTCTGTCCGCGGGCGCGCCCGCGTTATTGTGAGAAAGGAGCCCCTGTGGCTGTTAACGAAGAGCTGCTTAAGAAGGTTCTTGAAGAGATTCGCCCCAACCTACAGGCCGACGGCGGCGACATGGAGTATATAGGCGTTGATGACGAGGGCGTCGTCAAGCTGGAGCTTCAGGGCGCCTGTGCCGGTTGTCCCATGAGCGCCCTGACGCTTTCCATGGGCATCGAGCGTATCCTCAAGGAGCACGTGCCCGGCGTTACCCGCGTTGAGCAGGTCAATGCCTCCGGCGAGACCGATGACCTGTACGACGAGTATGCGCCGTTCTAAGAAGTGAAAGCTGCGGGCGATATGCTCCGCATAGACGTCACGCCCGAATATGCGGCTGCGAGCGCAAGGCCCGCGGCCGCATTTGTATGTAGGGAGCAGGGGGACCGATATGCTCAACGACCTCTACCATATGCTTGATCCCGTCGCCATCTCGGCGGGGCCCATCACCATCTACTGGTACGGCTTGGCCTATGTGGTCGGCGCCCTGCTCACGGCGGTCGTCATGTACCGCACGCAGCGCCGTTGGGGTTTTGACATTACGGTCGACGACCTGACGAGTGTCGTGGTCGGCGTGGTCTTTGGCCTTATCATTGGCGCCCGCCTGTTCTACGTCATCTTTTACGGCGGCGGCTACTACTGGGCGCATCCGCTCGAGATCTTTGCCACCAACGAGGGCGGCATGAGCTTCCATGGCGGCCTGGTGGGCGGCATCATCGGCGGCGTGCTCGTGTGCCGCATGTACAAGCTCGACGCCTGGACCATCGCCGACCTTGCCGTTATCGGTGCTCCGCTGGCCTTATGTCTGGGACGCTGCGCCAACTTTGTCAACGGCGAGCTGTGGGGCAAGCCGACCGATCTGCCCTGGGGCGTGATCTTTGGCGGCACCGCGGGCGATATGCCGCGCCATCCCTCCCAGCTCTACGAGGCATTCCTCGAGGGTATTGTGCTCTTTTGCATTCTGCAGGTACTCAGCCGCAAAAAGCCGCTACTGCCCCAAGGCACGTTTATGGGCGTCTTTGTGATGGGTTACGGCATCGTTCGCTTTTTGATTGAGTTTGTGCGTGTGCCCGATGCGCAGCTGGGCTATCTGCTGGGCGGCGTCATCACCATGGGTCAGCTGCTGAGCCTGCCGCTCGTAATCGCGGGCCTGGCGCTCATCATCTTTGCTCGTCGCCGCAACCAACCCCAGCGCATCTACCTCGACGCCTAACTACCACAAAGGGGACAGGCACCTTTGTGGTGATTCGCTGGGCAACGATGACAGAACCGTAACGTTTCCCCAGATAAAACCTGCCAAAATAAACCTGTCCCTTTTTGGCAGGTTTCTAGAAAGGCTCTTTGGACTGTGAAGGATTCCGATCTCTCCACAACGGCTGCGCGCGACGCTGCCCGCATCGTCTGGTTTAAGCGCTACCCCGCCAAGCAGACGCTCATCGCATTTTTGCTCGCGCTGTTGGCGACCACGGCGTTTTCCATCGATCCCGCCCCGGTGTCGAGCAACGCAGTCTTGGCGATTGACCCTAAAGCCTCGGGCATGCTGTACGTGTGCTACGAGGTGCTCCTCTCGTTTGCCGGCCATACCGACGCGGTCATGCTGCTTGCACTTGCCTGTCTGCTCACCTTGCCGTTTCGCTACGTGTTCTTTGGCCGTGGCGACACCTGGCGTCCATCGATCATTCTGCCGTCGCTGTTCTTCGCCATCTGCATGGTGTTCGGCCGCAGCTACGACCTCACCGACTCGGCCGAGATTGTCCTTGGCGACAAAGCCCGCATCATCTGCGCCTGGATTGGCGGCGCGGGCTGGATGCTCTTGGCGGTCGTTGCCTTCTACCTTGCCTTTGAGTGTCTAGATTGGCTGAGCTCCCGACGCATTCCGTTTTCCGAGGCGCACTTTGGCCGCGTATGGCGTGTGACTCACGCCGTGCTCTCGGTCCATCCCTTTGCCGGGCCCTTCCTGGTGCTTATGATCGCCTGGGCGCCCACGCTCATCGCTTCGCTGCCCGGCCTTTTTATGGGAGATACGGGCGCGCAGATTCGCCAGTGGTTCAACTATCCCAACGGCACGAGCGACTACCTGCGCCTACTCAACCCCAACGTGCTGCTCAACGGGCATCATCCCGTAGTGCACACGGCCATTATCGGTTCGTGCGTTCAGCTGGGGCTTTCGCTGTTCAACAGCGCTAACGCGGGCCTCATCATCTATACCTGTGCTCAGTTCGTCATCACGGCCGCCTGCATGGCCTATTCCATTTCGTCGCTGCGCAAACTGGGCGTGAGCCTGCCGGTTCGCGGTGCGATTCTGCTGTTCTTTGCGTTTATGCCGATGTTCTCTAACTACGCGGCGCTGCTCACCAAAGACGTTCTCTTTGCCGACGCGTTCTTGGTGCTGCTGGTACAGACCGTCAAGCTCGTTGCGTGTGGCTTGCCCCGTCGTGATGCCAATGTCGAGCGAGCGGGCGAGAAAGCCCCCGTGCTCTTTGCGCGCCACGACTGGCTGCTGCTCGCTCTGGGTGCCATGGTTTCCACGTTTCTGCGCAATGGAGGTCTGGTGTTTCCCCTGGCGGCATGCGTAATCGCGGCGGCGTTTTGCGTATGGGACGTGCATGTGGCTCGTCGTGCAGCCAAGCGGACTGGTGCTGCGCCTTCGGGCGCCATCCCGCGTTTCCGCTGGGTTGGCGTTCTCGCGGTGCTCGCGCTCTGCCTTGCCTCTAATATGTACTTCACCAAGGTCTTTATGCCGGCGCACGACATTACGCCCGGTTCCAAGCGCGAAATCCTCTCGATTCCGTTCCAGCAGACGGCTCGTTTCGTCCAAAAGCACGACGGCCTCAACTCGGGCGTCAACCCCACGGTTAAGGAGGACGGCACCATCGTGGAGGCTCCTTGCGACGGTTCGGTGACCGACGAAGAGCGTGCCGTGATCGATCGTGTACTCAAGTACGAGAATCTGGGCCGCCGTTACAACCCGGATAAGTCGGACGCTGTCAAAAATTGCTTCAACGAGTACGCCTCGCAGGAGGACATCAAGGCCTATTTTGAGGTGTGGGCCCAGATGTTCAAAAAGGATCCCGAGTGCTATATCTCGGCGCTCATCAATAACTACTACGGCTACTTTTATCCGAGTGCCCGCGATGCGTGGGTCTACAGCACGGCGCGCAGTGCCGAGATTATGGCAAAGCCCGATAACCTCAAGTACTTCGACTTCCATCCGGTTGACAGCAACGTGGTGCGCTGGTGCGACCACCTGATCAATTTGTACCGTGTGGCGGTGCAGCGTGTTCCCTTTATCTCGCTCACCATGAGCTCGGCCACCTATGTGTGGATCATGATCGCCGTGGTGGTCTACTTGCTGCGTCGTCATTCATGGCGTGCGCTGGCGATCTGGGTGCCGCTGTTGGGCGTGCTCGCTGTGTGCCTGATTGGCCCGTGCAACGGCTCGACTTACATGCGCTACCTGTATCCGGTCATCGCCTGCATGCCCTTCGCCATCGGCGCCACCGTCACCCGCAGCGA
Source organism: Collinsella sp. CLA-ER-H11 (assembly GCF_040092445.1). Classification (NCBI taxonomy): domain Bacteria; kingdom Bacillati; phylum Actinomycetota; class Coriobacteriia; order Coriobacteriales; family Coriobacteriaceae; genus Collinsella; species Collinsella sp. CLA-ER-H11. The sequence goes on along the minus strand of NZ_JBBNLN010000018.1, from coordinate 10,126 downwards.
CTTCTTCTGGTTCTAATTTGGTGCATTGAGGGCCAGGTTTCTTTGCACCAAAGGGGACATCATCACGACGCCTTCATTTTGGGGTTTATCTCGCAGGGCAGTAGGTATATCATAACGACGTTTGTTTATATTGCCCGAGCATCTGCGCTGGGCTTTAGGTCGAAACCGATAGGAGACACGTATGTCCGGACACTCTAAGTGGGCCACAACCAAGCATCGTAAGGGCGCGCAGGACGCCAAGCGTTCCGCCCTCTTCTCCAAGCTCAGCCGCAACATCACCGTTGCTGCCCGTCTCGGCGGTGACCCGCTGCCCGAGAACAACGCCAGCCTCGCCGCTGCCGTTGCCAAGGCCAAGGCTCAGTCCATGCCTAAGGACAAGATCAAGTCCGCTATCGACAAGGCTTTTGGTTCGGGTGCCGATGCCGCCGTCTACGAGAACATCGTGTACGAGGGCTACGGTCCCGCCGGTGTCGCCGTCTACGTCGACTGCCTGACCGACAACCGCAACCGTACCGCCGCTGATGTCCGTTCCGCCTTCTCCCACGCTGGTGGCAACCTGGGCACCTCCGGCTCCGTTGCCTTCCAGTTTGAGCGCAAGGGCCAGATCGTCGTCGCCAAGGAGATCCTGGACGAGAACGCCAAGAAGGAGACCATGATCGCCAACGGTGCTGCCGGTGACGAGGATGAGTTCATGATGGCCATCGCCGAGGCCGGTGGCGAGGACTACGAGGATGCCGGCGAGGAGTGGATCGTCTGGACTACTGCTAACGAGGTCATGGCTGTCTCCAAGGCGCTCGAGGAGCAGGGCGTCCAGGTCAAGGGCTCCGAGACCACCATGGTCCCGACCACCCCGACCGAGGTCTCCGGCGCCGACGCCAAGAAGGTTCAGCGCCTCATCGACCGTCTTGAGGAGCTCGACGACGTCCAGGATGTTTACAGCACCATGGACATGACCGACGAGGTCATCGCTGCCCTCGAGGAGGAGTAGCGCCCGCACGGGTTAAGCCGTGCATATCTGGGCATAATGAAGCGAGCATGCAAGCCTCGTGGAATAGATGAGCCGGATCCGCGTGCGTAGAGCACCGGACCCGGCTCTTTTATAATGATGCGAACCGTTTTGTATTTCGAGTGCCGAGATTTGAAGGGAGCGCCACGTGCGCGTACTCAAACGAGCCCTAGCGATTGTGTATCTTGCCGCCGCCATCGTGGCGCTGGGTACGCTTGTCTGCCAGTTTTGGGGGCCGTATACGTATCGCTTTATGCTGCTGATGCGCGACCCCATGCCGCGCATTGTCGTGACGGCATGCGGCGGAGTTGTGGCGATCGGCGTGCTGGTAAGCTTCTTCCGCCTGATGTTTGCTCGTCGCGAGCCGTCCTGTGTGCATCCGGCGGGGGAGCGCAATATCGAGGTCACCCTTGCGGCGCTTTCTTCGTGTGCTAGGGCTGCTGCCGAGCGCGACGACCGCGTGATGGTCGAGCATGTCGAGGCCCGCGTCCAAGGCTCCGACGATTCGCACGTCCGATTTAAGGTCGAGGCTATCGCGCTTGACGATAAGGACGTGGCATCTCTGGCTACTGCGATGCAGCGGCGCATCGAGGAAGCTTGCGACACCATGCTTGGCACGCCGGGCACGACCGCACGCGTTCGTTTTTTGCCGTCCAAGACTACCGTCCAGACCGTGGAGGTTTCCGGTGAGTGATACCAATCAAGACAAGACCGCTCGTACGCCGCGCCTGACGATTGACCAGAGCGCCACGCCGGCGAACGAACCTGTTGATTCCAAAGCAGAGGCAACCGAGTTACAAGACGCGGCAGCCGCGGATTTTGACGAGGCTATGGGTCTCATCAAGGGTACGGGCGCTGCCATCTGGAGCTATGCCGTGCGTCATCCCAACACCACGCTTGGCGCCGTCGCTGGCTTTATCCTCGCCGTGTTGGTGCTCACGTTGGGCCTGTGGGACACGCTCGTCATTGCATTCTTCGTGCTGATCGGCGCTGTGATCGGCCAAATTCGCGACGGCGAGAACGGGATCGTCAACTTCTTCGGCCGTCTGTTTAGCGGCCGCTAATAGGCCGCTAATATGTATTCGACTGTCGCATCTGCGGCAGGCATAAGGAGGAACCATGGCTTTTAACACGAAGGTCGATGTAGCCGATACCGAGCTCGAGGAGAACGAGGCGGTCGTCGCCGAAGCCGAGGATGTGACGCTCGAGGACGAGGCTCTTGTCGAGGTCGAGTCCGATGAGGATGAGGACGACGAGGAGGCGGACGAGTCCGAGGACTCGCTGACCTATTCCAACGGTGTGATCGAGAAGATCGTTGCCATGGCCACCCGCGAGGTTCCGCACGTTCTGGGCATGAAGGGTAACCTCATGCACTTTGTGCAGGAGCAGTTTGGTGCCGAGAATCTGACCAAGGGCGTGACGGTCGAGGTCACCGATGACAATCGCGTGGTCGTCAACATCTCCGTCATTATCGAGTACGGTGCCTATGCGCCCGCGATCTTCGACGATGTCAAGGCACGCGTCACCGAGCGCCTTGCCGCGATGACGGGCCTTGAGGTGGCGGGCGTCAACCTGCGCATCGAGGACGTCATCACCCCCGAGGAGTACGAGCACCGCACCAGCCAGCACGAATAACCTTCCAAAAAGGGACAGGTTTGTTTTGGCAGGTTTTATCTGCGAAAACGTTAAACGGCCGACCGCGCAAGCAAAAGCGTGGCCGGCCGTTATTTGTATGCCCCCCGATGTAGGCATACCGCTCGTCTAACTAGGGGTTGCAATCGTCGCGTTCCGCGTTACCCTAATGGACGCATTGTTTCCAAATTGTTAACGAGGGGTTGCCGTAATGGCCGACGAGCACGAAACAGAAAGCAAGGCATGGGTGATTGAGGCCGCCGCGGCAGAGGCGGCATCGCGTGCTGCCGAGGAGATGCATCGTCCTCCCGTGGTGCCGATGGAGCGTGTGGTTGATCGCACCGATATCGAGCGCGGCGAGCGTGCCGGTCAAAAGCGCAGCCAGGAGCCGGGCTTTCCGCGCTTTTTTGCCGAGCTCAATCTGGGCCTGATTCTTACGGCCTTTGCCATCGTTGCGTTTAAAACCCCTAATCACTTTGCTTTTGGCGGCACCTCGGGCGTGTCGGTCATTCTGTCCACGCTGTTCCCGACCCTGCCCGTCGGCGTCTTTATGTGGATTATTAACGCGGTTCTCGTCGTTTTGGGCTTTATCTTTTTGGAGCGCAAGGCAATCCTGTGGAGCGTCTTCGCCTCGTTTGCGCTGTCCGCCTATGTTTCGCTGTTTGAGCTCTTTATTCCGACCGATGTCTCTCTGACGGGCGATATGTGGCTCGATCTGTGCTTTGCTGTGATTCTGCCGGCGCTCGGCAGTGCCATCGTCTTTGATATTGGCGCCTCGACAGGTGGCACGGACATTCTTGCCATGATCCTCAAGCGCCGCACCACGCTCGAGATTGGCCGCGCCCTGCTCCTGGTCGATATCGGCATCGTGACCATCGCGGCCTTCTTGTATGGCCCGCGTGTCGGTCTGTATTGCGTGCTCGGCCTGTTTGCCAAGACGCTTGTGGTCGACAAAGCCATCGAGAGCATCCATCTTCGTAAGGTCTGCACGGTCATTTGCTCCGAACCCCTTAAGGTCGAGGAGTTTATCGTCAAGCATCTCAACCGCACGGCGACCATCAGCCGCGGCTACGGTGCCTTCTCGGGCAAGTGCGTGACGGTGATCATGAGCGTGCTGAGCCGTCGCGAGGCCGTGCAACTACGCCGCTATGCGCGCGAAGTCGATCCGGGTGCCTTTATCACGATCGTCGACAGCTCCGAGATCGTCGGCAAGGGCTTCCGCGGAACGAACTAGCACAGACGTATTCAACGAACCGCCTGCTGGCGCCGTGTACCTTGCAAATCGGTCATCTTTGAGTATTTGACCCCACATTGGGCAATAATGATGCTAAAGACAACGTTTGCGATCCAAGTGATTCGTTCAAGATACGAAGGGATGATTCTATGTTCTGCTCGCAGTGCGGCGCCCCCATGGGCGATAACGACAAGTTCTGCGGCGTGTGTGGTGCTCCTAATGCCGGTGCCGCTGGCCCCGCTCCCCAGGGACAGCCTCAGCCCCAGCAGTTTGTTCCGCAACCGCCCGTGGCGAATGCGCCAAAGGGCTGTGTGGCTCAGGCGTTTGAGGATATGACCAAGACTCCGGGCGTGCTGCAGCGCGTGTGCCAGATCGCTTTTTTGCCGGCGCTTATCTGTGTCGTGTCGGTACTCGTTCTGTTCATCCCCGTTATTGGCGGCATTGCGGCTGCCATCGGCTTTTTGGCAGCTTGCATTGCGAGCGTGTGCGGTTCCGGCTTTGGCATCGAGTGGGGTCGCGATCTGTCGCTTAAGATCGATGACGGCATGGATCGTCCGCTGATGCGTTCCACGTCGTTTGGTCTCGGAGTCTTTTCGAGCGTTATTTCGGTCGTGCTCGAGGTTATCGCTGCCATTCCCGTTATCGGTGTAGTGCTTTCGCTGGTGGAGGGCGTGGTAATTGGCGCTGCGGGCTCGTATTCTTATTACGGCTCTTATGCGCTCGAGGCTGCGCTGTTTGGCTCGCTCGGCCTGCTTGTCCTGGCGCTAATTGCCTCGGCGATTCTGGGTGTCTTCTTTAAGATGTTCGCCGACATCGCCGTGATGCACTTTGCGGTGACCGGGCGTGTCGAGAGCGCGTTTTCGCTCGATAAGGTCTGGGCGGCGTTTAAGCACAACAAGACCAAGCTGTTCTGTGCTTCGTTCCTTCCCGAGTTTTTGACGGGCCTGGTCGCCAACGTTGTCACATGGATCTTGACGGTCGTCTTTGGCGCCATTGCCTCTGTCGGTATGTATAGCTACTACTATCGTCCTACGGGTATTGAGGCAATTGTTACCGGCGGTGGCGTCACGCTCGTGCTGTTCTTGGTGCTGGTCGCTTTCGTCACCGTATTTCTTACGGTCTTTGGCAAGATGCTCAAGCACCGTGCCGTTGGCTATTGGGCCGCACGCTATGCAAGCGAGTGGGCCGATGAAGATAAGGACGACGTTCTGACTTTTGTATTGCCCTTCGAGAAGAAGTTCTCTCCTTCGGGTTCCAGCGCTCCGGATGCTTCGCCGGCACCTGCACCAGCACCCGAGCCCGCGACCGAGCCTGAACCGGCGCCCGAGTCTGAGACGGCATCTGAGCCCGAGCCTGCGCCTGAGCCTGAGCCGGCACCTGCACCTGAGTCGGCGTCCGAGCCAAGCTCCGACGAGGAACCTCAGGACGAGTAGCCATGCCGTCTGCCATTTGGGGACGGGGTAGAAATAGCGCTTGAAGAATGAGCGGGGGCGGACGTGTCGAAACGTCCGCCCCCGCTCTGCTTTAGCCAGGCTGTTATGGATGGGTGTGACGACTACTCGTCGTGCTTCTCCTCGCGGCGTGCAGCAGCGCGTGCGTCGTGGATGCCCTTGATCGCGGCATGGCGAGCCGTTCGGGCATCATGGATGGCGTCGCGAGCCTCGGCGGTCGTCGCCTTGGCAGAGCGCAACTTGGCGGCCAGATCGGGGTTGGTTTCGGCGACCGCGGTAATCGCGGGGCCGTCGAGCTCCTCTTGCGTGGGCTCGGCCAAAAAGTCGATAGCATACTGGGCGGCCACCATGGAGCCCTTTGCCAGCACGCTCTCGTCGATCTTGTAGAAGCAGGAATGTTGGGCGTACGTGGCGCCAATCTTGGGGTTGCGCGTACCTACAAAGGCGAGCACGCCCGGTACGCGACGCAGGTACTCCGAAAAATCCTCGCCCGAAAGCGTGCCGCGATAATGGCCTTGGCCGGTGGGGCCCAGGCACTTGATTACAGCCTGACGGCAGCGCTCGCTCGAGGCGGCGTCGTTTTCGACCTTGTAGTTGGCGATGGTGTAGTCGGTGAGCTCTGCCTCGGCGCCCAGAGCTGCCGCGGTATGCTCCACGATGCGGCGCATGAGCTCCGGCATTTCCTCGTGGGTCGAATCGCCGTAGGTGCGCACCGTGCCGGCGAGGTAGGCCGTGCCGGCGATAACGTTGCGCGCGGTGCCGCCGTGCAGCTCGCCGACGGTGATGACGGCCGGCTCGTAGGGGCTGATTTCGCGCGAGACGATGGTCTGCAGGGCGTTGACGATCTCGGCGGCAACCATGACGGCGTCGTGGCCGCGCTGGGGCATGGCGCCATGGCACGAGGTGCCGCGTACGTCGATACGGAACCAGTCGGTATTGGCCATGCGCGGTCCGGGCTCGCAGCTCACGGTGCCGGCGTCGACCTCGCTCCAGATGTGCGCGGCGTAGGCGCCATCGACGCCGTCGAGCACACCCGTGCCGATCATGAGCTTGGCGCCCTGGCCATTTTCCTCGCTGGGCTGGAAGACGATGCGGACTTCGCCGTGGATGTCGTCGGTCATATGGCGCAGGATTTGCAGCGTGCCGAGCATCATGGCGATATGGCAGTCGTGGCCGCAGGCGTGCATGCAGCCCTCGTTGACGCTGGCGAACTCCTCGCCAGTCTGCTCGGTAACGGGCAGGGCGTCGATATCGGCGCGCAGCAGGATGCGGCGGCGTGGCGTGCCGTCCTCGCGATAGGCGTCGGGCGCGGTGCCGCGAAGCGTTGCCACCAAGCCGGTCTTGAGCGGACGCTCGTAGGGGATATTCATGGCGTCGAGCTGGTTGGCGATGTCGGAGGTCGTGCGCTCCTCGGCAAGGCTCAGCTCCGGGTGCTTATGGAAGTGCCGGCGCTGCTTGATGATATATGGTTCAAACTCGGTAGCGATATCTTTGATGGCTGCGGTGACGTCGTCAGCCGCGCGAGCCTCGGTCGCCGCCATAATCTGCTGTGCCTTGGTCTTCGTCATGGTCGATTTGCTCCTTGCTGGGTTGATCGCAAAATCGTACAGGCTCTCTCCAGTATGCCACCTGCCGCTAGGGCTGGTAAAGTTGCCGTTTGCCGCTTGGGGTTTTGTTACAAGGGCGGGGGAGTACACTCGGGGGTGTTGAATTTCCTGCCAGAGATGGGGATGCCCATGCAACATATCGATCGGATTATCCGCTCCAAGAACGTCTTTACCGCGCAAGACGGCATCGATACCGCCCGCGAGCTGGCGATTGCCATCGCAGGCGACCGTATCGTCGCAGTCGGTGCGCCCGATGACGTGATTGCCGCCGCGCCTGCCGCCACGCCGGTTATCGACTACGGCGAGCAGTTTGTCTGCCCCGGTTTCCATGACGCTCATCTGCACTTCTTCCATACCTCGGTCGGTTCCTCGCCGTACATGCTCATGGATATGGGCACGTCCGAGGCGGCGCTGGTGCAACATGCGCTCGAGTTTTCCCAGGATCTGCCTAGTGACGCTTGGGTTGTGACGCAGGGCTGGCGCGATTACCGTTGGGATCCGCCCGAGCATCCTACCAAGGCGTCGCTCGATGCGGCATTCCCCGATCGTCCCTGCGTTATGTATTCGGGCGACGGGCACACGCTTTGGCTCAACAGCCGCGCACTCGAGGCGCTCGGCGTCACTCGCGACAGCGAGCCGCCAGCGGGCGGCAGTTACGACAAGGATGCAAACGGCGAACTCACGGGCATTGCTCACGAGGCGGCTGCCATGCAGCTGCTACCGCGCTGCCTTGAGTGGCTGGGGGAGGATCGCATCGCAAGCGCTTACGCCGATCAAATGAGGCGTATGGCCGAGCAGGGCATCACCTCGATCTGCGATATGTCGCTCATGCCCATGCCGGGCTGCGATTTTATCCGCGACGACGTCTACGACAAACTGCAGGCAGCCGGCAAGCTGGGCATCCGAGCCCATCTGTTCCCCACGCTGCTGGATGACCAGTCGCGCTTGGAAGAGTTGCAGACCCGCTACGCGAACAACGCGCTGCTCTCGGCGCCTGGTTTTAAGCAGTTTTTCGACGGCGTGTCGAGCGAACACACGGCCTATCTCACCGAGCCCTATACCAACCCGCGCTTCCCGGGCGACCAGGGCCGTCTGACGGTTCCTGCCGAGCGTATGCGCAAGCTGGTCCTCGCTGCCGCGGAGCGCGGTCACACCGTGCGCATCCACGTCATCGGCGACGGTGCCATCCATGCCGCGCTCGATATCTTTGAGGAGGCCGCGGAACTGTACGGCCTGCCCCAGCACGGCCATAACACGCTCGAGCATCTGGAGAACCTCTTGCCCGAGGACATCGATCGTCTACGCAAGCTTAACGTCGTTGCCTCGAGCCAGCCCTGTCACATTACACTCGACCCGGGTGGACCGGAGCGCGACCTGGGCCTGGAGCGCAGCCGCATCATGTGGCCGTTCGCAACCTATAAGCAGCGCGGCATTCGACAAGCCTTCGGCACCGATAGCCCCATCACAGCTGTTACAAGCATGAACGTGCTCTACACGGCTATCACGCGCCAGGACCCCAAAAGCCACTGGCCCGAGGGCGGCTGGCTGCCGAGCGAGCGCATCGATGCAGCAACAGCCCTGCGCAACTACACCCTGGGCAGCGCGTACGCAGCGGGCGACGAGCAAAACCTCGGCAGCTTGGAGCCCGGCAAGTATGCCGACCTGGTAGTCCTGGACCAAAACCCGCTCACCGTTGACCCCCAAGAACTGCAAGCCACCAAGGTTCAGGCCACCTACCTGGCAGGTAACTTGATTTACGAGCGCTAACCCCACATCCACACCTCAGTTGCGGTGAAATAGTCCCTAAAAGGGGGTGCGGACGATTTCTTGGACCGCGCCTAGGCGTATCCAAGCTTCCTGCGGTACTCCATCGGGCTCAGCCACCCGAGGGACTTCTTGATCCGCTCCTCACGATAGTACACGAGGTAGGCCTCGAGCCTTCCCATGAACTCCTCGGCCGTCACGCCCTCCCAGTCCCTGTAGTGGAAGAACTCGTTCTTGAGGCGCCCGAAGAAGCCCTCGCAGGCCGAGTTGTCCGGGCTGCAGCCCTTCGCGGACATGCTCCTGACCAGGCCGTTCTCCTCGCAGATCCCGATCCACTCCGGCCAGCGGTAGTGGCCGCCCCGGTCCGAGTGGATCGTCGTGCGCGCGCCCGCCGGCCTCGCCGCGCAGGCCTTGAGCAGGCTCGAGTTCGCGAGGCGCTTGTCGGGGTGCAGCCCGATCGACCAGGCGACGGGCATCCCGTCGAAGCAGTCGACGATCGGGCTCAGGTAGACCTTCTCGCCGCCCGGGAGCCTGAACTCGGTGATGTCGGTGAGCCACAGCCGGTTGGGCTCGTCGGCGCGGAACCTCCTGTTCACGAGGTTCTCCGGCGCCTTGGAGACCTCGCCGGCGTAGGAGCTGTAGCCCCGGGCGCGCCTCTTGTTGTAGACAACCTCGAGGCCCTCCTCGCGCATCACGCGGGCCACGCGCTTCTCGCTGGCGCGGACGCCCTCGCGGCGCAGGCGCGCCCAGACGGTGCGGTACCCCCAGCACCCCGAGCCCTCGCGGAAGATGCGCACCACGCGGTCGCGTATGTCGGCGTCGCGGTCGCGCGGCGCGGCGACGCGGGGCCTCCAGTACTCATAGGAGCTCTTCGATATCCTCAAGAAACCTGTGATCGAGCGGAGGGGCAGGGCGGTCGCCCGCCTCAATCTCTCGCCGAGCTCGCACTTGCTCCTGTTCGAGATCGAAGCCGGGTCCCACCCTTCCGCTTTTAGGTCGGCCAACACCGCCCTGAGCAGCAGGTTCTCTATCTGGTCCTCGTTGAGCCCGGCGAGCGGGCCGGTCGCCGGCGGGGCGTAGATCGACTTGTCGGGGCCCAAGCTGGCCTCCTTCCGTGGCGGTTTCCTCGCCCCGATTCTACAGCGCGCCCCGGTGTAGCTGTGCGGGAGGTGCCCCGTCGCCCACTTCTTGGCCGCGCCCACCGAGACCCCCGCGAACTTCGCGGCGGCGGTCGGCCCCATGCCGTCCTCCGTCGCCAGGAGGAAGAGCTCGACCTTCTCCCTGCTGTACATGCGAACCTCCAGTTGGAGTGGGAAGGATAAACTGGACTTTCTTTTAAGGATCCTCAAGCGTATTGCCGCTCGTATTCCACTGGAGACATGTAGCCCAGGGTGGAATGCATGCGCACCCTATTGTAATAGAGCTCTATGTA
>NZ_JBBNLN010000017.1:0-38100 GCF_040092445.1 Collinsella sp. CLA-ER-H11 | reverse complement strand
TACATAGAGCTCTATTACAATAGGGTGCGCATGCATTCCACCCTGGGCTACATGTCTCCAGTGGAATACGAGCGGCAATACGCTTGAGGATCCTTAAAAGAAAGTCCAGTTTATCCTTCCCACTCCAGATCTCTGCCATGTCGAGGTGCGAGATCAAATCCTTGGCGCGCTCGCCGGAGTGGTATGCCTTGTTCGGCGCCACCTTCCTGTAGAGCTTCTTGAGCTTCGTCTTCCCCTTGTTGCCCGGCGGCATCTCCGTCTCAGGTGGCAGCCCTAGGAAGGACAGGACGCCGGGCAGGTCGCACAGCATCACGTCCTCGATGTCGGCCTTGGCCGCCAGGTCGACGACTCTCTGCGCTGTCGGCGAGATGTTCGGGGTGCTGCTACCGCCCGCTGGTTCGGAAGCTGGCGGGCAGTAGCGGGCAGTAGCGGCAGTAGCGGTGTGGCTCGATAGGCCCGAATATCCGTAAGGAAGGTGCTCGCTCTCATATGTGCTGATATGCCTCGCCTCGCGAACCTTGGGATGCTTCCTGAGGTAATCCCTCAATTCGAGCCACTCTTTATGCTCATAACGCTTCGAAATCGTTTCCCCGTCGACAGTTTCCTTCACATAATGGTATGTTCGAACGCCTTCGAACTTGCCGAACCCGTTCTCGACGCTGAAGTTTCTGAACCAGCGCGAAAACCCATTCAGGTCCATGAAGTTGACTTGGGGATGCCTGTCTTTCGTTCGTTCGAATGAGTGGACGAGCGGAGTGCCTTTGACTTGTTCCAGGCCGAAGGCTTCCATTTCGCGGGCCTGCTCCTTTTTCCAGAATTCGAGATACGACGTCAGCGTCTCGCTTATCGAGATCCTCCGCACGCTTTTCTTGCTTTTGGGCGAGCGAACGCTTCGATCGGCCGCGAACTGCTGCTCAATGAGGATGCTTCTGTTCTCGACGGAGACATCGGACCACGTCATCCCGAGGGCTTCTGCCCTTCTCATGTCGGTGTCGAGCATGAGCATCACGCATGTGATGTGTGCGTCCGGTTCTCGATTGAGTAGGATGTCGAGTAGGCGAGCGGCGTGATGGTTCCTTCGCGGTTGTCGTGGAACTTTTTTGCGTACGAGCCGACGGTGTCCCTCGATTTTTGGACGTAGGTGCCGCTGTTGAGTTCTGCCTTGTAGGCTTCGAGTGCGGCGTCGACCTCTCGGCTTTTGGTGGTATGTATGGTCTGCCACGGCGAATAGCGGTATTTGCCCGTGACCGGATCCTTGCCGAGGCTGTGACGGTAGCGCCACGTGTATTTGTCGCGGCGTTGCTTCGTTCCTTTGCCTATGACGAGAGGTCGGTCGTTCATCGTGTTCCTTGACTGAAGTGCCTGAGAATCGCGCTCGGTTGCGCGGAATGGCGCAAAGGGCTGGGGCGGGTGGGCATTACCCTTGGTGGTGGGCCCTGCGTGGGGTCACACCCCAAGGGTAATGCTCCGCCTGACCGCTTTCAAGCTCGTTGTGGGTCGAATTTGGGTCGAATTATTCCGCGTACTTTTCTTTCGTAAATCTATGAAAACATCAAATGACCTGGAGTTATATTGACTTCAATTTGGGTCGAAATGTCTGAATGAAACAACGTCGTAGCGACCTCATAACCCGAAGGTCGGTGGTTCAAATCCGCCCCCCCGCGACCATGAAACTTCAGGTCGGAAGCATAAAAGCTCCCGACCTTTTTCTTTGTCTAGGGGTTTCGGCATCTCTCGTTCTTTGGGTACCTCGAGGCGGGCAATCAGATAGATGCTTACGAGTATCATAGGGTCTTTTTACGTCGCGGTCGTGTCTCGTACTGGTGCGCCGCTCTTTGTGGGACGTGTCACTTTGCCATAGGTTGTCCGGCGGCGGGGCGCAGGTCGTTCCCCGTGGCGTCGCTCCTTTCGACGCTACGCTGCCTGGCTACTCGTTCCACTGGTGCTTTTTCATGTCGACGCAGCCGTTGTCTCGGAAGGCGACTCCTTCCTCCGTCAGTAGTGCTCGCTGGTCGGGGAAGTTTGGCGCGAGGCGTCCCGCGTGGTTGACGACGCGGTGGCAGGGATAATCTCCGTAGCGATCCGCCTCGCTCAGCACCGCTCCGACCAGGCGAGAGTTTTTCTCCCTGCCGATGAGGCGCGCTATCTGACCGTACGAGGCGACGCATCCCGCCGGAATCTCTGCCACGACGGAGAGAATCTCATAAACCAAATCTTCGTCCAGGACTTTTCCCATCGTATCGCTCCCGTGTTCGCTTTTGCCTTCGGGGGCGCGGCGCCGATCACCCGTGCTGCGATTTTCGCAGCTCCCCTTACCGAAGCATCGAGGGAAAGCGCGTGCGTGTCAAGGTTGTCTGGTCCAGTTGCTGGCTCGATGCCTCGAGATGTTCGCCTCAAGTGCGACCTGCCCCTATTGGAAAAGGATGCCGAAGATGTATTTGGTGATGGCGGAGCGGCGGATGACCCCCACGAGTTTGCCCTCGTCATCAACCACAGGAAGCTTCTTGAACTTCTTCTTCGCCAGCAGCGCGGCGACGCGGGCGATGCTCTGCTCGGGACGGGCACACACTACCTGGCGCGTCGCGAAATCCATGACGCAGCGATCCTTCAGGTCTTCGATGCGCTGCTCAAGGCTCTGATCGTCGAAGTACAGCATGGACGCGTCGCCGCCCGTGAAGATGGTGTGAGCGCGATGCTGCGCGATGGCTCCCATGACATCGCCGTCGGAGATGAACCCGACCACCTGGTTGCGCTCATCGATTACGGGCATGCTGCTCACCTCGTTTTCGGCGAGCATGCGCACCACGTCGGAAATCGTGCAATCCTGCGTGCAGGTGAACGGCTCTTCAATCATGATGCTCGAAACGGGCGTCCCCTCGAGCTCGAGCGGGATGCGCTCGGACAGAATCTCGGACATCGCTTATGCCTCCTTCGTTTTCAGTGCGGTTTTCTTGGTGCGCACGCTGAATATGGCGCAGATAAGGGAAACGAGGCCGATTGCCGCGCACACCTTGTAAGCGACGCCCGCGCCCACGGCGGTGGCTACTTGGATGCTCGCATCGACGCCGGCCGACGCGGTGACGCTTGTCATGACCGTGATGATGAGCGCCGTGCACAAACCGCCGGCGACCTGGCGGCCGGTGTTCGCGATGGCGTTGCCGTGGGCGATCATGTCATTTTTCAAGGCATTGACACCCCATGTGTTCACCGGCATGTTCGCGAGCGACTGGCCGGCGGACTGCAACATGCAGAACAGCGCAACCACCAAGATGGGCGTGTTTACCGTCGAAAGCGAGAGCAGGAACAGGGCGCCGGTCATGAGGGCCAGGCCGACGATCGAGATGGCACGCGGACCGAACTTGTCGAACACCACGCCGGAGATAGGGCTGATGATGATGCCCACCGCCGCGGCGGGAAGCATGGCCATGCCGGTTTCGAAGGCCGAAGCGCCAAGCGAGGTTTGCAGCAGCAACGGCAACAGCGTGTTGGTGACCAGGCATGCGGCGTTGATGAGCGTGACGATGATGGCGGCCACGCGGAACTCGCGCGTCTTGAGCGTGCCCAGTTGAAGCAGCGGGTCCTCGATTTTGCCCTGGCGTACGACGAACAGCACCAAGCACACGACACCCGCGACAATCGAGCCGAGCACCACGGGGTTGCCCCAACCCATCGACGAGGCGCTCGAGAACCCGTAGAGAAGTCCGCCGAAGGCGATGGTGGAGAGGACGACCGAGGGCAGGTCGAGCTTGGGGTTCTTCAGCTCGCCCACGTTTTTCAGCATGAACACGCCCAGCACCAGCACGAGAATTGCGAGGGGGACGATGGCGCCGATCATGGTGCGCCAGCCGTACGTGTCGATCACCGCACCGCCTACGACGGGGCCGACCGCGGGACCCGCCGACATGACGATGCCCGCCATACCCATAGCCGTTCCTCGTTTCTCGACGGGGAACACCAGCATGGGAACCACCGAGACAAGCGGCATGAGCACGCCTGAGCCCGCCGCTTGCAACACGCGACCGATGATGAGGAACAGGAAATCAGGGGCTGCGGCGCACAGCAGCGTGCCCAGCGCGAACACCAGCGTCGCCCCGAAGAATAGCGCGCGGGTGCTGAACTTGTCGATAAGGAACGCCGAAACGGGGACCATGATGCCGCTCACCAGCGGGTATATGGACATGATCCACTGGGCAGTCGAGGCATCGATGGCGAAATCGGACATGATGACCGGCAGCGCAGGCGACATCACCGTTTGGTTCAGTAGCGCCAAGAAGGCACCCAGGACGACGACCGCGACGATGCGGATCTGGGTACCGGTAATGCGCCCATTGGCGGGCGTGACCGTACAATTATCAGACATAAGCTTCCTTCGTATCTATTCGATTCTTCGCCGAAGGCGCGCCGGCCCACGGGCGAAATAACATGCACGTGCTATGCGTGCATCAGATACGACAGGAAGAAAGCGGCTGCTCAGAGCGCACTTGGGGAACAACAGGAGAGGCCCCGTATACCAGGGGCCGCCGAATTGCGATGTATGCTTTGGTCAAATCCTTCATAGCGGGGAGGTATTCTAGCAGCCGTCTTCGCCCCTTTCAAGGGATGTAACCCAGACGTTGATTTTCTTCACCGAGGCGCCATCGTTGACGGGTGGCGTGCTTCTCTATCGCCACACCGCGGGGCGAGGGAACGCCGCGGCGAGCTTGTACATCGGCTATGTGTGCAGCTGCGAGCGTGTCGCCGGCGCGCGCTGGGCGCCAGTCCGATCCGGCCGACTCTTGCCGACGGTCGGTCGCCGTCCTCCTCCATCTCCGCCTGCTCTGTTTTTGCTCGGCTCCCTTGTCGTATCATGGACGGACGAGAATTGAGCGAAGGCGGTACGTATGAACATCCAGATATTCGGCACGAAGAAAAGCTTCGATACTAAGAAGGCGCAGCGCTATTTCAAGGAACGTCGTGTGAAGTTCCAGTTCATCGACTTGAAGGAAAAGGGGATGAGCAAAGGCGAGCTCGAAAGCGTGGCGCGCGCCGTCGGCGGGATCGACGCTGTGATCGATCCAAAGGCGAAAGATGCCGACACGGTTGCGCTCGTACAGTATCTTGCTGCCGACCAGAAGTTCGAAAAGGTGCTCGATAACCAGCAGATTCTTCGTGAGTCCATCGTTCGCAACGGCCGCCAGGCAACCGTTGGCTACGAGCCTGACGTGTGGAAGGGCTGGGAATAAAGCGGCTGGGAATAAAGTGAAGCGCCCACGCCCGTGGTTTTATCCACGGACGCGGGCGCTTGCGTAAGACGTCTCTTGTCGTTTGAGTGGAGCGCCCCGGCGGCGCTGAACAACGCGCCCCGGTGACGTGGCTCGGGGCTCTTTGTGCCGCACATCTATGAGAGGAGATATTTGATGCGCATGGGCGCTACTCCATGTAGCCACCCTGAATGGCAGAAACTGCATGCTCGGTAAAGAACTTGAGCGTGCCGGAGGTATAGCGATTGGCCTTGGGCTTCCAAGCGGCTCGGCGCTCGGCCAGGACGGCGTCGACCTCGGCCGGCTCCATCTCCTTACCGGCGATGCCCACGATAGACAGCGAGCGCTCGGGGATGTTGATCCGGATAAGGTCGCCCTCCTCAATCAGGGCAATCGGACCGCCCACGGCAGCCTCGGGCGAAACGTGACCGATAGCCGGGCCCTTGGAGGCGCCGGAGAAGCGGCCGTCAGTGATCAGGGCAATGCTCGCGCCCAGCTCGGGGTCGCTGGCGATAGCCTCGGTGGTGTAGAACATCTCGGGCATGCCGGAGCCCTTGGGGCCCTCATAACGAATGATGACGGCGTCGCCGGGCTTGACCTCGTGCGTCAGGACGGCGTGAATGGCGTCCTCCTCGCAGTCGAACGGACGTGCCTTAAGCGTGGCCTGGAACATCTCGCGCGGAACAACCGTGTGCTTGACGACGGCGCCCTCGGGGGCAAGGTTGCCGTGGAGGATGGCGATGGAGCCGTCGGTACCAAAAGCCTGGTCAAATGGGCGAATGATGTCCTCGCGCTTGAGGTTCCACTTCTCCAAGTAGCGGCCGCACTTCTCGTAGTAGCCGTTGTTCTTGAGGTCCTCGAGGTTCTCGCCGAGGGTCTTGCCGGTGACGGTCATGACATCGAGGTGGAGCATCGACTTGATCTCCTCCATGATACGCGGCACGCCGCCCGCATAGTAGAAGAACTGCGCCGGCCACTCACCTGCGGGACGGACGTTGAGCAGGTAGTGGGCGCCACGATGCAGGCGATCGAAGTCGTCGGCGGACATCTCGATTCCGAACTCGCGGGCGATCGCGGGGATGTGCAGCAGCGAGTTGGTGGAGCCCGAAATTGCGCCGTGGACCATGATGAGGTTCTCGAAGGATTCCTTGGTTACGATGTCGCGAGGGCACAGGTTGTGCTCGGAGAGCCACACGGACTGACGGCCGGCCTCGCGCGCAAACTCACGCAGGTCGGAGCTGGTGGCGGGCAGCAGGGCCGTGCCGGGGAGCATAAGGCCCAGGGCCTCGGCGGTAACCTGCATGGTCGAGGCGGTACCCATAAAGGAGCAGGCGCCGCAGCTGGGGCATGCGTTGTGCTTGGCAAACTCAAGCTCCTCGCGGGAGATCTCGCCGCGCTCGTAGCGGGCAGAAATCGCGCCGAGCTGCTCCAAGGTCAGCAGATCGGGACCGGCATCCATGACGCCGCCGGTAACGACGATGGAGGGGATGTTGATGCGGCCCATGGCCATGAGGTTCGCAGGCAGGCCCTTATCGCAGCTGGCGACAAAGACACCGGCGTCGAACGGGGTGACCTTGGCATGGATCTCGATCATGTTGGCGATCATGTCGCGGCTGGGCAGCGAGTAGTTAATGCCGTCGTGTCCCTGGGCCTCGCCGTCGCAGATATCGGTGCAGAAGTAACGAGCACCGTGACCGCCAGCCTCGGCAACGCCAGCACGGACCTCCTCGACCAGATCAAACAGGCCGGCAGAACCCGGGTGCGAGTCGCCAAACGTCGACTCGATAATGACCTGCGGCTTGTCCAGATCCTCAATGGTCCAGCCAGACCCCAGACGCAGCGGGTCCATCTCGGGGCTGATGGTGCGAAACTTGCCGGAACGCGGCTGCAGCTTGGCAACCAGGTCGGCTGCCTCCTGCTGAATCTGTACCTTGGTCTTCTCGTCCATGATGCTCTCCTCTTTTGATTTGAACGGTTGTATCAATCGTTGGTTAATGAATCAGGTGTAAATGGGTACCGAGCGATGCACTCGGCAAAAGATGCTTAGCTACGCGAACTAGGCGAAGAACGAAATCACCAGGGCGCAGGCAAGACCCGAAAGGCCGATGAGCGTCTCCATAACGGTCCAGGACTTGAGGGTGGTCTTCTCGTCAATCTCCAGGAACGAGGAGCACATCCAAAAACCGGCATCGTTGACGTGCGAGAGGGCCGTGGCACCGCCGCAGACAGCAAGACAGATAGCGGCACGCATGAGCACCGAAGCACCGGCAACCGCGGGCATGGCGGCCATAATGCCCGATGCCATAGTCATAGCGACGATGGAGCTGCCGACAGAGGCACGCACCATGACGGCAATCAAAAAGGCAACAACCACCAAAGGCAGCGGTGAAGCCTCGAGCATAGGGCCAATAACCTGGCCCAAGCCGCAGTCCTGCAGCATCCAGCGAATGACGCCGCCGCAAGCGATAACCAGCAAGATCATGCCGACGGGCTTAAGAGAGCGGTCGAGCAAGGCCTTGAGCTCGGCGCCGGAGTAGCCGCGGCGCGCGCCCAGCAGATACATCACGACGAGCGTGGCGAGCGTCAAAGCGACGAACGGCTTGCCCAGGAAGGCGAGAATCGAGGCGCGCTCGGCGGGCATGGGGATATAAGAAGACAGCGTGCCCAGCAAAATCAGACAAAGCGGCGTGAGCACGATGGCAAGCACCATGCCAAAGGAGGGAAGCTCCTTTTCGTCGCTCGCGCCCTCGGCAGAGGTAAAGTGCTCCGGAACATCGGTAAAGATGCGACCGCCCACGTTGCGGCCCCAGATGACGCCGGCGATCGCCATGGCGATGAAGGCGGTAGGGATACCGACGAGAATCATGGTGCCCAGGTCGACACCGAGCGTGCCGGCGACCAAAACCGAACCGGCCGAAGGCGGCACAAACGCATAGCCAGCGGCCAGTCCCGCGAGCAGCGCGATGCCGTAGTAGAGCGTCGACTTTTTGGTCTGTGATGCCACGCTAAACGCAAGTGGGATCAAAACGACCACGCCGGCCTCAAAGAACACCGTAGTGCCGATAACCAGACCGGTAATGCCCAGCGCCCAGCTGGAATGACCCTGCCCAAAGGTATCGATGAAGGTCTGGGCGATCTTCTTGGCGCCGCCGCTCTCCTCAAGAATCTGGCCAAACATCGAGCCGAGGCCAATGAGCAGGGCGATGTTTTGCAGCGTGGTTCCCACGCCCTTGGTGACAGTGTCCGCCACCAGGTCGAGCGGCATACCGGCGCCGATGCCGATCGCGAGCGCCGAGACCATCATCGAAAGCACAGGATGCAGCTTGAACTTAATGATGAGCGCAAGCAGCAGCGCGATGCCCACGATGGCGGCGATGACCAGCCTGGTGGGGTCGGCCATAAACGTTGGGTCTGACATCTTTCCTCCAATTCATCAGACCTTTTGAATTCGGCTTAGACTATAGCGCGTTTTCAATAGGTCTGATGTTTAAAAGGGAAACTTTTTCGAAATACATCTGATGTATTTGCTGAACGATCTGTTTTTGACGGTAAACGGCCACTTACAGTTCTCCATTGTCGGAGCGAACCACCGCGGCTTCTGTTAAATGAGCTAGAATAGCTCTGATGAATTCTTTTGATATGAGGTGAAGCGTGGCACGAGCCGATTCGGGACTCCCCGAGCAGATTTCAGAGAAAATCATTCAACTGATCCTGGATGAGCATCTTGAACAAGGCGATCGCCTGCCCAAGGAGGCCGTGCTCGTCGAGCGCCTGGGCGCCGGCAGGAGCACGGTGCGCGAGGCCATGAAGCTGCTGCAGTCGCGCAATATCGTGCGCATTAAGCAGGGTTCGGGCACCTATGTGGCGTCAAACCCCGGCGTTGCCGACGACCCGCTGGGCTTTACCTTTATCGACGACAAGCAGCGTCTGGCGCGCGACCTACTCGAGGTGCGCTTTATGATCGAGCCGCAGATGGCCAGCATGGCCGCAGAGCACGCAACTAACGACCAGGTCGTCTGTATCAAAGAGCTCTGCGACGAATCCGAGCGCCTGGCCGAGGCCGGTGAGGATTACTCCGCCGCCGACACCGCGTTCCACAATGCCATTGCCGAAAGCTCCGGAAACCTCGTCGTTCCCCGCCTAATGGGCGTGCTCAAGGCGTCTGTCCCCCTGTTTATTGACGTGACCGGCAAAAAGCTGGTTGAGGAGACCATCCGCACCCACCGTGGCGTGGCCGACGCCATCGCCGCGCGCAATCCCACCGCAGCGCACGATGCGATGTATTTGCATCTGGTGTACAACCGCAACATGATCGCAGAGGGCACGCAGGAACAGAGCGAATAAACGTCCGCGCGGCAAGGGCGAGATCACCGTTTACCTTTTAAAAGTGAACGTTCACCTGATTTTAGGAGAATCTGATTTTTAAATCCTCCTCTTCTCCTATACTGACCTTGTATGAAAAGCAAGACTTATATAGATGAACGTTTCTTTTGAAAGGATCGCTATGTCTGATCTTATGGACAGCTTCCGTCTGGACGGCAAGGTCGCACTGGTAACCGGCGCCACCTATGGCATTGGCATGGCTATCGCCGAGGCGCTCGGAGAGGCTGGCGCCAAGATCGCCTTTAACGCACGTCACGCCGACAAGGTAGCCGAGGCCGAGAAGCACTACCGCGAGCTGGGCTTTGAGGCTCATGGTTACGTGGCAGACGTCACCGACGAGACTGTCGTCGCCGAGCTCATCGCCAAGATCGAGGCCGACTTTGGCACCACGCCCGACATCCTGGTCAACAACGCCGGCGTCATCCAGCGTACCCCGATGCTCGACATGAGCGCCGAGGACTTCCGCCGCGTCGTCGATATCGACCTCAACGCACCGTTTATCGTGTCAAAGGCCTGCCTGCCCGGCATGATCGCCAAGGGCCACGGCAAGATCATCAACATCTGCTCGATGATGAGCGAGCTGGGCCGCGAGACCATCGCCGGCTATGCCGCGGCCAAGGGCGGACTCAAGATGCTCACCAAGAACATCTGCTCGGAGTTTGGCGAGGCCAATATCCAGTGCAACGGCATTGGACCCGGCTACATCGCCACGCCGCAGACCGCACCGCTGCGCGAGACGCAGCCCGACGGCAGCCGCCACCCGTTTGACCAGTTCATCATTGCCAAGACGCCGGCCGCCCGTTGGGGCACGCCCGAGGATCTGAAGGGCCCCGCCGTGTTCTTGGCTTCCGACGCGTCGAACTTCGTCAACGGCCACATCCTCTATGTCGACGGTGGAATCCTCGCATACATTGGAAAGCAGCCTCAATAAGCGTCGCCGCAACTGCCCATATCAGGTTTCATCCACTCGTTTTTCATTTGAGTTGCGGTGAGATAAGGATTGGTTTTGGCTTCTATCAGGCAAAACAGTCCGTATTTCACCGCAAGTTAGAAATAGAAAGGTAATTCGCAATGAAAATCGCTCTGATCAATGAGAACTCTCAGAACTCCAAGAACCCCATGATCGAGGCTGCCCTTAAGAAGGTTGTCGAGCCCATGGGGCACACCGTCTTTAACTATGGTATGTATGCCGACGCCGACTCCAAGCCCCTCACCTACGTGCAGAACGGCATCCTTGCCGCCGTGCTGCTGAACTCCGGTGCTGCCGACTACGTCGTGACCGGCTGCGGCACCGGCGAGGGCGCCATGCTCGCCTGTAACTCCTTCCCCGGCGTGCTGTGCGGCCACGTTGCCGACCCGCTCGACGCCTACACCTTTGCCCAGGTCAACGATGGCAACGCCGTTGCCATGCCCTTCGCCCTCAAGAACGGCTGGGGCCAGGAGCTCAACCTCGAGTACACCTTCGAGAAGCTCTTTGGCTTTGGTTCGGGCAACGGCTATCCTGCCGAGCGCGTTGAGCCCGAGCAGCGCAACAAGAAGATCCTCGACGGCGTGCGCGCTGTGACCATGCGTCCGCTCGTCGACGTCCTGGGCGAGATCGATCAGGACCTGGTGAAGGGCGCACTTGCCGGCGAGCACTTCCAGGAGTACTTCTTTGCCAACGCAACCGACGAGGCCATCATCGCCAAGGTCAAGGAGATCCTGGGCCTCTAATCGCACGGCTCATTGCAGCTAACGCAAGCGGCGGTCGTCCCACGTACGGGACGACCGCCGCTTTTTGCTATCTACCGACTGACGCCGCAGGGATAGGCCTCACATGCGCCAAGGGGTTGACTAGAGCTCGCAGGCAACCTTGTAGCCATCGCCGATGGCGTCGCGGATGTTGCCGCACTTGCTGGCATCGCCCAGCACGTGGGTGGTGACGCCGGCTGCCGCCAGGTCGTCGGCCAGCTTGGTGTTGGGACGATAGCCCATGGCAAGCACCAGCGTATCGGCATCGGCGATGATGTGGACCTCGCCGTCCTTCTCGTAGCTGATGGCATCCTCGGTAATCTCGGTCACCTTGGCCTCGGTCAGCACGTGAACGCCCTTGGAGAGCATGCGCGTGATGAGCACCGCGCGACCGGCGCCGCCCTCGTTGGCGGCGAGCGTCTTGGTCATCTCGATGACGGTGACGTCGCGATTGGCCGGCGACAGATCGTTGACCAACGGGGCCAGGTAGTCGGCCGTCTCGCAACCGACGGTGCCGCCGCCCACGATGACAATCTTCTTGCCCGGGAAAGCCTTGCCGCCCAACAGGTCGTCAGCCGTCATGACCTGCTTAAATCCCTGCATGAAGGCCGGGGCGATGGGCTCGGCGCCATAGGCCAGGACGACCTCGTAGCCGGCGTAGTCACGCTGAATGTCCTCGGCAGTAAGCTCGGTGCCAAATACGCACTTCACGCCGACCTCGGCCAGGCGACGGTACTGATACTTGATCACGCGGGTGAGTTCCTGCTTTGCCGGCGGAACGGCCGCGATGCGCATCTCGCCACCCGGCTCGTCCTGCTTATCCACGAGCACTACGTTGTGGCCGCGCTTGGCAGCAATGTAGGCTGCCTCCATGCCCGCAGGACCAGCGCCCACAACCAGCACGTTCTTAGCCTCGGCGGCAGGCTCGTAGCCGGCCTCGTCGCGCTCAACATCGGGATTGACGGTGCAGGAGATGCGCTTGCCAAACATAATGCCGTTCAGGCAGCGCAGGCAGCCAATGCAGGGGCGAATATCGTCGGCGTTGCCGGCAGCGGCCTTGTTGCAGAACTCGGCATCACACAGATTGGCGCGGCCCATCATGCAGATGTCGGCGGCACCGTCCTCGATCAGCTCCTCGGCGATCCAGGCCTCGTTAATGCGTCCGACGGTGGCAACGGGAATGTTGACGTGCTTTTTGATCTCGCGCGAGCAGGCGGCATGCGAGGCCTGCTGCGTACCGGCGGCGGGAATTGCGGAGCCGCGCTTGATGGTAGTACCGCCCGACACATGAATCATGTCGACACCGGCCTTCTCCAGGCGACGCGAGACGTAGATCATGTCGTTGAGGGTCAGGCCGCCATCGGTGTACTCATCGCCCGAGATACGGACGTCGATGATAAAGTCCTTGCCGCAGCGCTCGCGAATCTCGGCGATGACCTCGAGCAAAAAGCGCATGCGGGCGTCGAGCGAGCCGCCGTACTCATCGGTACGCTTGTTATAGAGCGGGGTCAAGAAACCGCCGAGCATGCCGTGGGCGTGCGCCGCATGGACCTCGACGCCATCGACACCGGCCTTCTGCATACGCACGGCAGCGTCGCCAAACTGATGCGTGAGCTCGTGAATCTCGTCGACCGTGATGGGGCGCGGTGCCTCGCGGGCGTAAGACGGGCCCACAAAGGACGGAGCGATCAGGCGAGGCGTGCCCGGAATGTTAAAGGCCATGTAGGCGGGGTGGAAGAGCTGCGGCATAATCTTGCAGCCGTACTCGTGGACGGCCGCGGCGAGCTTTTCCCAGCCGGGGATAAACGTGTCGTCGTAGCAGCACATGTCACCCGGCAGATAGGTATAGGTGGGCTCGACCGTCACGACCTCGGTGATGATGAGGCCCACGCCGCCCTTGGCGCGGGCACGGTAATGATCGACCAAGTCATCGGTCACATAGCCATGATCGGCCAGGTTGGTAGATACCGGCGGCATAAAGACGCGGTTCTTGACCTCGGTTGTACCGACCTTGATTGGGCTAAAGAGCATCGGATAGGCGGAGGACTCCATACAGGGTTCCTTTCATTTGAGCCGCTCGGCGGCAGTTGCTGACTTATCTATCGTACCAGAAACCGCACGGTACCCGACCGCACGAACTCCCCTGCCTACGTATCGACCCACAAAAAGTTGCGGTGGAATACGGAGTAGATAAGGCCTTTGACAGCCAAGACAGTCCGTATTTCACCGCAACTGATGGGCGGGGTGGAATTGAGGGCTCAGATAGTCAGTCATGCCCTCATCCGCCGCTCCTTCACCTACAGCACGCCGTCCAGCATAAGGTTCACCTTGAGCACGTTGACCGTGGGCTCGCCGAACACGCCGAGGAAACGACCCTTGGTGCACGCGGCGATGATGTCGTGCACCTCGTCCTCACTTTTGCCCGTGGCTTTGGCAAGGCGCGGGACCTGGTACTCGGCGGCATCCGGAGAGATCTCCGGGTCGAGGCCGGACCCCGAACACGTCACCAGGTCGACGGGCACAGCGTCCATATCGGCATCGGGATTGGCGGCGCGAATCTTCTTCACGCGCGCATCTATCAGCTGCCGATACTCCTCACTCGCCGGGGACAGGTTGGACGGGGCACCATACGCCATGAGTTCGCCGTCTTCGCCTTCGACAATTGACACGTTCTGGATACGACCCCACATGTGGGCTTCATCATCGAAGTTCTGGCCGATGAGCTCGGAACCCACAACCTTGCCGTCGACCGTAATAAGCGATCCGTTCGCCTGGTACGGAAACGCAAGCTGCGCGACGCCGGTCACCACGAGCGTGTATCCCAGGCCGCAGACGATGGTAAACAGCGCGAACACGCCAAATGCGCGCGATGCGATACCTTTGAACATACAAACCTCCGTCTACATCATGCCAATGCCGAACAAGGCCAGCAGCATGTCGATAATCTTGATGAATACGAACGGCGCCACGATACCGCCCAGACCCCACACCAGCAGGTTGTGGGTCAGCAGCTGGCCGGACGAAAGCTCGCGGTACTTCACGCCTTTCAGGGCGGCAGGAATCAGCGCGACGATGACCAGCGCGTTGTAGATAATGGCGGACAGCACGGCAGTCAACGGGCTGGTGAGCCCCAGGATGTTGAGGGCGTCCAACCCGGGGTAGATCGGCGAGAATAGCGCCGGGATAATGGCGAAATACTTGGCGACGTCGTTGGCGACCGAGAAGGTCGTGAGCGAGCCGCGGGTCATGAGCAGTTGCTTGCCGATACGCACGATATCGATGAGCTTGGTGGGGCTGGAGTCGAGGTCGACCATGTTGCCGGCCTCCTTGGCAGCCTGGGTTCCCGTGTTCATGGCCACGGCGACATCCGCCTGCGCCAGCGCCGGCGCGTCGTTGGTGCCGTCGCCGGTCATCGCGACCAGATGGCCCTCATGCTGGAACGCGCGGATCTTCTCGAGCTTGCCCTCGGGGGTGGCCTCGGCCAGGAAGTCGTCCACGCCCGCCTCGGCTGCGATGGCGGCGGCCGTCAGCGGATTATCACCCGTCACCATGATGGTCTTGATACCCATGCGGCGCAGGTCGGCGAACTTCTCCTTCACGCCGGACTTGATGATGTCCTTGAGGTACACAACGCCCAGCACGCGGCAGTTCTTGGTCACGACCAGCGGGGTGCCGCCGGCCTTGGCGATGCGCTCGACGGCCTCGTCGCACTCCTGGGAGAACACGCCGCCGGCTGCCTCCACATAGGTGCGCACGGAATCGGCAGCGCCCTTGCGGATCTCATTGCCCTCGTAGTTCACACCGGACATGCGGGTCGCCGCGGTGAAGGGGATGAACTCCATACCCTTATCCTCGAGTGTGCGGCCGCGCAGACCGAACCGCTCCTTGGCGAGCACGACGATGGAACGGCCTTCGGGGGTCTCGTCGGCCAGCGAGGAAAGCTGGGCGGCATCGGCCAGCTCCGCGGGATCGATGCCGTCGACCGGGATGAACTCGGCGGCTTGGCGGTTACCCAGGGTGATGGTGCCGGTCTTGTCGAGCATGAGGATGTCGACGTCGCCGGCGGCCTCGATGGCGCGGCCGGACATGGCCAGCACGTTGGCCTCGTTCAGACGGCTCATGCCGGCGATGCCGATGGCGGAAAGAAGGGCGCCGATGGTAGTAGGAGCCAGGCACACGAGCAGCGCCACGAGCGTGGTCACGGCCGTGGGGTTGTCCATGTCGTTAAGACCGACCGAGAAGCAGGAGTAACAATACAGGGCCAGCGTGACCAGGATAAAGACGATGGAGAGGGCCACCAGGAAGATCTCCAGAGCGATCTCGTTAGGGGTCTTCTTGCGCGCGGCACCCTCGACCATCGCGATCATCTTGTCCAGGAAGCTCTGGCCGGGCTCACTGGAGATCTTGACGATGATCCAGTCGGACAGCACCGTGGTACCGCCGGTAACGGCAGAGCGGTCGCCGCCGGCCTCGCGGACCACGGGGGCGGACTCGCCGGTGATGGCGGACTCGTCAACGGAAGCAGCGCCCTCGATGACGTCGCCGTCGCCGGGAATCTGCTCGCCGGCGCGTACGATCACCAGGTCGCCGCGCGTGAGCTCGATGCCGGGAACGACGGTGAAGTGCTCCTTGTCCTCAACGGACTCGATGCGATGGGCCTCGACATCCTTCTTGGCCGCACGCAGGGAATCGGCCTGGGCTTTACCGCGGCCCTCGGCAAGCGCCTCGGCGAAGTTCGAGAACAGGTCGGTAAGCCACAGGATGACCGCGATGGCGACCACATAGTAGGTGGGCACACCCGCGTCCTGCACACCGAAAATGGAAGCGACGGCCAGGACGGAGGTCATGACGGCGGAAAGCCACACCAGGAACATGACCGGGTTTTGAATCTGGACGCGAGGATCCAGCTTGGCAAACGAGTCGCGGACCGCGCGGCCCATCATGTCTTTTTGCATAGTCATAAATCTGCGCCCTCCTTTACGCAATCATCTGGAAGAACTCGGCAACGGGGCCAAGCGCCAGGGCCGGGAAGAAGCTCAGGGCACCGATCAGCAGAACGATGAACACGAGCAGGAATACGAACATGCCATTAGTGGTAGACAGGGTACCGGCGCTCTCGGCGACCTTGCCCTTCTTGGCCAGCGAGCCGGCGATAGCCAGCGTACCGATGATAGGCATGAAGCGGGCGAACAGCATCTCGAGGCCGAGCATGACGTTGATCCAGGGAATGTTGCAGTTCATGCCTGCAAACGCCGAGCCGTTGTTGCCGCCGCATGAGGTGAAGGCATACAGCGCCTCGGAGAAGCCGTGCGCGCCACCATTGTTGAGCTGGTCGGCAAGACCGGGCACCATGCAGGCGATGGCCGAGCACACCAGAATGGCAAACGGAGTTGCCAAGCACAGGACAACTGCCCAGCGCATCTCGGTCGGCTCGATCTTCTTGCCCAGGAACTCGGGCGTGCGGCCGACCATAAGGCCGGCGATAAATACCGTGAGGATGGCGAAGCCGATCATGCCGTACAGGCCGCAGCCCACGCCGCCGAACACCACCTCGCCCAGCGCTATCTGGAGCATCTGGACAAACCCGCCGAGCGGGGTGTAGGAGTCGTGCATGGAGTTGACCGAGCCGTTGGAAGCAGCCGTCGTGAAAGCGGACCAGGTAGAAGAGGAGGCGATGCCAAAGCGGCTCTCCTTGCCCTCCATGTTGCCGCCCGCCTGGCCATCGGTCATCTCGATGTTGACCGCGCCGCCATCTGCCAGCTGCGGCGTACCCATATGCTCGTTAACGGCGATGATGCCGGTAAAGACCACGAGCAGGATAAACATCGCCGCGAAGATGGCCTTGCCCTGCCTGGCATTCTTGACACCGATGCCGAAGGTGAAGCAGCAGGCGACCGGAATCAGCAGCAAGCTGGTCATCTCGATGATGTTGGTGAAGGCATTGGGGTTCTCATACGGATGCGCAGAGTTCGCGCCAAAGAAGCCGCCGCCGTTGGTGCCGGATTGTTTGATGGCAACCTGGCTGGCCGCAGGACCCTGGGGCAAAAACTGCTCGGTGACCACGCGGGCGCCCTCGACGACCTTGCCGTCGACCTTGACCGTGTCGCCCTCGATCTGGGCGCCGTCGATGACGCTCCAACCGCCGTCTGCATTAGGCTGGACAGCAACGGGCTCTACGAGCTCAGCCTTCTGAGCCGGCTGAAAATTGGAGATAACGCCACCGGCAGCCAGGCAGATGCCGAACACGAGGTTCAGCGGGATGAGCACATACAGGACGGTGCGGGTGAGGTCGACCCAGAAGGAACCCAGACCCTGCTCCTTGACCTGACGGAAACCGCGGATGAGCGCGAACATGACCGCAATACCGGTGCCGGCGGACAAGAAGTTTTGCACGGTGAGGCCCATGAACTGCACAAAGTAGGACAGGGTGGTCTCACCGGAATAGGATTGCCAGTTGGTGTTGGTTATGAAGGAAGCAGCAGTATTGAACGACAGGTCCCATGACACACCCGGCAGGTGCTGGGGATTGCCTGGCAAGAAAGACTGAAGCACCTGGAGTGCCACAAGAGCCACGAGGCCGATCCCCGAAAAGACCAGCACGCTCGCCAGATAGCGCCTACACCCCATCTGCTCTGCCGCGTCGATGCGAAGCAGACGATAGACGCCACGCTCCACAGGAGCAAACACAGGCGACAGGAACGTATGCTCACCATCCATGATATGGACCATGAACCGACCGAGCGGAACGGCCAAGACGACGAGCACGGCAAAGTACAAGATGTACTGAATCGCAGCATCCATAGTTTACGAATCACTCCTCATCAGAATGTAGATGTAATAGATAAAGAGTCCAATGCAGACGACTCCGATGATGGGACTGAGGATGTCCATTTACCGCCCCTTTCACGCGCGGTCCGATGTCTCGGACGCCTGCTCTCGCAAGCGTCTGGGGACAGTAAACGCTTCTAGGGATTAAAGAGGCGTGAGGGCCGGGGCCCACGTCCTTAAGATGCCGTAAAGATGCAGGTAGAAAGCACTATTGCGGCTGCAGTGCGCCTATACTCGACCTCGCGAGCATACAGTGGCGTCCTCACCGCGTATGCACGCATGGACAACGCTTCAGAAAGGCTACGCTATGCAGCGCGACGCATCGGACACTCGCGTCAATCCAGACCTCATCCTCAAGGCAATTGAGAAAGACGAGGTCGCCGATGACGCTCGAACCAGCCGGGGACACCTCAAGATTTTCTTTGGCTACGCTGCCGGCGCAGGCAAAACCTATGCGATGCTTCAAGCCGCCCACGCCGCCAAGCGGCGAGGTGTTGACGTCGTCGCGGGGTACATTGAGCCGCACGAACGTCCGGCAACTGCCCATCTTGCACAAGGGCTTGAGAACGTGCCCTGTAAACTCATCGAGCACAACGGCATTGCGCTCAGCGAGTTCGATCTAGATGCGGCTATCGAACGCGCCCCTCAGCTCATCCTTGTCGACGAGCTCGCCCATACGAATGCGCCGGGGTCTCGCCACGACAAACGCTATCGAGACGTCGAGGAACTTCTACATGCGGGCATCGACGTCTATACGACCGTGAACGTTCAGCATATCGAGAGCCTAAACGACATGGTTGCATCCATCACCGGCGTTGTCGTGAGCGAACGAATCCCCGACCGTATCTTCGATGATGCCGACCAGGTCGAGCTCGTCGACATAGAGCCCGAAGACCTACTTGAGCGCCTTCGCGCCGGCCTCGTCTACCGTCCCGCGCAAGCCGCCCGAGCGCAACAGCATTTTTTTACCGTCGAGAACCTCACCGCACTCCGAGAAATCGCGCTGCGCCGCTGCGCCGATCGCACCGGCCACCTCACAGACGCCGCACGCGTGCTGGGAAACCGTGACTACTACACCAGGGAGCGTATCTTAGTCTGTGTCTCCCCGGCGCCGACCAATCCCCGCATCGTCCGTGCCGCCGCGCGCATGGCGAAAGCGTTTCGCAGCGAGCTCGTCGCCCTGTTCGTAGAGAGCCCGCACACGCAAGCCATGAGCGATAATGAGCGCACCAAGCTTGCAGCCAATATCGCCCTAGCCGAGCAGCTCGGAGCACATATGGAAACCGTCTATGGCGACGACATCGCGTTTCAGATCTCCGAGTTCGCGCGCCTGTCGGGTATTTCGAAGATCGTCATGGGGCGCACGGGCGAGCGCAGCAGCGTCCGTCAGGCCCTCTTTGGCCGCAAATCTCTCGTAGAACAGCTCATAACATTCGCCCCGAACCTCGACATTTACATCATTCCAGACCAGTCGACTCCGCCCTCCCGGCCCAAAGGACGCCGCCGTACGCTCGCCCTGCAGCCGCCCAGCAGCCGAAACGTGCTTCGCACGCTGGCCCTCTCTCTTGTCGCCACGGCGATCGGCACGGCTTTCCGCCATCTGGGATTTGCCGATTCCAGCATCATATCCCTCTATATCCTCACGGCCCTGCTGACCGCCGTCACCACGACGGGGCGTATCTGCACGATCGTATCGAGCGTGCTCTCTGTAGTGCTTTACAACTTCTGCTTCGTCACGCCTCTGTTTTCGCTCGCCAGCTACGACCGAAGCTATCTGGTCACGTTCGGCATCATGTTCGCTACCGCTATGGTCGCCGGCGAGTTAACTGCGCTCATCGCCGACAACGCCCGTACCTCCGCTGAGAACGCATTCAAAACGCGCGTACTCCTCGAAACGAACCAGCTCTTGCAGCAAGCCCATAGCGCGGAGGAGTGCGCCCGCGTCGCCATGAACCAACTCATCAAACTGCTAAAACTCGACGTGGTCTTCTACACCGCCGAACACGGCACGCTCGGCAAAGCGCTCTATGAGTCCGCTGGCACCGAAAACCGATCCGCGTCGCTGCTCACCGACTACGAGCGCGCCGTTGCAACCTGGACCTACACCAACAACAAGCGCGCGGGCGCAAGCACGCGGACCCTGCCTGAGGCGCGCTGTCTCTACCTCGCGGTTCGCACCGGCGACAAGGTATTCGGTGTCATCGGCATCGCCCTGGAGGGGCGCGAGATCGAAGCCTTCGAGCATTCGATCGTCCTATCTATCGTAGGTGAATGCGCCTTGGCGCTCGAAAGCGACCGGGCGGCGCAAGAGCGCGAAGAGGCTGCGGTCTTGGCGAAAAACGAGCAGCTGCGCGCCAACCTTTTGCGCTCCATCGGCCACGATTTGAGGACACCCCTCACGGCTATATCCGGATCTGCGGCAATCCTTCGGAAGAGCGACGAGAAGCTCAGCCTCGAACAACGCTGCGATCTTGCCGATGCCATCTACGACGACTCCCT
This sequence comes from Collinsella sp. CLA-ER-H11, assembly GCF_040092445.1. NCBI lineage: Bacteria > Bacillati > Actinomycetota > Coriobacteriia > Coriobacteriales > Coriobacteriaceae > Collinsella > Collinsella sp. CLA-ER-H11. The sequence goes on along the minus strand of NZ_JBBNLN010000017.1, from coordinate 17,419 downwards.
CTGGCTTATCGATACCGTGGAAAACCTCCTCGCCATCACACGCGTCGAGGACGGCACCATTCGCCTCAACTTAACATCCGAGCTCATCGACGAGGTCATCGAGGCCGCCCTCAGCCATGTCGCCCAAGCATCGCATGGACGTGCCGTCACCATCGAGCACACTGACGACATCCTGCTGGTACGCATCGACGTCCATCTCATCATGCAGGTGCTTACGAATCTCATCATGAACGCCTTCAAATACACGCCCGAGGACTCGACTGTCACCATCAGCGCACGTCGCGAGGGTGCGTTCGTCGTGGTGGACGTCGCAGACGATGGGCCGGGTGTGGCAGACTGCGACAAACCTCATATCTTTGAGCGCTTCTTCACCTCAAGCAATACGCGGCCCGTGGATTCGCGTCGAAGCATCGGCCTTGGGCTGTCGCTCTGCCGCTCCATCGTGGAGGCGCATGGCGGCGTCATCGAAGTTCGCGACAACCACCCCCATGGGGCCGTCTTCCGTTTTACCCTGCCCGCCGAGGAGATCGAGATTCATGAATAATGCCGCTAAGCCACGCATCCTCCTGGTAGAAGATGACCTGACCGTTCAAAACCTCGTTTCGACCGCGCTTGACCTCCACGGCTATGTCGTGAGCAAGGTTTGCAACGGCCAGGCCGCCATCATGGATGCGGTGTCGCACGGCCCCAGCCTCATCATGCTCGACCTCGGCCTTCCCGACATTGACGGTATCGAGGTCATCACGAAGATCCGAAGCTGGTCGGCAGTCCCCATTATCGTCATTTCGGCGCGCACCGAAGATTCCGACAAGATTGCAGCACTTGACGCAGGGGCAGACGACTACCTCACCAAGCCCTTTTCTGTGGATGAGTTGCTCGCGCGCGTCCGTGCGAATTTGAGGCGCTCCTCGATGGCGTCGAGCGAGTCGACAGAAGCGAGCACGTTTGACAACGGTCCGCTGCATATCGACTACGCCGCGGGATACGCGACAAAAGACGGACGCGAGCTCTCGCTCACCCCAACTGAGTACAAATTGCTCGTCCTTCTGGCGAAAAACGTCGACAAGGTGCTCACCCACACTTTCATCACCCACGAGATATGGGGCACGAGCTGGGACAGCGATCTGGCGAGCCTGCGCGTGTTCATGCGCACCCTGCGCAAGAAGATCGAGGCAGACCCCTCTCACCCCAAGATGATTCAGACGCACATGGGTGTCGGGTCCCGCATGCAGCGTCTCTAGCCCACCTCACAAAAAAAGTTGCGGTGGAATACGGAGTAGATAAGGCTTTTGACAGCCAAAACAGTCCGTATTTCACCGCAACTGATGGATGGGATGGGATGGGCTAGAGACCCAGGTAGCTGGTCATGCCTTCGACGGCGAGCTTGGCGCCTGCCACGGCATGAACCACGGTGAGCGGGCCGTTAACCACGTCGCCGGCGGCAAAGACGCCAGGCACGGTGGTCATACCGTACTCGTCGACCGAAAGAAGGCCGCGATGATCGGTCTCCAGACCGCCCGTCGTAAGCACAAGCTTGTCCTTGGGCACCTGCGAAGCCGCGATCACAACTGTGTCGGCGGACACATGGTCGAGCTCCTCCTCGTAGCCCACCACGTTGTTGTCCTCGTCAAAGATAGCCGTCTCGAACACCGGACCGTTATCGTCGATGGCGCAGATCGCCTTGCCGCACACAATCTCGGCACCGTCAAGCTCGGTCAGCTCCACCTCGTCATCGATGGCCGAGATATGGCGCGATCGAGCATACACGGTGACCTTACGAGCACCCGAGCGCAGCGCCGTGCGGGCCACATCCATGGCCACGTTACCGGCACCGATGACCGCCACATTCTGTCCGATCGCCACACTCGAAGGATCAACCAGGTAATCGATACCAAACAGCACGTTGCCGCGCGACTCGCCGGGAATACCCAGTTTGCGAGCTCGCCAGGTACCGGTACCGACAAAGACCGCGTCGTAGCCGTCACGTAGCAGGTCATCGATGTGCAGTGCGCCGCCGATGGTGGTCGAGGGGCGCACGCGCACGCCAAGCGAGCACATCACGTGACGGTACTTTTGTACGAGCGCACGGGGCAGGCGGAACTCGGGGATACCGTACTCCAGCACACCGCCGATCTCGGGGCGCTGTTCAAATACCGTGACGGCACAGCCCAGCTGGGCCATCTTAATGGCCACGGTAATACCGGCGGGACCGGAACCGACCACGGCAACCTGTTTGCCGCACGACGGCGCGGGCTTCCACTCCTTACGATCCAAATACGCTGTCGAGATATAGTTCTCGATGCTCGAGAAATGCACGGGTGTGCCCTTGCGGCCCTGGATGCAAGCACCCTCGCACTGGCCCGAATGGTTGCACACCATAGAGCAGACCGCGCTCATGGGATTGTTCTGGAACAGCAGCTCGCCCGCTTCTTCTAGACGACGCTGTTTGAACAGGTCGATGACCTGCGGAATAGGCGTCTGAACCGGGCAGCCCTTAATCTGACAGAACGCCCTTTTACAACCTAGGCAACGATTCGCCTCTTCGACAATGTGGATAGCCACGCAACTCCCCTTTTTAATGCAATCCAATGGGGGCGACGATAAAGACCCTTCACCGCCGCCCCCATACAGGTAATCTCAATCTGCCGACACGGCAAAAGCCAATGCTATAACTCGCGATGAGAAGCCCCGCAGCGAGCAGACATGTGCTCGAGTGTCGCCAGGCAGTCAGCCGCCGTCGCCGGCACACTGTTCTCGACCACGCAGGGAATCCCAGGGCAGGCGGCAGCCGCCCAGGCCACTACGGGCTCAAAGTCATAGCGGCCCGTCTCGCCCACGCCATGACACACCAGGCGCGAACCCGTACCGTCGCACCATCCGGCTCCGTCCTCGTTATCAACGATCTCAAAATCCTTGGCGTGCAGCACGCGGATCTTACTGCCGCATAAGTAGAGCATGCGCGCGGTGATTTCCTGCGCTTCGTCAACGACACTGGGGTGCAGCAGCGATACCGGGTCGTAGATCACGCCGAGCGACGGGCTCGAGACGCGCTCCAGCACCTCACGGCAGCGATCCGGAGTATTAACCGTCTCGTTCCAACCGGGCTCGATCAGTATTTGCCCACCCACGGCCTCGGCGCACTCGCAGACGCGTGCGAGTCCGTCCATAAACGCATCGAGCGCCTCGTCGGTCATACGGTCGTCAGCAACGCGGTTCTGCGCATTGGGACGACCGGTCTCGGTACCAACCGGGCATCCGCCGAGCATCTGGGCAAAGTTGAGGCACGACTCGTACTCGGCAAAGTTATCCATGAGCTGTTGGCGATCGGGCGTCGCCAAATTCTTATAGCAGCCGAGCACGGCGACCGAAACGCCCGCCTCGTCGAGCACCGCACGCAAATGGTCGGCAAGCTCGCGGGTCAGGCCGCCTCGATCGATCCCCATCGATGCGTAGAGCACCTTGCTCGGCAGCTGAATGCACGAAAAGCCCAGCTCTCCCGCCATGCGGATGCGTTCCTCGACGGTCCCCTGCGGAAGGTCGTGCAAACGCACACCCGGAGTAATAGCCCCCACGTTATTCACATCCCTTATGAGCGTTGATGCCCGGGGTGTATCCGCCAAACGGGTCCTCGATAGAGCACACGCCCGAGGGAGCAAGCGGGTCATGCCTGCCGGCCAGTTTGTCGTGATGCATGGTCTCGATATAGGCAAGCACCAGCGGCGCCACGCCCTTCGCATCGTTTTTGACGATAGGCTCGCTCATGTAGTAACCAAACGTGCCCTCGCGGTGCGCGGTGTTTCCCAAGCCCGCGACCAGGCAGATGTTGTCGAGCGCCAGCTGCCCATCATGCTCGGACAGGCAGGTCTCGCAGATGCCGTCGAAGGCGCGACGGCCGTACTGGTAGTAACGCTCGCCCAGCACGCCTAGACGCACGCCCTTCATGATGGCATTGGCAAAAATCGCGCTACCAGACTCCTCCAGGTAGTTGGGGGCGATATTGGGCAGGTTGATGACCTGATGCCACATGCCGGTCTTCTCGTCCTGATACGGCAGCATGGCATCGATCAGGTCGTGGAACATCTTGCGAATCTCATCCTTCTCGGCCGACATCGAAGGCGGCATGAGCTCCCAGGTATCGATGAGTGCCATGGCAAACCAGCCCTCGGCGCGCAGCCAGAAGTTAGCCGAAAGGCCGGTGACCGGGTCGCACCAGAACTGTTTGCGGCTCGCGTCGTAAGCGTGATAGTACAGACCGTTGAGGGGGTTGCGCATCAGGTCATGCACGACCTGGAACATATGGAAGCTGTCCGAGCAGGCACGACGGTTGTGGAAGCTCAGCTCGTACTGCATGTAGAACGGCTGGGCCATATACATGCCATCGAGCCAGATCTGGTTGGGATAGACGGCCTTGTGCCAAAACACGCCTTCTTTGGTGCGCGGCTGGGTCTCGAGCTGGCGGTAGATGGTGTCCATGGCGGCACGGTACTTGGGCTTGCCCACCAGGTCATAGAGCTTGTAGAGGGTCTTGCCCGCATTGACGTTATCGAGGTTGTAATCCTGCGGGTTGTAATGCTTGATGGTACCGTCGTCCTGGACAAAGAAATCGATGTAGTCATCGGCAAAGGTCAGGTAGCGCTGCTCACCCGTGATCTCGTACAGCTCGATGAGCGCCTTGATCATGCAGCCGTCGATATAGTTCCAGGTGTTCTCCTTGCCGGCACGGAGCTTTTCGATATTCCAAGCCGGCGCCTGCGGCGTAGAGGTTTCGATCAACTGCTCGATATAACGGTCCAGGATTTGATTGCAACCCATTGCTGTCCCCTCTGACATAAACGATAGGTGAACGTTACCCCTAGTGTAACGCGAACGGGGAATATAGGGTGAACGTTAACCCTATATTCCCCGCAAACGGCAGACTTTTAGCGGCAAACGGCGGTGAGACCCGCGGCGATGCGATGCGCCAGGCGCTCATAGCCGGCAGGACTGTAATGCAGACCGTCCGGCATATAGAGCTCGCGGTGCTCCGGCAAAAACGGGCTGATGTCACTTTGCGCATACAGGTCAATCACCGGAACGGAGTAGCGGTCACAGACCTCGAGCATCGCCTTTACGTAGGCGACCTGCGTCAACCCCAGGTGATTGAGCTCATCGCTTGCCGGGATATCCTTCTCGTGCTTACCGCTCGTCTTGCACGGCGTCATAAACACAAGCTTTGCCTGGGGCGAACGCGCCGTGATGGTGCGGATCAGGTAATCGAGTGCACCATAGAACTCGTGCACATCGGTACTGCCCAACTCGCCAAGCGGCACGTTGCGGCTAAAGTCGTTGACGCCGCCAAAGACGATGTAGATATCAGCCGCATTGTCGATGCCGTCCAGGCGCTCGACAAACGAATCGCTGCGGTCGGCCTTGATGGCGATACGCGAACCCTTGATGCCAAAGTTCTCGATGACCGCACCTCCCAGCAACGCGCCCAAATGCGAGGTCCACGAGATGTCGTTGCCTCCCCCACCGCAGCCGTTGTCGCCCCAGGTCGTTGAGTCGCCAAAGCAGCAAATGGTCGATTCACTCAAGCTCTTCGTTTCCATAATCTTCTCCTCATCCGCCCATCGGCGGTCATACAGGAACGTACCGTTTATTCGCAGCATGCCGAGGGGCTATGCACGGGGGCGCATTCCGCAACGTGCGAATCGAGCCATTCGATATCCTCGGCAAGATGTGCCACGCCCAGATGGTGTTCACCCGGACACACCTCGTGCCGCAGGCCATCTCTGCGACCCAGCAACTTGTAGGCATCGCGCACGATCTCGAGCTGCTCGTCAACATTTTTCAGCCCGCGCGCACCGTTCAGATGATCCTCTTCGCAGCTCTGCACCAACAGCGGATGCGGCGCGATGAGCGAGGCAATATCGCCCATGTCGAGTAAGCGCCAAAGTCCGGGTGTGTAGTTGCAGCTGCAATTGCCATTGAGATGCAGCAACGAATCACCGACACCATACAGATAGCCCGAGACAAACGCCTTGCGCACACGCGGGTCGAGTGCGGCCAGGTACAACGTCATGTAGCCGCCACCCGAAAAACCAAAGCAACCCAAGTCATCCATGGCAATGTCGCCGCGCGCCTCCAAGTAATCGATCAAGCGCATGTTGTCCCAGACGTTGAGGCCCGCAACCGTAAGACCCAGTGGCTCGGCCATACGTGCTTGATTCAGACACGTACCGCGCAGGTAGCTGTTCTCGTCATCGCCCTGGCCCTTCCAGTCACGACGGTATCCCCAACCGCGCGCATCAGGACAGACGGTTACGTAACCCATGCGTGCCAAACGCAGACCGTAGTCGTAATTGAACTTACGCACGGCATCATCGACAGCCGGCACGCCCGCAACACCGGCTACGCTTGCAGCACCCGCTCCCTGATGGCCATGCGGGCAGATATAACAGCGTTTGAGCCCCCGCTCATCAAGCTTAGGACAAGACGCTCCAACAGGTAAAACGGCATCCACACATCGTGCTCAACCTGCAATATCGCATGGGTGCGCACGATGCCGCCGGCAACCCGCACGCGGCTGAGCTCACGAATCTCAATCGGGACGCGATCCATAAGCGAAAGGCCCAAAACATCGTACAGACGAGTCCTGGTCGCAATCTTCCATGCCTCAAAATCTGCAGGAGTCTTGCCCGTAAAAGCAGCCGAACGTCCCTCGCGCTTCAGCCGGGCACGCAGCGCAGGCTCGTCTTCGCAGTACGTCTCGATGTGCACGGTGCGGCCATTGGCAGATAGCCCAGCCGTCTCCACCGCATCACCGTCGCCGCCCTCGGGATCCCAGCCGTCCGCACCGGCAAGCACCTGTTCGCGGGCGTACCCGGCGGCAGCCATCACATCGAGTTTATTTGCCCACGGCACCCAGTCGGTAGTATCACCCGCCGGCCCATGCAGGATTGCGCCAGCATACTGCGCGCAGCTGTGCGCCGCCGGCTTATTCCAATCCCACCAGCCTTCGCGCTTGATATGTCGTCCCAGCCAGCAATCGATCAGCGCAGTTTGTGCCCATTCGCGCCAAGGACGGCCCAGGTAGACCGAATCCGGTGCCACGCCATCCGGAGCTGTAAACGAACAACCATGAAACACAAATCCGTACGGCTCGCCTTTAGGCGTGGAGGCTGCCGTTACATACCCGTTGACATCCATATCGCGGTTGAGCGAGCGAATCTCGCACCCCTCAAAGTAGGCACGCGCGCCGCCAAAGATAAAGTCGACATCGCCCTCGATCCGGCAACGTCGGAAATATTGGCGCCCCACCCGGCGCGGCGCATACTGTTTGGGTCCTATGAACCCGCCCGGTTTGACCTCATGCGGCGGCAGCGGACCCAAAAACAGTGTGTCCTGGTGCCCCTTAATGCAGCAGGCATCGACAACCAGACGGTCGCCATCGGCATACAGGGCAATCGCCTGACCGACCTCGCGCCCATCGCCGGCATCATTTACGATCGTTAGGTTCTCGAGCCGCACGTCGTCGGCATCGACCAAAACGGTATAGGTCCTAAAGGTGCCGAGCATTCCGTCGATGCCCGATCCGTCCCCCGAGGGCATCTTGGCGCCCAAGCCGCCCACGATACGCACGCTATCGGCCGTCTCTCCCTCAATCGTCACATGCGAGCGATGAATCTCGACCCGCTCGCGATACTCGCCCGGATCGACGCGAATCATCACCGGTTGCTCGGCATCCGGATAGAGCTGATCGGCTGCCGCCAAGGCATCGGAAATCGTTGGATACACTCCTGCCGCAGCCCTCGAAACGCGCAGCGTATAGATACTTTCGCTCATCGTCCATCACGCTCCCAGGAAGCGAACTGCTCAGGCCAGCCCTGAACTTGTGGCTGAACATGCTCGGCGCAGCCCTTAAATGCCGTTAGGGCCGTGGCGAGCGATGCCCCATGCTTTCCATGCGGAAAGACATGTAGGCTAAAGCCAATCCCGTGGTCGGCAAGAGCCTGCGCAAGAAGGAGGCTATTTTGAACTGGCACCGATGCATCCTCGGCGGTATGCCACAAGAACGTACGGGGGAAGCCCTCGCCCACCATATTCTCGATCGACAACTTTTGGGCCAAAACGTCATCGGCACCCGTTAGGTGTTCAAACGAGCCACGATGGGCATAGGCCCCCGAGCTTACGACCGGATAGCCCAAGCAAAGTGCGTCAGGCCGAATCGACTCAGGCGATGTCGCAATCGACTCTGCAAGCCAAGGTTTGTCCCAAAGCGCCCCGAGCAAGCCAACCAGGTGTCCACCCGCCGAAAAACCCATGACCGTAATTCGATTGGGATCGACGCAAAACTCCGTCGCATGGCTTCGAACGGTATCGACCGTTCGCGCGAGTTCTTGCAATGCCAGCGGATAGACAGCCGGAGCAACCGAGTAGTTCAACACAAACGCTTGGTAGCCCATTGCCAGCAAACGGAGCGCTACCGGCTCGCCTTCGCGCGGCGAAACATGGTCGTAGCCGCCTCCTGGCACGACCACAACTGCAGGCAGCGGTTTTAAAGCATAAGCATCTTCGGTCGGGGCAAACACATAAGACGTAATCGTGGCAGACGAGCCATCGACCCCGACAGGAATCGTTTTATTGAGCATGCATTCCCTTTCACCATGATGCGCAGCGCAGCGCACACGGCCGTATCGCATAAAGGCTGCATTGCCGATCTATCCGACAATGCAGCCCTGGCCATCAACCCGAGTTAGGAACGGACGACCTTGTCGACGTTCTGGAGCTGCAGCTCCTCGCCGTCCTGACCCTCAATCACCACGTTTTGCAGGTCGAGGACTTTCACGTTCTGCGCGATGATGCCCTGGCGCACCATCGGCTCCACGCCACAGGCCATGGCCGGCACAAAGGGCTCGGCATCAGCGGCAAAGGTCACATGGACATCCTGGAACGTCAGGCGCGTCACCTTGCTCTCGGGCAGTCCCGTGATATAGGCCGCGGCCGCGTGGCAGTTGGTGGCCTCGATGTCGCGGAACGTCGTGGCGCCAAAGCCGGGCGTACGGTCGTCGACGGGCAGTGCCTCGCGGCTCTGAACGTAGTCGGTCTTGCCGTCCTTGTCGCAGAAGTAGAACGAATTGACCACGAAAGGCGTGAGCACCTCATCCATGCGAATGTGCTCGAAGGTGATACCCACGTTGACGGCGTCCTTGCCGCGGCCGCGGCGGGTCTTGACGCGCAGGCCACGGTCGGTGCGCTCAAAGAGGCACTTGCTCACGGTAAGGTCCTTGATGCCGCCGGCAGCCTCGGATCCCAGCACCACGGCGCCGTGGCCATCGTGCATGTAGCAGTGCGAGACGAGCATATCGTGCGTAGCGGGACGAAGCTCGGGCTCGATGCCCAGCTTGCCGCTCTTGATGGCGATACAGTCATCGCCCACCGAGAACTGGCAACCCAGGACGCGAACAAAACCGCAGCTCTCGGGATCGAAGCCATCGGTGTTGTGGGAGTTCTTGGGACCTTCGATTGACAGGCAGAGCGCATCGACGTGCTCGCACAAGACGGGATGGATGTTCCACGCCGGGCTGTTGCGGACGGTAAAGCCGGCAAGGCTCACGTTTTCGCACTCGGACAGGAAGATCATGCGCGGGCGGGCGACCTCGCGGCCCTCCTCGGGGCGGAAGATATTCTTAAAGTCCTTGTTCCACCAGTTATCCTCGGCAAAATCGGTCTGGCCGTCGATGGCGCCGCGGCCATAGATGCACACGTCGTGCACGCTCAGACCCGTAAAGGTCGAGCAATAGGTCGAAAAGCTCTCGCCCTCCCAGCGGCCCAGGGGCAGCATATCGGTGCCGGCATACCCGGTGCCCTTGTCACCCGTGACCGTGCCCGGAATGTAGGCAAGCGCCGCGCGGTCGTGACGGGCCAGCAGCACCGCGCCCTCCGCAAGCTCGATGTTGATATTGCTCTTAAGGAAGAGGGACTTGATGCGGTAGTTACCGGCGGGAATCAACACGCGCCCGCCCTTGGGGCAAGCCATGATGGCAGCCTGGATATTGGTGGTGTCATCGTGCTCGGCATCGCCTTTAGCGCCGCAGTCGCGAACGTTGATGGTAAAGGGCTCCGCGGGCGTGGTGACGCCCACACTCAGCTCACGCTCGCCGCAGACAAAGCGGACGAGGTTGCGCTTGCCGGGAACCAGGCCGTCAACATAGGTCTCGACCGTATTCGTGGTACCGACGGGCTCATCGTTGACAAAGATCTCCCACGTATCGGCACAGGTAAAGTAGCCACCGTCGTCGAGCTCGATAACGGCCGCGCGGGCGTTACGCCAGATAACGTTCGTCTCCATGGGTCTCTCCCTCAAATGTAATCAGAAGTTCATACTACTCGTTTTTAAAAAAGGGCCGCACCCGCCGGTTGATCTCCGGTGGCACGGCCCTGTGATTTGGACGATGCGCCTGCCCTACTCGGCGGGGATTACGCTGCCGTCCTGGAAGCCAACGTTGTTGTGAGCGAAGCAGTCCTCGTACTTGAAGCCGGAGAGCTCCTCGCAAAGAGCCTTGACCTCGGGCTGGACGTCGGCCATCTTGCCACCCTCCTTGACACGGCGGATCTCGTCGCAAAGGATGTCGCACTGCTCCTTGTCGATCTTGATGCCGCGGGCAAGGACAGCCGCGAGCAGGAAGAAGCCGGCGCAGCCGATGAGCATGTAGCCGCAGATGTACAGAGGCACGGTGGCGGGCTGGGTTACGGCGTCGCTGTTGCCGGCGGTCTGAATGAAGCCGGAGGCAGCAAGGACGATAGCCCATGCGTTGACGGCGATAGCCTGGGCGATCTGCTGGCAGAGCTGCTGAGCGGAGCTGTAGATGCCCTCGCGACGACGCAGGGTGATGAGCTCATCGACATCGGGGATGTAGTTGAGCAGAACATCGGGCAGGTACTGGAAACCAACGTAGAAGAACTTCCAGATGGCGAAGATGATGGGGTAGGCAATCATGGCGATGGCGACCGTGGAGGTGCCGTTAATCTGACCAAAGGCGAAGTAGTTGTAGGCGATGATGCACGCAGCGCAACCGACGTTGGCCAGGTACCAAGACTTGTGGAAGCCCTTCTTGGCCATGAGGGCAACCCAGATGGCGGTGCAGACGATAGCGACGACCTTGCCGGGCATCTCCATCACGGACTCATAGGACTTAGGAATCTGCAGGCAGTAGACGATGAAGAAGGACAGGCAGGCAGACCAGCAGGCAGCAGCGAGCTTCGTGGAGACCTGTGCATACAGGACCTTGCGGAAGGACTTGTTGCGGAAGGTAGAGACAACGTCGATGAAGAACTTCTTGATACCCTCGCCGACGCTCTCGATCTTCTCCTGAGCCACCTCCTCGGGGGTGTGCTCCCACGTGGACAGGTACACGCACAGCAGCGAGATCGCCATGACCGAAGCGTTGACCGTAGCGATGATGAAGTAGCTGAACGGGTTGGTCTCGCCGAAGGTGCCAAAGCCAAAGCCGACGAGTGCTGCCATCAGGAAGCCGGCGGCGTTACCAAAGAGATGCTTGTAGCCGGTGAGGTACGTACGCTCCTTGAAGTCGTCGGTCATCTCAATGGTAAGCGGCGACAGGTTGGCGGTGCAGAACGTATACGCGACGTTGTAGATCAGGTACAGCACAAAGTAGTACGGGAAACCAAACGGCGTAGCCACAAAGATGAGCGGCTCGGCGACCATCATCGGGATTGCCAGCAAGATCCAGAAACGGCGGCGGCCAAAGATACGGCCGATCTTGGTAGCGTAGAAGTTATCGGCCACAAAGCCCATGAGCGGGCACAGAATGGCGTTGAGATAGATGGCGAACGAGCTGATCAGCGCAGCCTCGCCTGCGGACAGACCGCACTCCGTGGACAGGAACAGCACCATGTAGCTGTGCGTAAAGGTCAGGGCACCAGAGTTGAGCATGCCGCCCATACCAAAGCCCAAGCGCGTCCAGAATGTGATCTTGCGCTTTTTACCGATCTTGTTAGTCATCGAGCTCCCTCTCTTTTCTCGATTGTCTTGGAACAAGACATTGGAGTCCATACCGACGTCTGTCTGCATGCCGTTCAGGGTGAACGTTTAGCTAGATTATGCGCGATTGCTTATAATAGGTGAACGTTCACTTGTATATTATCCTTGAACGGTCGTTTTTTGCCGTTGAACGGACCTGAAAATGAAAAGATCCCTGCATTTTTGATTATTAAGTCGATTCAGCACCACGCAACCACTAGGTGAACGTTCATTGTTCTCTGGAGATGAGGGAGGTGCCGGGCGCCCTTCCCCAAAAAAGCCGTGCACGACAACGCAACGAGAAACGAAAAACGACCCCGCCGAGAATGTCCTCAGCGGGGTCGTCCGGTCTTTGCAACAGCTTGCCCGATCACGCGCTCAACGTGTCATCGCTACAGGCAGACGCCGTCCTTCCAGATGCTGATCTCGTGACAGCCGCGACGCTCGGCGCTGGTAAGCTTGCCGCTCGCCGTGTCCAGCACCAGCTGATACAGATCGCCGGCAGCCTCATCGAGCGTACGCTCGCCCGTAGCCACCACACCGGCGTTAAAGTCCATCCAGTTGGCCTTGTGGTCGCACAGGCGCTGGTTGGTGAACACCTTGAGCGTAGGCGCCGGCGCACCAAACGGCGTGCCGCGGCCGGTCGAGAACAGGATCACGTGGCAGCCGGCAGCCGTCAGGGCCGTGGTGGATACCATGTCGTTGCCCGGACCGCACAACATGTTCAGACCATGCTTGGTAGCCTGACCGGCGTACGGCAGCACGTCGACGATGGGGGCAGATCCGCCCTTTTGCACGCAGCCGCAGCTCTTGTCCTCGAGCGTGGTAATGCCGCCGTCCTTGTTGCCGGGGCTCGGGTTCTCGTAGACGACCTCGCCATGGCTAATAAAGTAATCCTTAAAGCCGTTGAGCATGTCGGAGGCGGCGTTAAACACCTGCTCGTCCTCGCAGCGATCGAGCAGAATGCTCTCGGCGCCAAACATCTCGGGCACCTCGGTGAGCACCGATGTGCCACCGCGGGCTACGACCATATCGCTCACGCGACCGATCGTGGGGTTGGCGGTAATGCCCGAAAGACCGTCAGAGCCACCGCACTTAAGGCCAATGACCAGTTCGGAGGCGGGAATGGGCTCACGCTTGGCCCGCTTGGCCAGGTCGGCCAGCTCGGACAGGATCTTGTGGCCCTCGACCTGCTCGTCGGCTACATTCTGGCAGGTGAGGAAGCGAACGCGCTCGTGATCGAAGTCACCGAGCTCGTCAAGCACCTGCTGGTGCGTGCAGTTTTCGCAACCGAGCGATAGGAACAGCACACCCGCAGCGTTTGCGTGACGCGAAAGCGCCACCAGCAGACGGCGTGTCTGGGCGTGGTCGGCGCCGGTCTGGGAGCAGCCAAAGGGATGCGGGAAGTAGTAAACGCCCTCCAGCGAACCCTCGACCAGATCCTGAGCCTGCTCGCACATGGCGCGCGCGACCTCGTTGACGCAGCCGACCGTGGGGATAATCCACAGCTCGTTGCGCGTGGCGGCGCGACCGTCGGCGCGACGGAAGCCCATAAAGGTCTCGGGCTCAACCGGCTCAACAACCGGATGCGTCGGGTTGTAAGCGTACTCGACCTCGCCCGAAAGGTTGGTCTTGACGTTATGCGTATGAAGCCACTGACCGGGCTGGATGTCGCCCGTCACGTGGCCGATAGGAAGACCGTACTTGACGACGTCCTCCCCCGCCGCAATGGCACGCACGGCCATCTTGTGGCCCTGCGGAATATTCTCCGCGGCAACGACCTCGCCCACCCCGGGAACCGCGACGGCGGCACCCTTGGCAAGCGGCGACAGCGCGACGATCACGTTATCGGCCGGATTGATCTGGATAGTGTTCATTACAAATGGTCCTAACCCTACAGGTTGAGCAGAAGTCGAGGCGCGGGCAAGCCGCCTGGCGCCCGCACCGGGAATTTACGCCTGAGCGTTGGCGAAGGCCTGCTTGGCGCCCTCGACACGCACGACGGCGAGTGTGCTGACGACGAACTCCTCAAGACCGGCGATCTTCGTAAGGTCCTCGCCCCACATTTGCTCATTGGTGAGCACGTCGTGCACCAGCTCGGCATCGTCTGTACCGGCGTGGGCGGCGTAGAAATCGAGCACGAAGGCATCGTCCTGAGCGGTGTACTCGGTGCCGTCGGCGCGGCGCAGGTGCAGGCCATCGCCCTCGCGAGCAACGAGCTCCTGAGTATAGAAGGCAATGAGCGTAGCGAGGCTCGTCGCCAGGCACTTGGGCAGGTTGCCGGTCTCGGCAACATAGTCCTTGAGCGTGGGCAGGTCGCGAGCACGCCATTTGGCGGTGGAGTTGAGGCAAATGGAGAGCAGCGCATGGTCGATAAACGGGTTGTCGAAGCGGTTCTCGACGGCGGCAGCAAAGGCCTTGCAGTCCTCGACGTCCAGGTCGGCGGCAAGCGTCGGGATGACCTCGTCGTAGAGCATGGTGTTCATGAAGCCGCGGACGGTCTCGTCGTGCATGCAATCGCGCACGATGTCAAAGCCGGCAACCCAGGAGCCCGGAACAAAGGCAGTGTGGGCGCCGTTGAGGATGCGGACCTTGCGCTTCTTGTACGGGGTGACATCGGGGGTCACAAAGACGCCCGGCAGGCCGGCCTTTACGAAGGGAAGCTTCTCGGCAAGCGACTCGTCGCCCTGGATGCCCCACATCTGGAAGGGCTCGCGCACGGCCAGGAAGGGATCCTCGTAGCCCAGGCGCTCGGCCACGGCAGCGGCCTCCTTGGGGTCGCGGATACGACCCGGGACGATGGTGTCGACGAGCGTGGTGCAGACGGTGCAGTCGTTGGCCATCCACTGCGAAAACTCGTCCTCCCAGCCCCAGTCGCTCACGTACTGGTTCATGATGCGCAGCAGCTCCTCGCCGTTGTGATCGATGAGCTCGCAGGCGAGTACGATGACGCCCGGCTTGCCGGCAGCCCAGCGGGTGTGGAGCACCTGGGCAAGCTTGGCGGGGAAGCTCGCGGGCGGCATGTCGTCGGCCTTGCAGGACGGGTCGTAGGCGATACCGGCCTCGGTGGTGTTGGAGACGATGATCTCCAGGTCGTCGGAGACGGCAACCTCCATCATGGCGCGGTAGTCGTCCTCGCGATACGGATTGAGGCAGCGGCTGCAGGCGCTGATCACGCGGGACTCGTCAACCGTGTTGCCGTTCTCCTTGCCGCGCACCAGCACGGTGTACAGGTCGTCCTGGGCATTGATGCCGTCGGCAAAGCCAAAGGCGCCGCTGATGGGCTGCACCATGACAACCTTGCCGTTCCAGCCGGTTGCCTCGTTGCCCATGTCAAAGAAGCGGTCGACGAAGGCGCGCAGGAAATTGCCCTCGCCAAACTGCAGAACCTTCTCGGGCGCGTCCTTGGGCAGCAGGTAGCCCTTGTAGCCGATCTTCTTGAGCGTCTCGTAGCTGATGTTCTCCATCTATGTGTCTCCTTAGGCGTTTGTTAGCGTGCAAGCAAAACGGAGCGCCGCGTGTGGCAACGGCGCTCCCGGGTTCAGTGTGATTCGATGCGGGTTTAGGCCTCGACGGTATCCAGGTCAAAGCCAAAGTAGCGAACCGCGTTGTTGTAGCTGATGTCGCGCACGATGGCTCCCAGCAGCTCCATGTCGGCCGGATACTTGCCCTGCTCGACCCACTCGCCGATCACGCCGCACAGCACGCGACGGAAGTACTCGTGACGCGGGTAGGACAGGAAGGAGCGGGAATCGGTAAGCATGCCCACAAAGTTGCCCAGCACGCCCTCGTTAGCCAGAGCCGTGAGCTGCTCGCGCATACCGACCTCGTTGTCGTTGAACCACCAGGCAGAGCCGTTCTGGATCTTGCCTGCGGTCGGAGCCTCCTGGAAGCAGCCCATCACGGTATCAATCATGGTGTTGTCGATGGGGTTCAGGCTGTACAGAATGGTCTTGGGCAGACCCGTGGACTCCTGGATGGAGTTGAGGAAATCGGCCAGCTGGTCGGACGGCGTGTAGTTGGAGATGCAATCGTAGCCGGTGTCGGGACCGAGCTTGGCGAACATAGCGCGGTTGTTGTCACGCTTGCAGCCAAAGTGCAGCTGCATGGCCCAGCCAAGGCGGACATACTCGCCGGCGACGAACTGCATAAAGGCCGTCTTGTACTTGAGGACCTCGTCCTCGGTAAGCGGCTCGGCGGCAAGGCCCTTGGCAAAGATAGTCTCGATCTCGTCGGCGGTAGCCGGAACGTACATAACGTAGTCGAGCGCGTGGTCGGAAGCGCGGCAGCCCAGCTCGTGGGCGACATCGTAGCGCTTGGAGATGGCGGCCTTCATGCCCTCGAAGTCGCTGATCTCAACGCCGGCAACCTCGGAGAGATGCTTGCAGTAGTCGGCGAACTCCTGGCCACGCTCGATGCGCAGGGCGGCATCGGGGCGCATGGCGGGAACGACCTGAACGTCAAAACTGTCGTCGGCGGCAATCTTTTTGTGCCACTCAAAGCTGTCGGCGGGGTCGTCGGTAGTGCAGATCATGCGGACGTTGGACTGCTTGATCAGGTTACGGCAGGTAAAGCTGGCCTCAGCGAGCTTGGCGTTGGCAAGGTCCCAGACCTCCTGAGCGGTTTTGCCGTTTAGGACGCCCTCGTAGCCAAAGTAACGCTTAAGCTCCAGGTGGCTCCACTCAAAGACGGGGTTGCCCACACAACGGCCCAGGGTCTCGGCCCACTTCTGGAACTTCTCACGAGCAGGGGCATCGCCGGTAATGAAGCGCTCATCAACGCCGTTTGCACGCATCAGGCGCCACTTGTAGTGGTCACCGCCCAGCCAAACCTCGGTGATGTTCTCAAAACGCTTGTCGTCCCAAATCTCCTTGGGAGAAATGTGGCAGTGGTAGTCGACGATGGGCATGCCCTCGGCAAAGTTGTGGAACAGCTCCTCGCCGGTCTTGGTGCTCAGCAGGAAATCCTGATCGTCCATGAAGTTTTTCATCAAACAACCCCTTTGTTGGCGGAGCGGGCGCACGATGCGCTCGTTATCCTCTAGGTGAACGTTCACTATACTAATTCATTGCGACTTAAAAGGTGAACGTTCACCTAACCACCATGGGGTGAACGGTCGATTTTGACCGTTCAACGGTTACTAGAGCCGTGACTTGTATGTATTGTGAATTGGCAGGCGTCCCCGAATGCCGAACTTGAGCGCTTTTGGCCAGGTGGGTCATGTTCCGCCATGCATTTTTGGGAGTATTCAACATCGAAGCGCACCACGCACGGTAGCGCACAGAGATGTGGTGTAAGAGGCGGGGCATGCCCCGCCTCCGCCCTTTCAAGAAAGGACGGGGACACCGCCTAGAATTCGTCGTTGGAGTAATGAAGGTGACGAATGGAAGGAAAGGC